>CAYHNW010000001.1:0-23868 GCA_964358095.1 uncultured Candidatus Peribacteria bacterium
CATTCTTAATAATGTTCAAATGAACCCGCGCCAAATCGGCCACCACCAACATTAGGTGAATTATATCACGTGAAATCCGATTTCGTATTTCGGATTTTCATATCGCACCTGTGAGTTCGGTTAGATTTATAATCGGCATCATGACGGCGCCAACGATTGCGCCAACAACACCACCGACAACGACAAGTATCGCGGGCTCAAGCACTTTTGACAGCGCCGCAACGGCCGTGTCCACTTCGTCTTCGTAATATTCGGCAATTTTAACGGAAATATTATCCAGCTGCGCAGTCTGTTCACCCACAGAAATCATTTGCACCATCATGTCCGGAAACTCCGGCGTGTCACGCAGACTTTCTCCAAGCGGAATACCGCGAGCAATGTCTTCGGATGCCAAAAGTATTCTGCGTTTATATATTTCATTTCCAATACCTTTGGCATTTATATTTAATCCTTGAATAATTGGCACACCGGAAACGAGCAAATTGCCCAAATTCCGGCTAAAGCGCGCCAAAATTGACTTCTGAACCAGAGAACCAAATGCAGGCAGATGTAGAATCAAATAATCCACCGTGTATTTGCCCTGCCTTGTACGGCTTGCACCGGTCGCGGCCAAAATCACACCGAGCAAAACTCCAAAAATTACTGCCCACTTCTGTATCATGAATTGACTCGCACCTACGACTATTCTTGTGAGCAGTGGCAATTCTTTTCCGCTCTGAGCAAAAAGTTCGGAAATTTTCGGAACCACAAAAATCATCATGACAGAAACCACAATTATCATTACGACAAAGATTAGCGACGGATAAATCATTGCGCCTTTGATCTTTCGTTGAATCGCCGCGGTTTTTTCCACTTCCAAGGCAAGTTGCTTTAGAATTATGTTTAATTGACCCGCAGACTCGCCGGACTTAATCATTCCAATTTGTGATTCGGAAAAAATCGCAGGGTAATGGGTCATACTGTCCGAAAGCGTGGTTCCTTTTTCAATCGCGCGAGCAATTTCAAAAATCGCAGTTTTTAGGTGTTGATTCACCGTCTGATCCGCAATCGTATCAAGCGATTTAATGAGCGGAATACCCGCGTTTATCATGATCGCCATCAACCTAAAAAAAGTGGCTTTATCTTTTGCGTTCGGCTGACCGGCAGACTTGAGCGCATCGCCTATTTGTTTCATCAGTCCCTTACCCTTAATCTTCTTCATTTTTTCACTCGTCTCTTTCAAAAGCGAAGCGGGCACCGCGCCTTCTTCAATCGAAAGCACGATTTTTTCTTCGCCGGATTCGGATGCCTTCAAATCGAAGGATTTTTCTCCCAACGCGGAATCAACCAAAAAGTCTTGGGCTTTTTTAGTCATTAGTTTGAGGTTTAAATTGGACTTCTTTTCCGGCGCTCGCTTCTTCTTCCACTTCTGACTCGCGCGCCACGCTGTAGACTTCCGATAAAGTTGTTTCTCCAATCAACGCTTTTAAAATTCCGGACTGTTCAAGGCCGACCATTCCGCTTTCTAACGCGGCTTTTTCAATTTCCATTGTGTTTGCCTTCTCCAAAATCAGTCTGCGGAGCTTATTGGTCATCCACATGACTTCATAAATACCAACTCGGCCAAAAAAGCCTGTGCCTCCACAAGCATCGCAACCTTTGCCTTCATAAAACTTTAAATTTTTAAAAACTGCCGGGTCGTAAAGCTTTATTTCATCCGGATGAAGGAACTTGAGTGCGCGCTTAACTCTCTCCATAATCTCAGGTGACGGCGCAGATTCTTGCCTGCAACCTGTGCAAACTTTGCGCACCAAACGCTGGGCAATAATGAGGTTGATTGTTGAAGACATCAAAAATTCCGGCACTTCCATATTTGAGATTCTGGTGAGCGTTTCAACGGCGCTGTTGGTGTGAATTGTGGAAAAAACCAAGTGACCCGTAAGTGAAGATTCTATGGCGACATCCATGGTTTCACGATCACGAATTTCACCTACCATTATGATATCCGGATCCTGACGCAGAGCGGTGCGGAGTCCATTTGCAAAGCTATAATTTATATCCGGATGTACCTGGCTTTGATTAAGTCCCTCCATCTGAATTTCAACCGGATCTTCAATGGTTAGAATGTTCACATCCGGCGTGTTCAAAATGTTCATACAGGCATAAAGGGTTGTGGTTTTTCCGGAACCCGTAGGCCCCGAAGTCAAAATAATTCCGTTTGGAGCATCCAAACCTTTCTTCAAATATTTCATACTGTTGCCGGAAATGCCCAGTTCTTCAAGCGTTGGAATTTTTCGCGACTTATCTTGAATTCTCATTACGATTTTTTCACCGTTCACAATTGGAAAAGTGGAAACACGAAGATCCATTTCTCGATTATCTTTTGTGGTCACGTTTGTGCGTCCATCTTGCGGGATTCGCTGCTCGTCAATTTTTAAATTCGACATGATTTTAATGCGCGAAACCACTGCCGGATGCATATTTGGCGGATATTCTACTATGCGCCTAAGAACGCCATCAACTCGATAGCGGATGCGCGTCGTGTTTCTTTCCGGTTCAATATGAATATCTGATGCCCTCATTTCGAGTGCGGAAGAAATCGTGGCAAGCACTATTTGCGGCACATTGCCCGCTAGAATTGCTTCCTGTAACTGTTGGATTTTTGTTTGATCCATGAGAAGTCATTTTTGTTTTTATCTCGCCACTTTTGGCGTTTGGTAATAAGCCGTCATACCCACAGTGAAATTTATTTTCTGAGTCAAATCCTGCACCACCTCTCCGCCATTCACGAAGCTGAGATTAATTGAATTGATTTCCATTAGTCTCTTGCCGTTTGCCAGCGAGCCGGATTCGTTAACGAACTGCAAAAATTTAAAAAAATTATCACGCGTGGATTCAATGGTCATCGAAAATGACAGTGCGGAGATTCCGGGCGTAGAAACCACTAGCTCCCCCTTGCTAAAGCTAAGGTTGCTCTGCAAAATCGGATTATTTGGCTTGTCGTTTTCGGCAAAAAAATCATCAAGCGCCCTTGTTAAATCCGTATAATTTTCATCCATCGGCAAAATGCCGGCGATAAGTTTTGAGAAATCGGCATCTCTTTGAGCGCGCTGCTCTGCGAAAGTTTTGTAACTCGTTTCCGCCTTTGTGAGTGAATCGGTCATTTCGCCACGACGCGATTCGTTGTCGGTTACGGCCTGTTCCTCCGCTTGCAAAACATTAAATTTAAGCCAACCGATGCCGAGAGTGGCAGCCAGTGCCACCACCGCAAGTGCGAGGTAAAGATTGCTTGTTCTGAGAAGTGATTGTGGTGATGTCATGGTTTTAATTACTTAGTGGAATATCGTCACGTGAATCCTCGCCGGTTTGGATTTCAAAGTTAAAACTCATCACCGAAGAGAAATCCCCCGTTTCGTCTCTGCTCTTTGTAAAAGATCTAAAATCTATATTTTTAAACTTCGGCGATTTTTCTATGTTATCTACGAGCTTTGCTATAAAGCTAAAGGTCTTGCTGTCGGATGTCTTTGTGGAGCCGCCTACGGTGACTTTGCCCTCTTTGGAATTGAATATGTACGAATTAAATGAGAAGCCGCCAACGGTTTTAAACAAGCCCTGGCCGTAATAGAAATCCGCTTTCCGTGTAACGCCGTGAATGTCTTGTATCATTTGCGCCCAATCCAAGCGCGCTTTTCGAATTTTATTTATTGAAGAAATTTCATCGGTGGCCTGCTCGCGAATTTTCGTTAGCAGTGAGGCAAAATCCGCTTCGGCAATTTTCGCCAAATCTTGCGAACGAATAAAGTCCTTGAATTTTTTATTTTCTACAAATTTGATGACGTTATCAAATATCCGTATTTCATCTTTGTTCAATTTAACGTCGCCTGTGAGCGCATCTTTTTGCTTTCCAAGAGCGTCTTTAAGTAGATTTTCAAACTCGCTTTCGCGCTCAGCTAGAGTGATAGGCGTTACGGAATAAGTGTCTACGCCAAGCGGTTGGTTTAGGATTCTTTGAACTTCACCAAGAGCCTTTTTTATTGAAGTTCCCAGAATTTGCAATTCTGACTCGGCGTTTTGCCTGGCACTTTGAGTGGAGTATTGCGATTTAGCGATTTCGGCCTGCGCCATGAACGGATCAATCTGACTGTTGATTTCATCCAGCCAATATTTTGCGGTTCTGAAATTGATAATATTCAGATCGGTTTTTATTTTTTTTAGCTCCGTATTGCTGGTCTCAAAGCGCTGGGTCACATTTGACCCAAGAGTGTCTGCAAGCCATGTAAAATTAGGATCCAGTTGCGTGTAGAAAAAGCCGAATACGCCCAGACCTATCAAAACTGAGAACCTAAAGACGGCTTTCATAAACCTTAATCTGCGTTTTTCTATCTCGTCAAAGGCAGTTTGGGAAAATGTTGGTTTTGGTCCAAGCAGACCGGTGAGTGAAGGCATCGGCTTTGATGTTCCGCTCCCCTGCGGAGTACTTTCAGATAGCAAACTTTGCAAGATGCTAACCTTGGGCTGATCCGTTGGAGTTTTAATCGCAAAAGTACCGGATTCTTTGCTGGCATTATCGCCATTTGCGGCGGTTGAGCCATTCCCATTTGCGGCGGGCGGATTTTGAGATGCATTTGGTTTCGTTTCTTCAGGCATTTTTGTTTTATTTTAAATCTTATTATTTTACCTCAAATCAGGTTAAAAATCAACCCCAGTAGACGTACCCCCTAGCTAAGCCTCAAAAAAGGCTTTATGAAGCCTACAGAAGGTCCAATTGTCAGATTGCAGCTAAGTTGTTTTATTTGTGCGCGGGCACGGATTATCCAACAAAGCCAGCTTCTGGACAGTTGCAGTATTGTGGATTTCTCGCCTAACCTGGTCGCGCGACCAGATTACGCGGGACATTTCAATTATCGCAACGGCCAAACTTGCAATATTTGTGCCCGGGCACAAGATTGAAATGAAAAAAACCGCCGAGATTTTACTTCGGCGGTTTTTTTTGAAGCGGCCGCACCCGCTTTGGTGATGGCACCCGCCTTAGCTCGCCTTCGCCCCTCGGGCTTCGGCGTGTTATTTGAATTCTACCTTTGCACCGGCAGCTTCCAATTTTTTCTTCATTTCTTCTGCGTCTTTCTTGTCAACGCCTTCCTTTACTGGCTTTGGAGCGCCGTCAACTAAGTCTTTTGCCTCTTTTAGACCAAGACCCGTGAGCTCGCGAACTACTTTGATGACACCGATTTTTTGAGCACCGCTATCAACTAGGACAACGTTTACTTTTCCGCTTTCCTCTTCAGCTGCGACACCTGCTGCGGCTGGAGCTGCAGCGGCAGCGACCGGAGCTGCGGCAGAAACACCGAATTTTTCTTCCATAGCTTTTACCAATGTTGCGAGATCCATGACTGAAAGTTTTTCGACAGCCTCAAGAATTTTTTGGGCATCAGCACTGAGTGTAGACATATGAGTTTGGGGTTAAAATTATATTGTTTAAGTAGGTATCAAAAGCGATGCTAATTTTTACACCGCCGGTTATTGCTAAAATATAGCGCCCTTCGCTACGCTGCGGGCGTGGGTTTCTTTTTCTGAATTTCGGAAAGTGCATAAACGAAGTTTCGCAGAATGCCGTGAAGTACCGAATAGAAGCCATAAATCGGCGATTTCATGGAACCAACCAACCTTGCCAATAAAACTTCTCTGCTTGGTAAAACTGCAATTGTTTTTGCCGCCTCCGCGTCAATAAATTTTCCTTCAAAAAGTGCGCCGGTAATTTTCACCGTCTCGGCAACTTTGTTGAATTCATGAATTATTTTTGCCGGAGCGATTTCGTCTTTGCGGCTAAATGCAAGTCCGATTGGACCTTCCATAAACCCGTCCGGAATTTCCGCAAGTCCTATCTTTTTTGCCGCCAACTTCATGAGAGTTTTACGAGCAACTTGAAAGGAAATATCCTGCGCAAAAAGACGTTTTCGCAGTTCGCGCATGTTTTTTACGTTTGTGCCTTGGTACTGGCTGAAGACGACCGATTTTGCGCCCTCAAAGTTTTTTATCAGCTCCGCAAGCACTTCTGCCTTTTTTTGCTTTGTGACTGCCATATGTTATGAATTAAAAAATACCCGATTGTCTGAGATCGAGTACTCCCTTCACTTCTCAGGCTTGTGAAAGTTCGCTTTGCGCCTTCGGCCACCCCTGCTTGGGGATGGCACCCGCCCTAGGGCTTGCCCTTCGGGCTATGGCGTTCTCGGCAGGGCTTATTTCCGTTTTCTCTCGGAGGCCTGCGGTCTCAGACAGCGGGGGCATTATATGTAGCGTGCGTACGCTAGTCAATAGTTTTTTGCCTTTTATAGTATAATTCCGACGAAAAATGGACAAAATAGACGCAAATCAGGTTATTTCCGATTTTCTGGACCGCGTAAAGAAAATCGGCGTCCGACCGCTTCTTGTTCTGCTTGGCCCCACCGCCTCCGGCAAAACAGCTTTGTCTATTGAGCTTGCCAAAACGTGGCATGGAGAAGTCATTTCTGCGGACAGTAGACAAGTGTATAGACATATGGACATTGGCACGGACAAAATCCCGGTGGCGGCGCGCGAGGGTGTGCCGCACCACTTGCTGGACATCGTAAATCCTGACGAACGATTTACCGTGGCGGATTTTAAAAAATTGGCGGAAGAGAAAATTGATGAAACTTGGGCGCGCGGGAATTTGCCGATGCTCGTTGGCGGCACCGGACTTTATATTCGGGCGATTACGCAAAACTTTTCAATTCCAAAAGAAGACAAAAATATTCGTGCGCAAATTATGGCGGAGCTTGCAAAAGATGGCAAACAAGCGCTTTATGACAAGCTGCAAAAACTGGATCCTGCGGGCGCAGCGAAAATTCATCCAAATAATATCCCATACGTTGTGCGCGCGCTGGAAATCTTTATGGCAACCGGCAAAGGAAAAAATGATCAAAAGGCCGCGCCGAAATATGAATGCCTAATGCTTGGCCTAAAACCTCCGCGCGAAGTTTTATTTGAAAAAATTAATGCGCGCGTGGACGAGCAAATTGATAAAAATGGTTTAATTGAGGAGACAAAAAAACTTTTGGCGATGGGATTTAATCGCGACATACAAAGCATGCGTTCGCTTGGCTACGCGGAGATTATTAAATATTTGGACGGCACGCTCACTCTTGACGAAGCACGCGAACTTTTAAAAATAAATACCCGCAATTTTGCAAAACGCCAGATGACGTGGTTTAAAAAGGATGTGGATGTAATTTGGCTCTGAGGTCAAACAAAAATTCTTCCGATTTTTCGCTTTTAAATCTAGGATGTTTCCGTGTTTGTCCGAAGATAAACGCCCACAATCTGGCGATAGACCCCTCCGGATTTAACAATATTTTATAATCGAAATTTTTGGACATAACATGTTTCACCTTCAGCCAATAAAAGCAAAACAGGTTTTACAAATTCATCCACACGTCGACGGTGGATGGTTTTGGTCAAAATATTCAGCACAACCATACATGGGCTGCTCATATGGGTGCACGTATTGTTTCCTTCGAGCCAATATTTATGGGCTTTCAAAGAGAAATGATTCGAGAAACAATTTTTCAAAATTAATTCAATACAAAATCAACTCTGCTGAGATTTTAGACAAAGAACTTGAGAATGCTGTGCCTGACATCATAACTCTCGGCGATTATCAACCTGCAGAATCAGGACTTCACCTATCAAGAAAACTTCTTAAAATTTGTCTAAAACATCGATTCCCCGTCTTAATAGTTGTCAAATCTGCCCTTGTTTTGCAAGATCTCGACATTATGCAAGAGCTTGCGAAAAAATCTTGGGTTGGAGTTGTTTTCAGCATTGCAAAATCATCATCAAGAAACTATCGCAATTTCTTTGAACCAAACGCGTCAACAATAGAAAGAAGATTTGAAGCAATGAGAAAAATTAATAATGCAGGGATTTACACGGGGATTTCCCTCATGCCTGTTATGCCTGGAATCAACGATAATAATCAAGAACTTAAACAGATCGTGAAACTAACAAGAGAAAACGGGGGGCAGTTTGTAATAGGTGGTGGACTTACACTCCTGCCTGGACAGAAATCAATCTTTTATAATTCACTCAAAGAGTATGACCTAAAACTTTTGGAGAAATATCGAAAGTTATATGGAAATTTAGAAAAACCAAAAAATAACCATTGGGCACAAATTGGAAGAATGATTAAAAATGCTTGTATTGAAAACGGAGTTGACTATCGCATTAAACGCTTTATACCCGAATCGCATTTGAAGATTAATAAACAAATAAGCACAGAAATGTTTTTAAAAATTTACGAGATGGAACTTAATGAAGAAAACCTACGAAAAATTTGGAATTTTCGTCGTGCAACTTGGGAAATTGATGAACTAAAAGAACCGATTTCTTTTTCGCATCTCTCCAATCTAAAGAATCAATCAAAAGATACAAAAAAACTTATTGAAGCAAAAATCAAAGCATTTACTCCTTCTCAACCACAAGCTGTTTATAAACAGCATCGCCACTTCGATATAAATCACCCATGAACATGACGGCGTTTTTCAATTCATCTGCCGCTTGTTTTGAATGTTCAGGTTGATAACCTTCATATCGGTAGATTCTTGCAAAATTATCAATAACTGCTGGCGTGACGTCGCGATCAAAAGCCTTTCCGAAATAATCTTGGTTGATAAATTTCTTCCCTGCTTCTGTTAAATCGACCTCTTCAACAATTTTTAAGCACGCCTGTTTACACTCGTTAACCAATTCGTCATATCTGTGAAAACCCTCAGGAGAACTCCATTCTATTCTCAATCTATCCTGTACTCCAGAAGTCGCTCCTTGTGTTAAGAACCAATCATCGATCCCTGCCTTCCCCCCCTCTTCAATACCCTAGAGCATTCCCGAATCGCATTTTTCAAATTTGAAAAATGATAAAACATGTTAACTGAAATAATTCTATCTACCGAACCAGCTTTAATCGGCATGTCCAACCCATTTGCTTGAAGATGTTTTATTCTTCCATATTCGGCATTCAAATCAACATGCGATAACATTTTGCTGGTTGCAAGCTGGATTCTACTTATATTGAGCTCAATTACCCTTGCACCTGTTTCTTCAGCCACAATTCTTCCAACACCTCCAATTCCTGAACCAACATCTAAAACAAGATGCTCCTTTTTAATCCCTAAACGTTTAATTAAATCTTTCACCGTTTGTTTAGCACCTTCAAGCCATCCTCGTTGACTGTTCCATATTCTCTCATCATCTACCATCGATGGATGCAATTGATCCCGTCCAAGATACCAGGCTAAACCTGTTCCGGATGGTATTTCACCCGTTTGTTGATCATAGTACCTCCTAATTGAAGAAACTGTTTCTTCTCCCATGAGAGTATATCCAAATTAAACAATAGAGATCTTTCCGCGCGATACATACTAGCAACCTCAACCGTTTATTTAAAGCCAAAAAGTAAGCATAGTAAAATTTTCAATATGATTCGCGTGTAGTTATTTTTTTGACAAAACATTCACGATTTAGTGGATTATACTGACAAAAAACCCTGCTGTGCTCTCGGCCACAGCGTTGCTGTTGGGCATCATCGAACTTCTCAGGGTTAATTCGAAGCAATTATAACAATTTCTCCCAAAAAATCAATAGGACTAATGCGCCAAAGCTGCTAAATTGACGCCGCAACTCATGTCAGTTTTAAACAAAATTTGGAAACTAAAAAACGAAGACAAAAGCGCTTCGCTGATGAAAAAACTTTTTGCGAATCGTGGGATTGAGGGCGACGTTGATGCTGAAAAGTTCCTGAACCCGAATGCCGAGCGCGATTTTCACGATCCGTTTTTGATGAAAGACATGGAACGCGCGGTTTTGCGCATTGGCACGGCGATCGAAAAAAAAGAACGCATGATGATTTTTGGAGATTATGACGTGGACGGAATCACGGCATGCGCAATTATGATGCGTGCGCTCACAAAACTTGGAGCGGCGGTGTCTTATCGGCTTCCACATCGCATCGAAGACGGATACGGCCTGCGTGAAAAATTCATAAAAGAGTTCTCAAAACTCGACGTGAAACTTGTGATTACTGTTGATAATGGCATTTCTTGTTTTAATGAAGTTGAGTTGGCAAATAAACTTGGCGTGGACATCATCATCACCGATCACCACACTGTGCCGGAAAAAATTCCAAACGCATTTGCGATTTTGCATCCAAAACTTCCCGGCAGCGAATATCCGTTTGCGGAATTAACAGGCGCCGGAGTTGCGCTTAAATTGGCTCAAGCGCTTTTTGCTCGCCGCTTAAAAGAACCGGAAGAAGAGCTCTCAAAACTGCTGGATTTGGCTTGTATGGGCACAATTGCGGATATGGGTCCGCTACTTGGCGAAAATCGCTACATCGTAAAAGAAGGTTTAAAAGTTTTGGAAAATACGCGCTGGCCTGGACTTTCGCGCTTAAAAGAATCCGCCGGCATAAAAGGAAAAGTTAGCGCTCACGCAATTGGATTTTTGCTCGGCCCACGCATAAACGCGGCGGGCAGAATTTCGCATCCATCACACGCTCTCAAACTCCTGCTTCAAAGTGAAGAACACAGCGAACTTTTGGCAAATCAACTCGAGCAACTCAACGCAAAACGCCAGCGAATGATGAGCGATTTGATGGAAATCGCAGACGTAATCGCGGCCGCGAAATGCAAAGAACCAATCATAATTATTTCTCATCCAAAATTCCACGGCGGCATTATTGGGCTTATTGCAGCCAAAATCGCCGAAAAATATTTTAGACCCGTGATCGCCATGGAAGAACGCTCAGATACTTTTGTTGGTTCTTGCCGTTCAATTCCGGCAATAAACATTGTGGAAGTGTTGGCGAGTGTAAAAGATTTATTAACTCATTTTGGCGGACACGGTGCGGCAGCCGGCTTTGATCTCCCGCGAAAAAAATTAAAAGAATTTTCTAAACGCATCAGCGCGCACGTAAAATCACTTTTAAGCGCCGCAGACTGCAAACCAATTTTGGAAACGGAATGTGAAATAGACCACACGGATATCAGCATGAAAACAATTGAGATGCTGCGGTGGTTTGAGCCTTTTGGTAAAGGAAACGTCGTCCCAGCCTTTGTTTGTCGCAATGTTCCGGTCTTAGAAAAAAGCACTGTCGGCGCAGAAAAACAGCATCTAAAACTCAAAGTTCAGGCAAACGGCAGTGTTATTGATTGTATAGGTTTTAGGCTTGGTGAATTCTCTGGAAAGCTCCAGGATGCAAAATACTTGGACTTGGTATGTGAAATAGAAGAAGACACCTGGCGCGGTAACAAAAAGATACAGTTAAAAATCCAGGACTTTGAAGTTGTTAAATAAGGTAAAGTGAGATATCTTAACCCCCTTGATATCACTGCGATACGTTGACTAAATCGGTAATTTGTTTTATAATTAAGAGATACTTACCAAATAAAAATGCCACTTTCACAAGTACAACTAGATATTTTGTCTCTTCTCAAAAAGGCAAAAAACGTACTGGTGCTGCCATCGTCGCCGATTGATGCGGATTCCATAGGCAGCGCGCTCGCGTTTTATTTGGCTCTAAAAAAACTTGGAAAAACGGTGACGATAATAGCAGAAGAGGCTATTCCGGAAAATTACAGCTTCTTGCCTGAAGTTTCTGTTATTTCGCATGATTTGGATTTTGTGCGCGATTTTATTGTGACAATTGATTGTAGAGATTTGCCGCCGGAAAATATTCGCCACGAGATTCAGGGCAACAAAGTAAATATTTTCATCACTCCAAAAAAGGGAAAGATTTCAAAGGAACAAGTTTCTTTTTCTGAAGGCGGCGCGCCGTTTGATTGCATAGTGACCGTTGATGCAGCCGATCCATCTCAGTTTAAAAAAGTTTATGAAAATTTTACCGAGCTCTTTCATTTGGTGCCGGTTATAAATATAGATCACCACACGAGCAATAATTCTTTTGGGAAAATCAACCACATTGATGTAATGGCTTCTTCTACAACTACGCTCGTTATGCCGCTTATAGAAGAGCTTGGCCAAAACTTGATGGATGCGGATATTGCCACGCTACTTCTCGCCGGACTCATCACGGATACGGGAAGTTTTCAGAATCCAAATACGACGCCGGACGCTTTTGCTGTCGCAGCAAAATTGATTGGCTACGGCGCTCGCCAGCAAGAAATTATTAGAAATATTTACAAAACAAAGAAACTTTCCACGCTTCGTCTGTGGGGCCGCACGCTCACAAAAATCCAATATGATGAACAGCACAGGCTCGTCTGGTCTGTTTTGACCGCAAAGGATTTTGCAGAAATTGGTGGCTCGCCGGATGAAACAGAAGGCGTGATTGACGAACTCATGGGCAACGCGCCAAATACCGAAGTTATCTTTTTGTTAAAAGAAAAAGGCCAGCAAGAAGTTTCCGGCAGTATTAGAACTCTGACTCCTACTATTGATGCCAGCAAACTCGCCGCGCTTTTTGGCGGCGGAGGACATATGCAGGCCGCCGGATTTAAAGTTTTTGGTAAATCAATTCAAGAAGTTGAACAAATGGTCGTCGCAGGAATTCGCGATGCGCAAAAACAGAGGTTAAGGATTCCGGTTGAGGAGAAACCGGTGACTCCGGTGCAAGCCCCGGTGACACCAGCTCCAATAGCAGCACCGGCTCCAGTGGCTCCTGCGCCTAAACCGCCAATTCCAGTGGCAACTCCGACACCTGTAATACCGCCTGCGCCAACTCTACCGCCGGAACCGGTGGTTGCTAAACCTGCGCCTACTCCTCCAATGCCAATACAAATGGCACCTCGAACAGCTCCAGTTCCACCTGCTACGCCAGTAATGCCATTTACGCCTCCAATAGCGGGGGTCTCGATGCCTATTCCGCAGCCAAAAACTATTCCTGTTCCGCCTCAATTCCCACCGCAAACGGCTCCACAGCCTCCACCACCAATAGTGCCAACTAGAAATATGCCGTTTCCGCCGCCGCCGGGGATAGTGTAAAAAAACCTAAATCACCTTCTTTAGCCACTGCCCGGTCAGCGACTTCTTTACGAGTATAAGTTCTTCCGGTGTACCCGTGGCCACAATTTCTCCACCACGATCCCCTCCTTCCGGCCCCAAATCAATTATGTGATCCACGGATTTTATAACATCCAAATTGTGCTCTATTGTGAGAACCGTATTTCCACGCTCCACCAATTCTTGCAAAACGTGGAGCAATTTTTTTACATCATCAAAATGCAAACCGGTCGTTGGCTCGTCCAAAATATAAAGCGTGCGACCTGTGGCGCGTTTTGAAAGTTCCGTAGCCAGCTTTATGCGCTGGGCTTCACCTCCGGAAAGCGTCGTGGCCGATTGTCCCAAGTGTAAATAATCCAAACCCACGGCAGAAAGCGTAACCATTTTTTGCTTAATTGAAGGGATATTTTCGAAAAACTCCAGAGCCTCTGCCACTGTCATCGCCAAAACGTCCGCAATATTTTTGCCGCGATAAGTTATTTCCAAAGCTTCATTATTGTATCTGCGCCCTTTGCACGCCTCGCAAGTCACGTAAATATCAGGCAAGAAGTGCATTTCTATTTTTTTGAGTCCATCGCCGGCGCATTCTTCACAGCGCCCGCCTTTAACATTAAAGCTAAAGCGGCCGGCTTTGTATCCGCGCATTTTGGCTTCCGGCGTACCGGCAAACATGTCTCGAATATCTGTAAAAACTCCCGTATAAGTTGCAGCATTTGACCTCGGCGTGCGCCCGATTGGCGACTGGTCAATATTTATTATTTTGTCCAGATGCCACAGCCCATCTACCGAATCATGCGCGCCGGGTTGGGAATTTGATCCGTGCAATTCCTGCATGACCCGCTTAACCAAAATATCGTTTATGAGCGTGGACTTTCCCGACCCGGAAACTCCCGTAATTCCAATAAAAGTTCCGAGCGGCAATTCCACGGTTAAATTTTTGAGGTTATGCTCGCGAGCACCGATAATTCTCAGAAATTTTCCATTTCCTTCTCTGCGTTCTTTTGGCACTTCTATTTTTTTGATTCCCGCCAAATATTGACCTGTTACGGAGTTTTTATTCTTCATGATTTCTTGCGCCGTTCCGGCAGCGACTACCTCTCCTCCATATTTGCCGGCGCCCGGTCCAATATCCAAAATATAATCTGAAGAAAGCATTGTATCCACGTCATGTTCAACCACAATCACGCTGTTTCCCAAATCGCGCAGATCAAAAAGAGTTTTTATCAGTTTCTTGTTGTCGTTTTGGTGCAGGCCGATTGATGGTTCGTCCAAAACGTAAATAACTCCGCTCAGCCGCGAACCGATTTGCGTAGCCAAACGAATGCGTTGCGCCTCACCTCCGGAGAGCGTGTTTGCCGCACGATCAAGCGTTAAATAACTCAAACCCACGTCCTCCAAAAACTGCAGACGGTTGCGAATTTCATGCAAGATTAGTCGCGCAATTTCTTGTTCCATCGGACTTAACTCCATCTTGTCAAAAAAATCTTTGGCCCGCACAACAGAAAGTTTCGTGACTTCAATAATGGATCTATCGCAAATTTTCACGGCTAAGATTTCCGGCTTCAAACGGTTTCCATTACAAGTCGGGCACTGCAAAATCCTCATGTACTGCTCAATTTTCTTGCGAATATAATCGGAATCCGTTTCCATATAGCGGCGTTCCAAATTATTTATGACACCCTCAAAAGTTGTGGAATATGTGCCTTGAAAGCTGGAGTCCGCATCTCCAAATGGAACTTCGTATTTTGCCCCGGTATCTCCATAAAAAATCACCTTTAACGATTCCGGTGAAAGTTCTTTAACCGGAGTATGCATTGAAAATCCGTTTCCCCTAGCCACTTTTTCCAAAACCTTGTTGTACCAAGAGAGATGTGAAGTCGTTGCAGACCACGGCATGATTGCGCCCTCGGCAAGCGTTAATTTTTTATTCGGCATCACAAGATCCGGATCAATTTCCAGTTTGGTGCCAAGACCGTGGCAATCCGGACAAGCTCCGTGCGGACTATTAAAAGAGAAACTGCGTGGAGAAATTTCCGGCAGGCTCACACCGCAATCGGGGCAAGAAAATTTCTCCGAGAAAAGTGTGATCCTCGTCTCCACATGATCCAAAACCATAAGCAAACCTTCACCATATTTGAGCGAAGTTTCCACTGAATCTGCCAAGCGCGTTCGCGCCGGATTTGGCAGCTCAATCTCCTGTCCCGATGAAAGTTTCTTTACCCCCCTCTTAAAATCCTTGATTACCAAGCGATCAACCACAATTTCAATCGAGTGTTTCTTGTTTTCATCCAGCGGCGGTACATCAACGATTGAATAAATTTCACCGTCCACGCGCACGCGCACAAAACCGGATTTTCTAATTTTTTCAAAAACTTTTTGGTGGCCGCCTTTGCGGTCACGTACAAGAGGAGAAAGTAGAATAATTTTTTTACCCTCGGGCATATTTGAAATGATTTCCACAATTTGGCTCGGCGTTTGACGCGCAATTGTCTTGCCGCACTTGCTGCAATGAGGATGCCCGATTTTGGCAAACATTAAGCGTAAATAATCATAAATTTCTGTGACAGTTCCAACCGTGGAACGCGGATTTCGCGGCGCGGTTTTTTGGTCAATCGAAATCGCCGGAGAAAGTCCCTCTATGGAATCCACGTCCGGTTTTTCCATAAGCTGCAAAAATTGCCGCGCATAAGTGGACAAACTTTCCACATATCTGCGCTGCCCTTCGGCGTAAATGGTATCAAATGCCAGCGAGGATTTTCCGCTACCGGAAAGCCCGGTAATGACTGTTAATTTGTTGCGCGGAATCTCAACTGTGATGTTTTTGAGGTTATGGTGGCGCGCGCCCTTAACTACTATGGAATTTTTCATGATCAAAAATGGCTTAAAATAAACAAAAATCGCGTACTCGTACTAGAAAGGCTAGCATACTTTTTGCGGAGTTTCAACGGTGCGTGAGTGTGCACAAGTTCTGGAATAAAACTGCGGCTCAATAATCTTGACCTTTACAATCCTTAATAAAAATTTTAATATGCAAAATGTTATGAAGAAAATTCTTTATTTAGTAAAAACATTTCTCCCCGGTCTTATTTCTTTTTTACTGGTGTTTGGACTTGTGCATGCCGGTTCGCTGAACCCTTCTGCAACCCCCGCCGCAACCAGCTATACGCTTTCCGATATTTATACCAGGCTTACAACCAATGCGGCGGCTACAGTAGAAAATCATAATTTTTTCCCATCGGCTCTTCCCGCTAGTTCTTTCTACACTCTCACTCAAATATATGACGCCATTCCCACAATGGTGGAAAGTACTATTAAATCGGGAACCCCATATTTGGGAGTTACAGGCACGTTGACCCCAAACGGAACGGGAACAGCTGCAGTCGCAGATGTGTTCTATGGCAAAACTGCTAATCTGACCGGAGACTGGGATTTGGATACCGGAACACTAAACCTCGCATGTAACATTGCAACCTTCACGGGGGCGGACAATTTGGTGAGCACGACGTACGACGGAGATGGCAGCGGAAACAACCGGTGGTGTATAACGGATTCCGGAGATGCCGCAGCCACCGACATTCTTTCCGGCAAAATTGCCTGGGTAGATGGAGCGCCGGTTACGGGAACTGTTGCCGCTCAAAGTCTTTCTGCAGGAGATGAGATAGTTAACGCCGGCAGCTACGCGGCCACCACGCTTTCGGCAGTGGATGCCGATTTGGTTGTTGGCAATATCAAAAGCGGAGTAACGATATTTGGTAAAGCCGGCAGCTATTCGGGCTATCCGGGCACGGGGTGGACAGGCACCGCTATGACTCAATCCATTTGCGATGCCCAAAACAGCAACAACTGGTATTGGTTTGCCGACGCTAATGGCGACGGTGACACCACTGACCCCGAAGACGGTATTTGCGTCCAAACGACTACGGTGACCGCTACTACTTGGAATGGTCCACAACTGGTAGCAGGAGTACCCATTAGTGGCCGAACTGCAACAGGGGGAAGTGCAACTACAATTGCTGACACGGACGGCACGGCCATGACCGCGAACGCTTACGTCAATATGGTCGTTAAAATAAGTGCCGGCACAGCCGTCGGCTGCTGGGGTGTTGTTAAATCAAACACAACCGACACCGTTACCGTGTATGGTTCGTGGCTTTCTTCCGCCTACGCTTCAAATTGCGGCACGCCTGACTTGAACTCGACTTTTCTTATTGATAGTGACGGTTTCGATCTTTACGACAATTCTTGGATCGGTGACTGGGCATGTGTGGCGGGGAGCAACGCCTTAAATGGCACAGTGAGCTGGGGTTCTTTCCCGACGACGACGCAAGCTGGCAGCAGCATCATTGCCTTGGCCACTACCGATTGCTATGACGGCACACGCGATTTGCTTCCCACTGAAGCAAGCCGCGCAGTCATCACGGGCACAGCGACCGGCACATCCACCACTTCCATCACCGACTCCTCGCTTTCCTTAAGCACCAACGCATGGGTTGGGCAAAAAGTGCTTATTACCGGCGGTACGGGCTCCGGTGGCTGGAGCCGAATTGAGAGCAATACAGCAACAGTGATTACCTTTGCAGTGGATAATTGGACGGGAGGAATACCAACTGTTGGCTCCACATTCGCAATCGTTTATCTTATTCCGCATGCAAATTATAATCCGGGAACCAGTATTGACGGCGATGTTAACGATCAATTAAACGGCAATAACGGTCCACTAACACATGAAGTTCTGAAGAATTGGAAAGGTACAAGATTGCCGACATCCGGCGACTTTTTTGGCTTTTGCGGCTACAAGGATGGCGGTTCTAATTATGAAAGCACCAGCGGGAGCTCCACAGCCGATAAATCCTATGGCAATTTTGGGGGTCAGGTAGGTAGGACGGATGAGTTCTTGGACTTGGCCAATAGTGGTGTTTATGAGTGGCTTTCTGAGCTTCACCACTACTACAATGCACAAATGGCCGGCTTTTCAGCATGTTCCATGCACACTAACGGTGATATCGTCACCAATACTTACAAAGTCCGTGGCGTCTTCCGCCCATGAGAAAAAAAATTACAATTATTATTCTAGTGATAGCTTTAACCGCAGTTTTTAGTGTGTTTCTTGGCCCTTACGGTAAATATCTATTAACATCCGTCACAAACGGCACCATCTTGGCTGATATAGACGGCGTTGCCTATCAACATGCATGGGGAGAGAACGTCGGATGGATTAATTTTGGTACAAGCAAAAGCGAGGTGCATGTTACAGATTCTGAGTTAACAGGGTATGCTTGGGGAGAAAACACAGGATGGATTTCTTTAAATTGTTCAAATACAAGTACTTGCGGAACAGTTGATTATAAAGTTTCTAATAGTGCCGCTGGCAGTGTAACCGGCTATGCATGGGGAGAGAACGTCGGATGGGTCAATTTCAATCCAACCGGTGGAGGTGTAAGTATTAATTCCAGCGGTGAATTCACAGGGTACGCATGGGGAGAAAATACCGGATGGATTTCTTTAAATTGTTTAAATACAAGTACTTGCGGAACAGTTAATTATAAAGTCAAAACTGATTGGCGACCGCAGAGTGCGAGAGACGAAGTTGCGGCCGTACCCACGGTTGTGGGAGGAGGAGGAGGCTTCAGCATTACTAAACCCACAACCACAACGGGGGAGATAACTCCTAAAGAAACACTGACGGAGAAAATACCGGAGAAAGAAACGGATAGAAAAACGGATAGAAAAAAGAAGGTTTTACCTCCTGAACAACCTTCGGAACAGCCCGACAAGAAAGAGACTCCTCAAAAAGAGCCTCAATCAATAATACCGGTGACACCGCTTGTGACCCAAGAGATACCGCAAGAGATACCGGAAGAGAAGCCCTTTTTGGAGAAAATACCTATTATTGGGAAAATAGCCGAACTTTTAAATCCTCCAAAACAGTTACCTGAACCTCAACTATTAATTCCCATAGAGAAATTGGTGTCTAAAAAAACACCTCCGGCGTTTCAGTCTGATTGGCATTTGATTCCTGCAAATCCGATTAAGAAGTTTGCTCTAGCTCCATTGCCGGAAGAAATGATAATTTTAGCTCAAAAATTTCCGGAAATTGGAAAAACTCTTAGCGCAGTTGGCATCTCAAAACTCACAGACTTGGAAAGATTAATGGCCACAAAGTTAGTCCTGCCGGGATTAACTCAAAGAGTGTCAACTTTACCGTCAACAGACATACATGTGGGGAAGTTTGCTTTGTCGCCAGGCCTGCCATTAGCCAAGTTCACGCCAAAGATGAAACAGCAAATGCCTTCTGAAATTGTTTTTGCCAAGGGGGGCAACGAATTAATTGATTTAAATATAGTTTTAACGGTTACTGAAAAAGGAGATGTCCAACAAAGAATAACCACTATTGCCGGCAAACCTATGGAGATGATGGTTAAGCCGGATCAACCTGTTAAAAGAGTAAAAGGATATATTGTTTTAAGAGGAAAAAGAAAAACGTCCAACGCCACTTCTTTAGAGGATGCCTCGCCATGGCTCGGCCTGAAAGATTATAATCTAAAAGATTTATCTGCATCGGTATTGTTTGCAGATCCTTCTTTTTCAAAACCCCACGAAGAACCGTTAAATATTGAGAAAAGATTAGTACTCTTGGAATTTGAATATATGGATTCGGATGGCGATGGAATTTATACCGCTAATATTCAAATGCCGGTGGTTGAAGGCGAATATGAAATTATAACGGTAATGGATTATAAAAATCCGGCATTGGGATCCAAAGAAATCAGATTGATTACCGTGGTTGATCCCGAGGGATATATTTATGAAAAAACCGGCGAGAAAGAAACTCGCATTCCCGGAGCTATTGTGTCTATTTATTGGCTGAATACACAGACAAAACAGTATGAATTATGGTCGGCAAAGGAATTTCAACAAGAAAATCCGCAAATCACCGATAATACAGGTAGATATTCATTCTTGGTTCCCGAAGGGGCATATCACATAAAAGTTGAGGCACCCGGATATCCTTTATATGAAGGTAAAGCGTTTAGTGTCACAGTGGGAAACGGCGTCCATGAAAATATTGAATTAAAAACCAAATATTGGTGGTTACATGCTCTTGACTGGAAAACCATTTTACTGATAATTGTAGTCCTACTTACAATTTATAATTTCTACAAAATCAGACGCAGATCCCTCAGGCAAAAATTTATAAATAATTAACCCATAATCAATTAAATATATGCTAAATCGAAAAACACTTCTGACGGTTGCCGTTCTACTCTTAATATCAGGAAATCTGTTTTTTGGTTGGCGGTATTTTTCTATGAAAAAAGAATTGTACAACGAACAATTGCGCGTAAAAACTCAAACCATGAATGAAAAGATTTTGGACTTTAACAAATACTTTATTGATAAAGTATTAAAAGCCGAAGGCGAAATTGACTTTGAGACAAGGTTAAAACTTGAGACAGCCGTTAGAAATCTGAACGACAACGACATTTTGGCTCTGTGGCAAAAATTTGTGGAAAGCAAAGACGAAATCAGCGCGCAAAAAAATGTGCAGAATTTGCTTGAAATTTTAGCGACTAAGATAAAAGTGACTTAAACCAAGACGCGGCTTGGTAGGCGGCTGCTACCGAGAATACATATCCCACGCCGCTTCCGCAGATAAAATCGTGTTTCTTCCAGCCTTATCAACACTCGTGGCATAAAGGATAACATCCTTCTTGCGCTTTTCGATCTGAATCAGAGCAGCGTCAATTTTTGCACGACGTTGTTTTTTGGTAAGCGTTTTTTTAGTCAAAGCCTCTTTTGCGTCTTTTATGATATCGCTAACCGGTTTGTTGATTAATTTAACTTTCGTTAATGAGTCCTCTTTCGTTGTTATTTTTTTATTGATCTGCGCCAATTCTTTAAGTAATTCTTCGTATCCTCCCGTAGTATCATCCATCTTTGTTAAAATGTCCGAGACTCCGGTAAACGCTTCCTCTGATATTTGAAGCAGACTCACGCCCTCCGAAACATTCCGCATTGATCGTTTAAGCACATTAATTTGAGCCCTTAGGTTTTCTGAGATTGCGAGTCCCTCAGCATCGTCACTTGCCGAGTTGAGTCGCATTCCGGTAGAAATCCTATTAAAACTTGCCTGCAGAGAGCTTTGAGTTTTTGCCAAAGCCTTCTGAGCCTCGAGTGACGCGACATTCGTATTTACCGTAAGACTTGCGCTCACAATTTTGATACCTATGACCAAAGCCATGACACACAGACCGGTGACCAGAACAGCAACGAGGACATTTTTTTTCATATAAACTAATGATTTCTTTCTTCTACAAAGAGCAAATCCAGCCGCTTGTGATTTTCTTTTTTCTTGAATAAGTGAGCTACAAACAAATAGCCAAAAAGCAAATATGGCACCATCACAAAAGTCCAGTTCATTTCCAGGGAAACATTGTAAGCCGCATGGAGCAAAACGGCGAGTGTGAGGCCTTCCAACATTTTTTCCTCATGAAATAATTTAGCAGTTTTGAATCTAAAAACCTTTTGATACCAGTCCCAAAAAGTATGGCGATTATTGCGCAGTTCTTCTTGCAAAATAGGCTTTGCAAAGTGCGCAACTCCGTAGTAATAGCCAAACATTGCAGAGAATAAAACGTGCGCAAAAGTAGAAAAAACCGAACGGAACAAAAACGGCACAAACAAATTGCCCGGGCCACTTTTTGTCCAAATCGTGTAGAAATAAAGAATATTTTCCGTAAATGCAAAACCAAGCGCCGCCAAAATAGAGAACATGATCGCATCATCAATGTGGCGAATGCGATTGTCGTCAGCAGCGTGTACGCAGGACATTTTCATCACTTCTTCTATTATTCCAATAAATGCGAAAGCAATAATCACGCTGAGAGGAATCATTATGAAGCCGGAAATTCCAATCAAGTCATTTTCAAAATTTTTGGAGAAAGACAAAATGTTTATGCTTGGAAAAAACTTCCAGAGCCACTTATAGAGCAGAATTGGGAATACGGCGAGCGCACCAATCGCAAAAGTCGCTATCGTGTGGAACCTATCTTCGCGCTGCTTCCTGTAAAACACATACCCCCAGGCTGCAGCCGGAACAGCCGCAAGCAGAGCGCAAGCACCTATAATCTGTAATATGCTCGATGTAGACATTAGAATATTATAACACAGAATAGATTAAAGTCCAATCCCGTGATCGGGGAACATCTCAACTAAACCAACTTCAACCGCATGATGTTTTTGTTGAAAAAGATGAATTAAACCGACTAACCGCGAATTCGGTCATAAAAGTGAGGAACATCCAATCTTTTGACAAGCAAAGATTTCTTTTTAAAATCGGCAGCGCAGGAAGCCCTGTGATTAGGCAAGTACGCGGGTATCTGAGGAGACATTTTGGGATGTGAAAGGTCTCCAAGCAGCCTATTGAACCTTAATTTTATTTACCACCATCTCCAACAAATCTTTAATTTCTTCTTGCACGCCAATTTCGGTTTTACTTCCAATGAATTTTGACCACTGATTCAAAATCTCCTTGTCTCCTAAATTTCTGACCGCATTTTCAAGTTTTAATCTCGTTTCAAAATCAACTTCTGTTTGAGCTTTTAACACTTTTCCAATAAAGAGCTTTGTGAATTCTAAAACCTTATCGTTGGTTTTTTGAGTTTCCAGAGCAGTTTGAGCTTGACGAAGTTCTTTGACAGCAGAGAAATAATTGATGCCCAAAAAGACATCGCTTGCCAGCAAAATGAGAACGATAACTAAAATTATTCTTGGCTTATTCATAGATATTTCTTTCTTAATAACCTCTCCTTTATCCGATCACGGTAAAAATGGTAGAGCAATAAAACTATGATGATGGCCAACAAAACTGTTTTCCAATCAACGGCTGCCAACCACCAGTATTCGGTTTTTAATTCAATGTTGACGTGGACTCCGCTGCCTTCTTTGACCTGGAACGGTTTGCTGTTGTAAATAGGGTAACCGGGAGTCTCAACTTTGAGGTAATAATAACCCTCCGGCACTAAAAATGAATAAGTGCCGCTGATATCGGTGATTTGAGGATTTTCTTGCTGATATTTCTTGGCCGGCCAGATTTTGTATTGTTTGGTTTCCGAATTCAGCCAAAAAAGAGAAACAATAGCGCCGGGAATACGGATCTCCCTACCGCCATCCTTTTCATAAACATACCCCTCGGGATCAACAACGGTAATCAAACGAATTTCTTTTTTGCCCAGTTTTAGGTCTTTAAACTCCATGACCGTTATAATTTCGTAGTCGCCTGCAACCACCGGCACTTGAATATCAGCGGTATAAATTCCGTCACCGTCAGAATCTGTATATTCAAATTCCTGCAAAACCAATTCTTCTTCAATTTCGACGGGTTTTTCTTGGGTATTGGCAAGAACTGGATTGGCGAAAATCACCGATGCTAACAAAGAATTAAGCGGGAGTTCAAAAGAAGTCGGCTGGCTTCTTTTTGATTTAAAAACAATATATCCCTTAACTCTTTTAACAGGTTTATCCGGCTTAACCGCCAATTGAGTGGATTTGCCTGAAATGGTGCTGATTTTCTGCTGCGGTTCGCCTTTGTCGGTAAAAGACAAAACAATATTAAAATCAACAAATCCGCCGCCGGTTTTAGCAAAGACAATTTCTGTGGGCATCCGCCGTTTGGCTGCCGGCGACAGACTGGCGATTGGTATGCCTTCAGGCCGGGTCAATTTAGCAAATTTGAGTTCATTGGCGATTGGCATGCCTTCAGGCTGGATCAATTTAGCAAATTCGAGTTCATTGGCGATTGACATACCGGGCGGAACCAATTTAGCAAATTCGAGTTCATTGACGATTGGCATGCCT
>CAYHNW010000001.1:23968-152450 GCA_964358095.1 uncultured Candidatus Peribacteria bacterium
CATACCGGGCGGAACCAATTTAGCAAATTCGAGTTCATTGACGATTGGCATGCCTTCAGGCTGGGTCAATTTAGCAAATTCACCGAATTGTTCAGTGGCCGACAGACTGACCATTTCTGTTAGCCCCGGCAAAGTCAATTTAACAGTTTGGAGTTTTTCGATATCGGTAATTTTGCTAATACCGACTTCCTCAAAAGTTTTTTCAAGTCCCTGAAACTTTTGTGCCAGATTCTCGATTGCTTTCGGCAAGGGCACCAAAACGAATTCGCTGATCTGCTCTTGAGGCAACAACTTCCGCTGCCCACGCATTGCCAAAGGCGCTGTCTTCGGAATAACGATCATTTCCTCCGGCTTTTGGATTAAAGGCGTAAGAATTCCGGGCGCTTTTTCGATAATTGGTTTTTTGGGAGTGGCTTGCGGCGTAACTTCCGGCATCTTTTCGGCAATCGGTTTAACTGCCAAATTGACCATTAAAGTATTTCCTTTGTTGCCAGCCAAGTCCGTAGGGGTTAATTTTAATTGATAACTGCCGGCTGACATTTGGCCTAAATCAATCGTCAGATTGCCCCGCTCGTCAGCATGAATTAAGCCGTATTTTTGATCCCAGCCCAAAACAACCTCCACATTAGGTTCGGTTTCAGCAGTTAAGGCGATATTTTCAGCAGCGCTGTAAGAATCTTTGCTTTCAGTTATTTTTATTTGCGGCGGCTTGGTATCTAAAATAATCGTATCTGAAACAATTTGCGAAATACTGGGTTGGCCGGAGGCAGTATAAAATTGGGCATAAATAGTTTTAGGGCCGTCATGGTCAGGGAATGTCCATGTCTTTCGTGTCTCATATGGCTCTTTTCCGGCCGCGGAAAAATCAGCGGAATCAGAAATCGCCATGTTTTTGGCATTAGCTCCGCCGTTTAATTTCAAAATTACAGTTCGATTGTTTGTGTACCGGGCGCCACCCTGAATTGAAACGCTAAATCCTCCGCTCGTTGGCGTTGTTGGCGCATAAGTTGTTGGTATCGTTGGCGTTGTTGGCGCATAAAACGACAAACCGCCACCTCCGCCACCGGGAGATACCGCAACAACGGTAGTTGTTCTGGCGCTTATCGGCCGCCAATCGGTTTTAACTTTGTAATCCCCGCCAAAAATAATCCAGCCGATATCTTCTCCCAAGGCCGAGCCGGTAAACTCGCCCGAAGAATTGATAATGACGCCGCCGTTAGTCGGATTAAATTTTATCCAGCCCACATTTTCGCCCCAGCCGTAGCCGGATAGAGTTCCTTCGCCGTTGTTAGTTATGTCACCCAAATATATCCAGCCGATATTTTCGCCCAGAGCGTATCCGGAAAGTCCGGCATCAGTTACATGGACATTGCCATTAGTCGTGCCAAAATTTATCCAACCCGCATTTTCAGACCATGCATATTTGTAAACTGAATCAATGGTGCCATCCGTCCACGAAGCAAAGACGGGGCTTTTGCAAAACATAAAAAAAACGCTCAGGAAAAGCGTAAAAGACACAATAAACGTCAGTTTCTTATTCGCTTTCGCTGCTTCTTCTCTCATAATAATTCGAGGTGACTGTGGCTAAGGACGGAAAACAGCGCGAAAGTTTCTTTCAACGTGGGGATTACTGCTACCACTGGTATAAGAACATGCCCAGTAGCCGCCCATTAATATACTACCCTGGCCGGATGTATCCGTAACCCACTCAAAAGTAGCACCATTACCAGTAATGACATTATTCGCCCGCCCGATTTGGGTACCATACCATCCAGTAGTTGTTGAAGTAGTCCCATCGCCGCAAACGCAAAAAAGATCATAGTAACTCGGCAAACGCGTTCCTTTCCATTCCGATAACGCTTTTCGCGTTAAAGGACCGTCGTGGCAGTTATCGCCGCTACCTGTACAACTTGCATCTGGCGCAAGGTAACCATAAGTCTCCACTGCCGCCTTGCTTAAAAGATTACGGATTCCATCCTTACAGTCAACAATGGCCAAAGCTAGAGCGGCATCATTGCCGTAACCGGTGTTTTCCACCACCAAACCGTTCAATTGAGCATCAAAAGTTTCTAAATTGCTTTCGGAATCACTGCAAGAATAATTACCGATAAAAGTATTATCAGCAGTAGAGGTATTATTCCACATTTTTACACCGGCTGCATCGAGAGCCGGCTGTACGCAAATAGGATCGTTGTTTACCCCGTCGTAATTGCTGTCAGCCACCCAAGTCCAACTGGCGGTAGTGCAAACGGCTTGATTTAAGCCGGAAATGCCCGAGGGGGTATTGGGATAAGGCGACATGGTGCCGGTTGTGCCAAATAGATCAACGCCATATGCAATGTTCCCCGCCGCCAAATCGGCATCGCCTGAAACTTTTCCATCCCCTACTACTCCACCGTAGTAACCTTGAGCTATTGCTTGGTCTGCTGTGGATGGAGTGATGATGGTGGCGGAGCTGACTTTGCTTGTCATGGTGCCGGTGCCGGTATTCCAATCGGTTTGCGAGGCGCCAAAAAAAGTTTTGCCGCTTAAAACATCAGCGGCAGCAGCAGTGCCGCCGGAAGGGACAAGAGTACCGGTTGACCCAAGACTCACACCCCAAGTTACGTCTTTCTTTATCACGCTGTTTGAAAGACCGGAAACGTTGTAGGTGCCCGGCGTGCTGGCGGTAGTAAGAACATTAGCCGCGCTATCGTCGCCATAATCCAGGGTGCCGGAAAAAGTGCCGGTTTGGCCGACGCCGAAAGTAATTGTGTTGCGGACATTTGCCGCGGTAAGATTGGCGGCATTGTAAGTGCCGGCATTTCCTGCGGTTGTTAAAACTTTGCTGGCACTGTTATCGCCGAAAGAGGGGGAGGCTACAGCTGTACCGACCACTCCGCAGATGGTTGTGCCGCTCATTATTGTCGAAGTGCCCGGATTAAGCGTCCCTGTTAATAATGAGCCCGCATTACTCCACGCCTCATTGGCATTACAGATTTCCGCCGCAGTAGCATCAGTCGCCGCGGTATTGCCGGGTAGAGGATAAGTAGCCGAGGGATATGCGCCGGTAACTCCAAGATAGGTCATACCTGATTTAACATTGCCGGTAGAAATCAGACTCGCCAAAGCGCTATAAATTTCAGTTAAGGTGCGTCCGGTTCCTGTTAAACTTTCGGAAAAAGTAAAACTATGTCCGCCTTCAGTTGCCGTTGTACTGCTTCCTATAAAATTGTAAATCTCTGATAAAGTATAAAACTTGGCTGTTGGCGCGCCGACCGGTGGCGTGACGTTACCGGCTTGGGCAAACGTAAAAAGAAACAAGACTAAAATAAAAACGGCCAGTAATCCTTTAATCAAACCGTCAAGACGAGAATGTATGTACCAAAACGACCTTTTTATTTCAACATCACTTCTGGCTTCGTCAGAAAAAACATCTTGAATTATTTGTCCATTCTTCTTCGGCATGTTTTTAATTAATTACAATCTTCTAATAAAGTAGCAAATTTATAGTAATCAGTAAAATAAGAACAACTTTACTCAACAGGAGGAGCTGGCGGCGGTTTTTTATTGTTAATCCCCCACTTTTCCACTAATCTATACCCCGTAACCCCAATTTATATTATGGCACTAGATAAATCGTCAAAACTCTATCACCTCCGTCACTCTTGCTCACACGTTTTGGCGCAGGCCGTTTTGCAAATGTTTCCGGAGGCAAAATTTGGCTTTGGCCCGCCAATTGAAGACGGTTTTTATTATGATTTTGATTTACCGCGAACGCTGATCCCTGAAGATTTAAAAATTCTGGAGGAAAAAATGCGCGCGATAATGAAAGAAAAACAAACTTTTGTGCGCTCCGAGGCACCGGCGGATGAAGCAATTAAGTTTTTTAAAAAAACCGATCAGCCATATAAGGTTGAGTTAGTTCAGGGTTTGCAAAAAGAAGGCACAAAAAACGTGAGTTTTTATGAAAACGTGGATAAAAACGGTAAAGGACGCTTTGTGGATTTATGCGAAGGAGGACACGTGGAAAGCACGGGCGAAATTAAGGCTTTTAAACTCTTGAGTATTGCCGGCGCATATTGGCGCGGAGATGAGAAAAATAAAATGCTTCAGCGCATTTATGGAACTTGTTTTGAAACAAAAGAGCAAATGGAAGATCACCTAAAAATGGTTGAGGAAGCCAAAAAACGCGATCACAGAAAACTCGGCAAGGAATTAAAACTTTTTACTTTCAGTGATTATGTGGGGCCGGGACTTCCGCTTTGGCTGCCGAATGGGACTGTAATTGTCGAGCAATTAGAGCAGCTTGCGAAAAAAACTGAGCTAAAAGCTGGGTACAAACAGGTGAGAACTCCTCATTTGGCCAAAGAAATAATGTACAAAACAAGTGGCCATCTTGATCATTACGCAATGAGCAATTTCCCGCCACTGACGATGAAGGAAGAAGACGGGCGCGAAGAAAAATATTATTTAAAGCCAATGAATTGCCCTCACCACCACCAGATTTTTGCTTCGGAGCCGCGCAGTTATCGTGATTTGCCGTTACGTTTAGCGGAGTACGGAACTTGCTACAGATATGAAAAATCCGGTGAACTTTTTGGCCTCATGCGCGTTCGCATGCTTTCCATGAACGATGCTCACATTTATTGCACAGAAGAACAATTTGAGTCCGAATTCAGGGCAGTGAATGATATGTACGTTGAATATTTCAAGCTTTTTGGACTCACAAAATACGTGATGCGCTTTTCTACTCACGATCCAAAAGAGTTGGGCAAGAAGTATGTGGATGATTCCAATCTGTGGCTAAAAACCGAGGACATGGTGCGCAAAGTTCTAGTAAATAGCAAAATTAATTTCGTAGAAATTGCAAACGAAGCGGCTTTTTATGGGCCTAAAATTGACGTGCAGGTATGGAGTTCAATTGGGCGCGAATTTACAATCGCAACCAACCAAGTGGACTTCGCAATACCTAAGCGTTTTGGGCTTGTTTATAACGACAAAGACGGCCAGCAAAAAACTCCGCTTTGCATTCACCGCGCGCCGCTTGGCACTCACGAAAGATTTATAGGATTTTTGATTGAACACTATGCCGGCGCGTTTCCGCTTTGGCTTGCTCCGGTGCAGATAAAAATTCTTCCTGTATCAGACAAGTTTTTGGAATATGCGCATACGATTGAGGAAATTTTAAAAAACGAAGATTATCGCGTGGAAGTGGACGACAGCTCCGAGGGTCTTGGCAAAAAAATTCGCAACGCAGAGATGCAGAAAGTGCCTTATATGGTCGTTGTCGGCGAAAAGGAGGTTCTTGCCCAAACGGTGGCCGTGCGCGATTATGCGACCAAAAAACAGGAGGTGATGAAGGTTATGGAGTTTTTGGGGACACTGAAAAACGCAAAAACAGTACCGGCAAGACATCCCATTCCCGCCCGATGAAGCTGAGATGACACATCACCTTGACTAACTACAAGTTTCGGTGTTAGTATGGGCTACCTTTAGTAAATTTAAATATGTCACCTGCAGAAAATGAATCTCGTTTTGGCGACGGATTAGCTGTTCCGTATAATGAAAGGGGCTCAGATCACCGCGGATATGATGTATTTTCCAGCTGTGATACTGCTACCATGAACGCATTATCTGAGGCGGTATTTAAAACAGAAGAAGGTGGAACTGATGGTGGCCATTTTGTTACGCTGGATCCAAATGGACCAAAAATTATTGCCTTAGGCGTGGCCGGTCAGCTTAGACCGGTTCTGTCAGGCGATACGGCGGATTATAAACGAAGGCACGGGGGAAATCCGTCCGAAACCGAACGCCTCAACCGCATAGCGCTGGAAATTGCCGACAGGTTCTCCGAAAAGTTAGCCAAAATAACACCAACACCTCAAGCTATAGATAGGACGGCTGGTGGACAGGGGTTAGAAATTCAACTGGGCGATTTATCAAATAAATTTAGTGGAAGAACATGGGCATTTATGGACTCACATCGTGGTAGCGCCGAGCAAAAGATACATGCGGAAAAACGCAGCCAATGGATTTCCCGCCTCTGCGAAGAAATCGTAAAAATATTAACTGCACAACACGGAGAAGTTTTCCTTCAAAAAAACGAGAAGGGAGAGTGGAAAAACAGATTTTACCTTTTCCTTGCGGATAACGAAAAGGCCGAGTTATGTGTGTTTTAATATACACATATTTCCCACCACTCATCTTATCTATCAAAGTGGGAACTTAACCGCTGCAATAAAGGAGCATACACTCACATTTGATCTTGTCATTATAATTTGCGGGTTTTTATGTGGATTTTTCGGCTTTGCTGAGGGAAAATGCGCCACCACTTTGGAAAATCAAAAAAGAACCCGATCATTTCGCACCAAAATTCAGAATTGATGAAGCCCCAACGTCACGTTATGATTATTTCAGTTAATGCAACGATCAGCCGGACGAGCAAGTTTGAGCCTACCCCAACGCCGCCCTGCCCGCCGATATTTCCGCCAACTCAGCCGTAATTGAAGCCTGCCTTATTTGATTGTATGAAAGCGTCAAATCAGAAATAAATTCGCTCGCGTTGTCTGACGCGTTTCTCATGGCAAACATACGAGCTGAATGCTCGGATGCCGTAGATTCCAAAACCGCCTGGTAAATTTGCATTTCGGTTAGGCGCGGAAGAAGCATTGCCAAAACTTCGTCCGGAGAGGGTTCAAATTTATATTCAGACACGGCCGCGCTATCGGATTCGTCCCCTTTTGTGGATTTTGTATCAATCCCCTCTACCATTTCTTCTAGTGCGTATTTGGAAAGAGGCAGAAGTCTGCGCACGCTTGGTTTTTGGTTGATCGCAGAAATAAAATCAGTATAAATCAGCACCACTTTGTCGTACGCACCGCCCGTATAATCCTGCATTACCATACGGCTTATGGCGTACGTGTCTTTGATGGCAGGATTTAAACTCATTGAACCATAGGCGGCAACCACGTTGCGGCCACTCCTCCTCAAAAAATCCTGAATCTTTTTGCCTACAGCTACGAAAGAAAGTTCCGGTGGTTTTTTCTTGGCGGTTTCAGCTTTTACATATTCGTTTACCTTGCGAAAAAGCTGAGTATTGAGTCCTCCGCATAGTCCGCGATCCGGGCTGTAAACCACAACTAAAACGCGTTTAACGTCTCGTTTTACCAAGAGCGGATGCAATTCCCCTGCCGCTTTGCTTGATAAATTTGTGAGCAAAGCCCGTGCAAGCCTGGCATAAGGCCGCAGAGCTAAAGTATTTGCCACTGCGCGCCTCATTTTTGACGCAGAAACGAGCTCCATCGCCTTTGTAATTTGGCGCGTGTTTTTGATGGATTTAATTTTTCTGCGAATGTCGCGTGTGCCTTTTGCCATAGTTCTCTAGTTGGTTGTTTGGCTCGCCAAAAGGAATTTCTCATTCAAAACCAAATTCTTTTTTAAACCTACTTAGCGCGTCTTTTAACTTCTGTTCAACTTCCGGCAATAACTCTTTCTTCTCTTTTATATCTTTCAAAGTAACCTTGTCCACATTCTGCATAAAGTCAAAAAACTTAGGCTGAAATTCAGCAAGCTGCTCAATAGTTAGGTGATCAAGATGCCCATTTACACCTGCATAAATGATCGCAACTTGCTGCTCCACCGTCATCGGAACATATTGCCCTTGTTTCAAAATTTCCGTAAGTGCGCGACCGCGATCGAGCTGCTTTTTTGTAGCAGCATCCAGGTCTGAGCCAAACTGCGCAAATGCCGCAAGTTCGCGGTATTGAGCAAGATCCAAGCGCAGACGTCCGGCAACCTTTTTCATAGCCTTAATTTGAGCTGCAGAGCCTACGCGAGAAACAGAAAGACCAATGTTCACAGCCGGCCTAATGCCCTTATAGAAAAGGTCTGACTCAAGATAAATTTGACCGTCTGTAATGGAAATTACGTTAGTTGGAATGTAAGCAGAAACGTCGCCGGCCTGAGTTTCAACAATAGGCAGAGCTGTAATACTTCCGCCGCCGCTTTCCTGAGAAAGACAGCAAGCGCGTTCCAGCAAACGAGAGTGCAAATAAAAAATGTCGCCGGGATAAGCCTCACGGCCTGGTGGACGGCGAAGCAGAAGTGAAACTTCACGATAAGCCCAAGCGTGCTTACTCAAATCGTCATAAATCATGAGAACATCTTTGCCTTGATCTAAAAAGTATTCGCCCATTGCCACACCGGCGTATGGGGCAATAAAGTTAATAGAGGCCGGATCCGATGCGCCACCAACGACGATAATCGTATAATCCATGGCACCGTGTTTTTCCAACTGTGCCACTATTTTTGCGACCTTGGATTCTTTTTGTCCAATAGCAACGTAAATACAAATCACATTCTCCCCTTTTTGGTTGATGATCGTATCAATTGCAATCGCCGTTTTGCCGGTTTGGCGATCGCCAATTATAAGTTCGCGCTGACCGCGGCCAATCGGAATTACGGCATCTATACCTTTAATTCCAGTCTGAAGCGGCCTGGTAACGGACTTGCGGCTGATAACTCCGGGGGCAATCTTTTCCACAGGATAATATTTATCCGATTTAATTTCCGGTTTGCCATCCAGCGGCTTGCCAAGCGGATTCACAACGCGTCCAACCAATTTATCTCCCACAGGCACGGACAAAATCCTACCGGTACCTTTTACCGGATCGCCTTCGTGAACCGATGTCGCATGGCTCATCAAAATGGCACCAACAGAATCTTCTTCCAGGTTCAATGCCACACCAAAAACGCCGTTTCCAAAATCCAACATTTCGGAAGCTTGCACATCGGCAAGACCCGAAACGCGGGCTATTCCATCACCAACTTCGATGACAGTTCCGACTTTTTCAACGGTTGTCCCGACTTTAAATTTTTCTATTTCAGACTTTAAGATGTCCAAAATGTGATCTTTAGTTTGTAGCATAACGAGTATGGAGTTTAGGGTATAGGGTGTTTAGCAATTCTGTAAAGCGCGTTCCAATGCACGCAAACGGCCTTCAATACTCGCGTCTATGAGTTTGTCTTCCAGCCTAATGCGCAACCCGCCAATCAGGCCAAGAGAAGGTTTTGCATGTAACTCTATTTCTTTTCCAAGTTTCCGCCCAAGCGTCTGCTTGAATTCGTTAACTGAATTTTCAAATTTGGTCGGATACGCAACCTCCATTTTTAAAATTCCCTTTTTCTTTCGCCAAGTCGCCTCAAACGAATGCACAATTTTTGGCAGGAGCTTGAACTGTTTGCGCCTGCGAAGCAGCAATAAGAAATTATTTATAGTGGCGCTTGGATCTTTGGATTCTTCCAAAGCTTGAGCCAATGCCTCTGCGTATTTTCTCGGAGTTATCTTCATAGAAAAGTCATTTCTTTCATGATTGCTTGAGAGAGCCTAGATTGATCCGCCTGTGAAAATTCGCGCTCCAAAAGTTTGCCGGTCGCCTTGATGATAAAAGTGCCGACCTCGTGTTTGGCATCAGAAATCATCTTCGTTTTTTCTTCTTCTATCTGGATCTTCGTCCTCCTCATAAGGTCATCCGCTTGAGCTTGAGCCGCAGTAACCAAATCCTTTTTGACCTGGTCGGCTTCGGCCTTCGCTTGATCAAGCATCCTACCAATTTCTTTGCGAGTTTGGATCATGCCTTCTTGGCGCGTTTTTTCGATTTCCTGTAGGCGTTTTTCGCTTTCCCTTGCGTCAGCAACGCCCTTCTCTATCGTTTTTGCCCTTTTATCAAGCAAGTCAAGCACAGGCTTATAAACCAGCTTATAAAGGACAACCATCAATATGAAAAAATTTATTACTTGGGCGATCAAAAGTTTCCAATCTACGCCCAGTTTTGTGAGTAATTCCATTGTCAGACGAATTTAATGATGAGAGCTATAACCAAAGAGTAAATAGCGATTGCTTCTGCGAAAGCGATTGCCAAGATCATTGAAGTTTGAATCTTGGAAGAAGCTTCCGGATTGCGACCGATTGCTTCCATGGCCTTACCGGCCAACATACCAATTGCAATTGCCGGACCGATTGAACCGATAGCCATCGTGAAGGCCACAAACATATTCGGATCTATGGTCTGTAACGTAATGTCCATATGAGTGAAAAAATTAAGAAATAAAAATTTTGGGTCGGAAGAAGTCTATCACACTTACGCATGAGCTTCTTTGTGGTGCGAAGCAACAGCTCCTTTCATAAATACGAGCGTTAAAACCGAGAACACAAGAGCCTGCACGAAACCTACGAAAATTTCCAATCCGTAGAAAGGAAGCGGCGCCAAATATGGCACCAAGAAGCTAATAACCGTGAGCAAAATTTCACCGGCAAAAATATTACCGAATAACCTGAATGTGAAAGAAATAACTTTTGCAATTTCAGAAACCAATTCGAGTAATCCGACAAAAGTGCCAATAGGATCTTTGAGCGGATTTACGAAAAATTTGCCCGCGTAGCTAAAGAAACCCAATGACGCGATGCCATAAATTTGAGTGACGATTATTGAGATTATCGCTAATGCAAGCGTCATATTGACATCGGCGTAAGCGGAGCGGAAATATGGTATAAAAACTTCTTTCTCTTCTCCCTTAACTTCGGCGCTGCCTGCCACAGTTTCGTGGATTTCCGATTCTTTTTCGTGGAAGCCAATGGGTCCAACGCCGGGCAAAATTCCCATCCAGTTGGATAAAATCACAAACAAGAAAATAGTTGCCACAATCGGGAAAAACCTGCGCGCCTGTTTTTTGTCCTGAGTTACCGAATTGAAGAAATTAAAAAGAAGTTCAATTATGCTTTCAACAAAATTCTGAAAACCTTTCGGCACCAGATTGCTGCCTTTTTTCCTATAAATAACTCCGACAATAATAAGTATCGCCATAGCTACCCAAGCCATCAGCATGCTGTTTCTGATTGGAAAGCTGCCTATGTGAGCGATTGTTTCTGATCCGAGTGTTGGGGGTGAGAATGCCATACTTACTACTTATTAATCATTTTTACTTTTCTGTAAACTGAGATACTTGAGATTGTGAGCGAGATAATTATTCCGATGAGAATGAAGAGCGGCGTGGTGGATAATTTTTTGTCCAGCATCGCCCCCCCGAATCCCAAAGCCGCAATCGGAACAGCAATTGTGTAACCGAGCTCCCATGCAAATCCAAGCGCCTCCCAGGAATTTTTCATAAAATTTTTAATTAACCGCCGGTCGGGCTATGTCCGTGTGAACGCCTGTACTTGCGCACAACTTTGAGCCTTGCGAGTTCGCGTTCAAGTGCGGCGTTGGCTTGAGCAAAACCTTCGCTGTCGCCGCGTTTTGACTCCATAATATGCTTTGCTTCTTCTTTTGCCTTCTCGATTTTTTCTTCTTCAAGTTCGTCGGCGCGTTCGGCCGAGTCCGCCAAAACCACTATTTTTTTACCGTCTATTTCAATAACTCCGCTAGAAACCGCCAATGGAATTTCGGTAGCGCCTTTTTTTATTCTCAAAACTCCGGCCTTGAGCAGGGTGACTAGTGGTTCATGCTCCGGCAAAACGGCTATTTCTCCGTTTACGGTCGGCATAATCACCTCGTCTATAGTGTCTTCAAAGACTACGCGTTCAGGTGTCACAATTTTGAAATGTATTGTCTTTTGCATTTGAAGTTAGAATTATTTAACCTCGTCAATTCCGCCTTTCATATAAAAAGCCTGTTCCGGTTTGTCGTCGTGTTTGCCTTCCAAAATTTCTTTGAATCCACGAACCGTGTCCTCACGAGAAACATATTTGCCCGGTGTGCCGGTAAAAGTTTCAGCAACGAAGAACGGCTGTGATAGGAATTTTTGAATTTTACGAGCGCGGTTTACGGCGAGTTTATCTTCTTCGCTTAATTCTTCCATACCCAAAATTGCGATAATATCCTGCAAATCTTTATATCTCTGCAAAACTTTTTGCACGCCGCGAGCCACATTATAATGTTCTTCTCCAACAATCTTTGGATCCAAAATCGTAGATGCGGAATCCAGAGGATCAACGGCCGGATAAATACCAAGTTCGGAAAGTGCGCGAGAAAGCACCACCGTTGAATCCAAGTGACCAAAAGTGGTTGCCGGAGCCGGATCTGTTAAGTCATCTGCCGGCACATAAACCGCCTGCACAGACGTAATTGAACCTTTTTTTGTAGAAGTAATGCGTTCTTGCAACTCACCCATTTCTGTGGCCAAAGTCGGCTGATAACCCACAGCGGAAGGAATACGGCCAAGCAAAGCAGAAACCTCTGCGCCGGCCTGAGTGAAGCGGAAGATATTATCTACAAAAAGTAGCACGTCTTGGTGTTCCTCATCGCGGAAATATTCAGCGATTGTCACACCGGTGAGACCAACTCTTTGGCGAACGCCCGGCGGTTCATTCATTTGTCCGAACACCATGCAAGTTTTGTCCAAAACTCCAGAACCTTTCATTTCGTGATAAAGATCATTTCCTTCGCGAGTTCTCTCTCCCACTCCGGCAAAAACAGAAAAGCCGCCGTGCTCAGCAGCAATGTTGCGGATGAGTTCCATAATTACGACCGTCTTTCCTACACCGGCTCCACCGAATAGACCAACCTTGCCACCTTTTACGAATGGGCAAATAAGGTCAACAACTTTAATTCCAGTTTCAAAAACTTCTGTCACGGTTGATTGATCTTCAAACTTTGGGGCCGGTCTGTGAATCGGATATTTCTTTTTTGATGTGAAAGTTTTAGAAACGCCATCTATCGGTTCTCCAAGCACATTGAACATGCGACCAAGAGTTTCGCGACCAACCGGCACAGAAATTGACCCGCCGGTATGAATTACCGGCATTTGTCTGCGCAATCCTTCTGTAGCACCCATGGCAACCGTGCGCACAGTGTTGCCACCGAGATGGTGTTGCACCTCAAGCGTCAAGATAGCGCCGTCGTCCCTCTTCACGTGCAACGCATCAAAAATCTCCGGCAAACCACCTTCAAATAAGCAGTCCACCACCGGTCCGATAACTTGTGTAATTGTTCCTTGCATAACTAAAATTTATCAATATAAAAAGCCGCAAGCATTCTACAGACGCATGCCTAAAAGTCAAAGGTTAAATTTTCCTTTTCTCGAAGAGCCCGCCCCTAATGATGTGGGCTGGCAGCTGTGGCGCCCCCACTCTTAACAAACTGCAGGTGCAACTTGCGCATTTGTGCGAGTTCTTCCGGCGGCGGCCTATCGCATCCAGTAACTCCGCGCAATCCGTGCAGATCCTTTTTGTCTTTTGCCCTTGCCTGCTGGATTACTTCAAGTGCCTTTTGCCCATTGTCCTGCCTTATTAACTCGCCAATTCTTTGTCCTAACTCTTCAATTTTACGCTCATATACTTGCTGTTGTTGCTCTCCTTCCGAGTCGAATCCAAACTTCTCCTTATACAACCAACTCCAGTCTTCACCATAAGCGACACCTACATCTATTATCAAATTATGTAGCTGCGTCTGGTGATCCCTAAGTATGCAGGCTCCTTCATCAACTACAGTGGATCTATCGTAATGCCTTTCATCCAGACGTGCACGGTGATCTTTTTCGCTTCGCTTAAACCTGTTATCAAGAATGCCGTCATATCTCACAAAGGCATATAACCCATCCCTGAGAGCACTGATCTTGTTCAGTTTGTCCTCTTCTTGGGTTTCCTCCTCTATGGAATAGCTCAAACTTTTTAAGTATTGGTTGAAGCCCGCATAACCGTTTGCGTAACCGGCATTTGTAAAGAATTTCTTTTGACCGGTTGTGCTTGCCGTTAATCCATCAATTTCAGTAGGCGTTGTAGGCGGAATATATAAGTGAGCATCGTCATGATCCATATTTTCTGCGCTTCTGATGCCCTTAGAGATACGAGTTCTCACCTCTTCATTCATAAGCATTACTTCCCACAAGAATCTGCTAAATTGCGCACCCGGTTTGCCATCCTCAAAATCCTCTTTAAAATACACTTCTTTCATCTCCATATAGTCGTTAAGATTCAGTTTTCTCTTTTTGCCAAGCACACCTTTTTCAGCATCATACAAAGTCGGATCAAAAATCCAAACTTGCGTCAAAAAGTCCAAGAGCGGGAAAGCATTTAAATATTTTGAGTTAAGTTCACCCATGCGATCCATGTGCATCAAAGTTTCGCCATGGGGCTCATTCCCTTGCCTGGATAGACAACCGGCAATTATAAAAAACATCTTTTTTTCCGCTGTCATTTTGCCATACTTAAGAGCACCATCAAGCATCGCTTCATATTCCTGAGCATTTACATATTTACCCTCTCTCCAATCCTTAAGCATTCTTTTAAGTTCACCATACGGGCCACCTGTTCCCTTAGGATCATTCTCTAGTTGTTTAAATTTATACTCAAAATTATTTTTATTGCTGTTGTAATGGCTGATATTTTCTTGAAACCACTCAGATGCCTGACCGGTTCCCCACAACTCATCAATCGCACCACGACACAAGTCTTCACCGCTTTCTCCGGGCGGCATTTTCTCCGGTGGCGGGATATATAACTCTGAACCCTTTAGGGTGTATCTGTCTGTTAGCTTATTTAACGTAGTCCACAACTCGTGGTCATCCCAACGCATTTCACCCTTAGCGACAAGTACGAGGACGCAGGCCTTTGCAACGTCTTTTGTGGTCGTAGAGTAAAGTGCTTTTTTAATTTTCGCGACACCCCACTTTTCCATGGCTTCTTTATACTTACCGACTTCTTCGTTGGAGGCAGCCTGCCTGACGCGTTCAAATTCAGTACCAAGCACCCAAGGTAAGCGAGCACCAACAGTGCCATAGCGAGTCTTGGAACGCGTTTCGTGTTTTCTCTTTATAAACTCTCCTACCTCTGTAACCATGTTAAACAGATCCTTGAAAGACAAAAACTGCGTTTGGAACCAGAGCTCCTGTAAGCGCTCAAGTGGAGAACTGGATCCACTTTTAAGCTCCTCTCCATATGCAATCATCTCCTCGTGACGCTTTTCTCCATATTTGCGTTTTGCCTCCTGGCCAGCTTCGTCAGCTGTAACTTTTTCCAAAAGGCCTTCTTGTATTTTCGTTTTCTCTGCGGCTTTTTCAGGAGTTTCGTTTACGACGTGTTTACGAACGTGATTGTTTTTAACCCAATACAAAAATTCCGAAAAAGCCATTTTACCAAGACCTCCCACAGTAATACTCTCTCCGCTAAACTCCAAAATCTTGAACGTACCGCCCTCTTCATCCGGGTACTTAAGCCCCTCATATTTCGTAATACCTATTGGCGGATTATTTGCGGACTCAATACCAAATCTCTTATTTTCCAAACCGCAATAAGTTTCCAAAAGGCGACGCAATTCATCCAAACTCACTGATTTTTCAACTTCGTACCTATGCCACCACTTTGCAAACTCTCCAAAAGAAAGTTCATTGCGATAATCGTAATCGGTAAAGGTCTCAAAGCCAGGTTGATATAAAATTGGCCTATCAAATTTTATTTTTTGATTTGAACTATCTATATCTTCAATCACTATATTTTCGATCACGGTTTCTATTGCCTGGCTATGTTCGTTGCGAATCCTGCGCGGATATGACAACTTCATACCTTTTTCAATTTTGATGTCATAGTCCGTCAAGCCTGTTGCCTTTTCTACAGCAGAAAGTGAACTGATCGTTTCTCTGGCATCACAGGCATCGGCCCATTTTTTAAAGCGACCGATTGTATACCGCGTGTGGCGCATGCCGGCTGGAGTTTCTTCAAGCAAATAAACTATTGGGATGCCAATACCCTTATCTATTGGATTGCCATCTTTGTCCCGAATCGTATATTCCTGCTCAAAAACAACGCGATCAATGGTTGCTTTTTGTTTTCTGCCGAGCATAGACATGGTTTCCATGTCTTTAAATTCAATCTTTGTGCCTGCCTCGAGAGTTATACCAATCGCTTTGCCGTCTTCTTTTATAACTTGCCCTTCATCGGACTTGCGGCGTAATTTGCTCACGTTGCGCTCTATGATTTTATTTAGTTCATTATGCAACCTATAAAACTGACTTTCTAGACGAGCCTCTTCTTTTTTAATAACAAGAAGCCGTCTAAAAATAGTTTTTCCTTCCGGCGCGCCTTCTATTGCCGCTTTGTGGCTTTCCATTTTAGTTGGGAAGCTTTCATCATTTGGATTTGTTTCATAAATTTCACGTGCGGCGGCTTCTGTGAGTGCGCCATTTTGAGTCAGCGCATAGAGTTCAGCCTTCATTCTGCGTTCATTTGTATCGTCTTGCCTATTTAGCAAACGGACTCTGCCCAAAATCGCCTGAAACTCCGCTTTGCGCTTTGGAGGTTTTATAATTTCCACAAAGCCTTCGGTTGTCATTTGCAGTTCTTGGATCTTTCTGCGAACTTCGCGCTGCCTGGCAAAAATAGTTGCCCAAGAGCGATCTTGTACGTGGAGTCTTTCTATTTCTTCCACAAAATTATGTTCCCCTTCCGCGCTATTTTTGCTCAAAAAGTCCTCTACTCTATTTTGAATTTCGGTGTAACTCGAATTTTCGTTGCCGTTTTCGTCGTACATTCGGCTCAGCTGCAAACGTAAATATTGCTTGGTCTCTTCGCTGAGCTTGGAACGCGCCACAGCCGCTGTTAATTCCTCTGCATGCGCTTTTTTATCGCGCTCCAAGTCTTCCCTTTGTTGAGGTTGATTTTCGTCGGTTTCGGCATCGCCTGAAGCGGTTGCGATTCCTTGCGGTGTCCTCATTTGGAGGAACACAAAATTCCCATTCTCTGTGTGAGAATTTTTATGTCCGAACAATATTTTTTTGGATAAGGAATCCATTTTTGTTTATGTTTTTTGAGATTAAGGACCCGGGGGTGCGCCGCCCGGTACTGCCGGTGCTCCGCCACCCGGTGCCGGGGCTGGGGCTGGAGCCGGAGCCGGAGCCGGAGCCGGGGCTGGAGCCGGGGCTGGAGCTGGTGCTGGAGCTGGTGCCGGAGCTGCCGGAGGTGAACCCGGCGAAGGCACTACTGGCGGTACGACCGGAGCTGCCGGAGGAGGTGGTGCAGGGGCAGCGGGTGGCGGCGCAGATGTCGGCACAGCAGCCACCGCTGTACTTGGATCAACCTGCGACATTTTGGCTTCAGGTTCTCTCCTTGTTTCAACTATGGCCGGAGCGGCGCTTAATTTTGACCTAACGCTGCTCGTACTACCGCCAAGTGCCGAGAAAATTTCGCTTGCACCCCTATCTCTGTGATCAATAATAGCTGTTGCGATCTTATCAGCCTCATCAGCCTTCAGACCCTTAATAGCGTCATAAAATCCCTGATTACCACTCTTGCGAGCTATTATCTTGAGTGACTCCAGAGCTTGTTCTGTTGCAAATGGATTACCGGCGGTTGCCCTAAGAGCTTCCATATATCCGGCTCTGTCGCTGGAGTCGGCAAGTCTCCTTAGGTTACTTCCACTGTCATCACGCAATGGAGATCTTCCATATTTATCTTCAAACTGTGCTTTTCTCATTCTCAAAGTATCAAGCCATTGAGCAATATTTAGCTTACCACCGTGCTTGGCTCCAACAGGCAGAACCTGGGCGTACATCGGTAGCTTAGCAATGAACCCACCGGCAGACTGCGCATAGCCCTTGATCTTCTCAGTGAGGAATCCGGCCGTTGCTTTTTCCGTACCCATAAACACTCCCATCCAAATAACCACAACCATTGCAACCGCAACCATGAGCTGCTGCAAATCCGTAATATCTGTCGGCAGAGAATTTGGATCCACTGAAGTGAGCGACGTAGCGGAAAGAGCGGCGCTGTGCACGCCTTTGTATGCCTGCAGTCCATCCATCATTATGTAACCAATCGTTAACACGAACCCTATTTTTATCGGCATAATGATGTCGTTCACTATCTTGTCTTTAATCCCGCCTCCACCACCCGCAAGCTCTTTTAAGTTCGGCAAAACTATGGCCAGCGCCATTAGAGGCGAAAGCACAATGCCGACCCACAGAGCCACGATTCTTATCAAGAGAACCAAAAACAAAACTATGAACGATATTGCGTAGACCACATACAAAACAGCATTAAAAATAATATTAAACGCCAGCTGACCAACGTCCTTTATGCCGCCGCGAATATATTTTAAATTAATCGCCTTACCAAAACGCGTCGCATAAACGAGCGTTATATTTGAACGATCCAGTCTGCTGAAAAAAGCCTGCGCACTGGCATTGAACTTTTTAGTTGAGGTATCACAAAAATGCATTCGGAGCGGCGCTTCCTCGCTATTTGTGCCACAATATTCTTTCTCCATCATGTCACTAAGAGAAGTCTCCTCCGTTGTCGTAGCTGGCAATGCAAAAACCGCGCCGGTGATTACATTAGAGAAATCCAACACCACTTTTGCGGCAAGAAACGAAAAGTTAACAGCTATCAGCGCCAGCACAAACTTTGGAATTGCAGTTTTAAAAGCAAGCGGGAGTCCGCCTTCGTCACCCAAACCAAGTACGTTATAAAGCGCGATAGCCAAGAGTATCAAAACAAAAACCACATTCACGAGGTTGCGAACTTGCACCCAAACGCTAAGTAGGCGTTCACCCATGGCTCCGCCAAAAATCAAATCATTATCAAGCAAACTGCCGGTCATCATTATCACTGGCCACAGCCAAGCGGAGGAAATGCGCAAAATCATATTAAATCCTTCGTTTATGCTGCGCATCATACTTCCCGTATCGGTGTCTCCCGCATCTGCAGCCGCTTCACCGACGGCACTCACCGTTTCAGGGAAATAAATTACGGCCACGGCGGCAGTAATCGCCATCAATGCGATCAAAAATTTGCGATGCCTGAAATAAAATTGCATTAAACGTTTCATGTTTCTTTTGGTAGTAATTGCTTCGTGCGCAAATACTTGGTAATTGCCGCGAACGTGCGTAGCTTTGGTTCTTCTTCACGTGCGCAAATCCCAAACATTTGAATGATTACCGCCTTTGCGGCTTCTACGCTTTCAAAACCGGCGGCGCCGGCTTCTTCAGGAGTGAGTTCAATATCGTTTGGCCACAAATCAAAAGTTCCGCGCTTTTTTCCGGGTTCTTGTCTCGGATTTTCGTCCGCCTCGTTTTGACTGGCTATCGCGCAATAATCCTCATATTTGTATTGAAAGAGAGTTACGATTTCGGCGTGATTGTCGGCCTGCTCTTTCAAAAATAAGTCCGCGCGCCTGCTAAGTTCTCTGGTTTTTTCTTTGCCGGACGGGGAATATGCAAAGTCTTTAACCCATGGATAAACAACATCCGATCCCCAAGCGGCAACGGCCGCGCCTCCCCAAACAAGCTTATCGCGAGCAGCGTTCCCAAGACCCTTGGCTATTGCCTCGACCATACTGTCATCTCCCTTATTGGTGATGGCATCCATAATGTCCATCGTGCCGTTTATTACCGCCGTTAGCGCGCCAACTCTGGCAATTGTTTCCGCGCCAAATTTATTGAAAGTAAAGAAATACGTAACGGCGCTTTGCACTTGCTGTTTTTCGCTGGCGGTCACAGCTTTATCAATCGCCGCCATTCCCTTGTCTTTTAACCTCACCGAATCATCCACAAATTTCTTAAAATCAAACTTTGGATCACCAACCGCAAGTTCTTTAAACCTCTCCTGCGCATCAGGATTGTCCCTCTCCAGTCTCAGCAAAAGTTCTCTGCTCATAACTCCCATCACAATGCTTTCCTGTATAAACTGCTTGGTTTCGCTATTCGTAGAGTTGTTGAAAAAAGTGGCTAACAAATCCCATTTCTGATTGTCGTCCATTCCGCGCACCACTTCTTGCCACATCAAGAGTTCGGTTTGCTGGCGGAATTCGGATTTTTCTTGATCTTCGTAACCAAACTCATCGCGTCCACCTTTGCCCAGGATAAAGGCTCTAAGTGCGTTTAGGTTTTCTAAATAATCAGGATTTTCCGGATCCAGCATTCTAGCTGTCGGCTGGTCTTCTTCTCTCCATCCGGGGATTTTAATCGGCCTACCTGTTTGAGCTTCTTGAACCATATCGGCAATGTGCGCATTTTCAAAAATTACAGTTTCAAGTTCACCGCCCCGCATGCTATCGAGCGTTTTTAAAAAACGATTAAATGCCACAAGCTCCGTGTGTTCAAACGATTCCTGGCCAGCTTTAGGCGAAAAAGTTTGCTTTTCCATTTTCACAGCATGCTGTTGCTGCTCTACCAACCTCCAGTAATTTTCCGCCAAACTCCTCAGTTGTGCGCGAGTTTCTTCTTTTGTTTCACCGCGCTCCCTTAGTTGACTTAGTTTCTCTTCATACAATCTCTCTCCAGTCCTCTGCATTAAAATTAGCGCCCACTCTTTGCGCTGTTGGTATGTGGGATTATTTTCATTCAGGCGCGCTGTCACGTCTGTCACAAGCTGCCCGGCATCTGCGGCCACTCCAAAAAATCTACTGTCGAGATCCGGTTTTTTACCGGTAAACATCTCGCGAATTTCAATTAGCTCCTGGCGCTCTTGTTCTGCTTGCCCCCGTGCTCGCATTTCCTGTAGTGGTGGTCTTTCTCCTGGTCCTGCCATAATAGATTGGATGCGTCCTTCGGACGCGCTAATTGCCTAGCCTCGCTGCGGCTTCGGCCTGTTAAAGCTTAAAAACTCGCACGAGCGCATCGCTAAACGGCTCATGCGTGCCTTTTAATTCCTGCAAATGATCTGCCAAAACGCGCCTAATTTGAGCTGCGTCCATATCCTCGAGCGAAATCGCAATGTCCGGATGCAACCTGGACGTAAATCGTAAATACAACCTCTTCACAAACGGCAAATTGTACACAATCCAAAAACTTTTCAGGTGATTATATGGAAAAATGTGGTGTCCAACTTTGACTCCGAATCTGGATATTTTTATTTCAACCATCTTTGGTTTTTCTCTGTAAACCAGGTAATACGTGCCGGCAAAAACCAAAATCGCGACGGAAAAAGTCCACCCATTGGTCAAAATGCCGTAAATAACCAAGAGCAGCGCTACAAAACCAGCCAAAATAAACCAGATGATGGATTTTTCATGATAGGTATATTCAGGTGCCTTCCAGGTCAAAACGGCATCGTCGTATGCGTGCTTAGGCCGCCCCTGCTTGGGGACGGCGGCATCTAGGTCGTGCGCGCTTCGCACGATACCCGCCTTAGCTTGCCTTGACATGATCTTCGCTTCGCTTCGGCCTGTTTGAAAAATTTTCCGTAACGCGTTCATTTTGGGTTTTTTTAGTTTTGGTTTTTACCTAATTTTTTAATCTATTTATTTTACCACAAATTAACCTGACGTTCAAGGAGAACCTTCAACCCAAAAAGAGCGTGCCGTAAGGAAAGGCTTTTATTTCCTTTTTTTCAACATTTTTTTCGCAAAAATCGATTATATTGCCTAGTATTCCCTCTTTTCGACCGCAAACAATGATTGTTTTCACCCCGGCAGACGTGGCGTGCTCGGCTGCCGCAATTTTTGTTATCATCCCGCCCATACTGTTTTTGCTATGCGCTCCCTTGCCAAGACCGCGCACGGAATCGTCAATCGAGCGAACAATGCTAATTAATTTTGCGTCGGGATTATCTTTTGGATCGGCGGAATAAAGTCCGTCCACATCCGTAAAAAGCACCAAATAGTTCGCCTCTACCATGATGGCAGTTTTGGCCGAAAGCATGTCGTTATCGCCAAATTTTAACTCCGCAATGGTTGTGACATCGTTCTCGTTCACAATCGGAACAACCCTATTTTGCAACAAAAGTTCAAAAACGCTTTTGGTATTTAAAAAGTTTTGGCGATTCGCAAAATCGTAGCTGGTAAGTAATGCTTGTGCCACTTTCACGCCGTGATCTCTAAAAAGTCTGTAATAATTTTTCATCAAAATTCCCTGCCCAATTGCCGCCAAAGCCTGTCTATATGGAATATTTCTGTCATCGTGCGGAAAAACCAGCTGCGATCTGCCGGCGGCTACGGCGCCCGAACTCACAATTATGATTTGATGTCCTCTCTTCTGTAAATTAGCCGCAGAAGCGGCCAAACTCTCCAAAAAACCAACATTGAGTTGGTAGTCTTCGTTCGTAACCAGTGATGTGCCAACCTTTACAACAAAGCGCATGATCCAAGTTTACCTTTATCGAACGTAAGGCAACAGAGCCATTTCACGTGCCAACTTGATGGCATTAGCAACGCGTTTCTGGTGAATCAAGCACACGCCGGAATAATATTTCGGAACGACCCTGCCATACTGAGACATAAATTTTTTCAGCATGCGCAGATTTTTATAATCAATGTAGTCGATTTTATCGGCACAGAATGGACATTTCTTTTTGCTTCTTCCAGCGGTCATAGTAATTGTTTAAATAATTAACCTTCAAATATATCATCTCCGGCGCTTGAGACTGCCGACCCTTCAGCCGCCGGCGAATCTGAGGACGTTTCTTGTACCGCTTCCAGCATCTTGCTTTCTTCTTCACCATTTTTCTCTCCGCGCTTCTCGAGCATTATCATATCCTGAACCACAATTTCCGTGCGAAATTTCTTAGTTCCATCCGGTAAAAGTTTGCTGTGAGTTTTTAGGTATCCTTCGACATAAACCAATTTCCCTTTTTTTAAATATTGGTGGCAAATATCACCAAGTTTAGCCCAAGCCGCCAAATCGTGATACTCGGTCGAAGTCATTTTGCGCCCATCTTTCGTCATCCATTCGCGATTTGTTGCCAAACCGAAAGTGCAAATAGATTGACCATTTGTAGTCTGGCGCATTTCAGGGTCGCGTATCAGATTTCCAATCAATATAACTTTATTTACACACCTCATAGAAAAATAAATTATCGGATATCAATATCAGGATTTTCCAAAATCTTTTCGAGTTTCTTTTCTACAGTTTTCAATTGTTCTTCTTCTTCTTTTCTTGTTGGAAGAGTTGGCTTTGCAGTTGTGGTAGCAACCGGAGCTTCTTCAACTACAACTTTTTTAACCTCAGAATCACGCCTCGGCAAAGCTTGCTTCTGCTTGTCAAACTTTCTCTCTTCCTCAACGGGCTCTTCACGAAGCACCTGATCCTTATAGCGACCCGGTTCGTAGTCTTCTGGAACGGTGATGAGTAAATGACGCAGGACAACCGGATTTAATTTTAAACTGGTGCGAACTTCCAAAATGGAAGGTGGCGCAGCATTAAAATTGAACACAACATAAAAACCTCTCCATTGTTTTTTGATGCGGTAGGTCATATCACGCTTGCCCCAGTTATCTTCGTAAGCAATACCGGCAGTGTCCTCTTGCAGCATACGGCGAAGCTCACCGAGTTGTTTCTCAAACTCAGTATCCGTCATTTCACCGGAGATAATTACCATCAATTCGTACTTTCTGAGATCTGTATCTTGCATAGTTGCTTTGGATAAGCCCCGAATATAGAGCGGAGCAGAGCCCACGCATCACGAGGGCAGCGGGCACATAGTACTTAATGCATAATTCAAATGCAAGCGAATGTTGCCTACTTCCTGTAAAACCGACGCTCGAGCTCATCAAAAGTGAGGAGGACGCGCACCGGCCGCCCGTGCGGACAAGTTGAGCTGTTTGGCGTGTGCTTGAGCTCCGCCAAAAGTTCGCGCTGTTCTTGAATTGAGAGCGGCATGCCGAATTTTACAGCGGCTTTGCAGGCCATGGTTTTTAGAATCTTCTCCGGCAAAACTGCGCCGTGTTCTTTTTCACTAAGCATTTCATCCAAAAATTCGCGGAAGATTTTTGCCAAATTTTCTTTTTTGAGAGCAGCCGGACAAGCGCGGCAAACAAAAGTATTTCCACTCCATTTATCAAATTCAAAACCAATTCCTTCTAGGTGAGTGAGCGTTTTTTCCAATACCGTAGCCTCTTGCGCACTGCATTCAATGTTTAACGGAACGAGCAGCGGCTGCGTATTTTTTGCGCCACTTTCTGTGCGCGCCTTAATTTTTTCATACAAAATTCTTTCGTGCGCGGCGTGCTGGTCAATGATCGCAATCCCCTCTTCATCGTGAATTAAAATGTATGAATTGGCTATTTGACCGAGTATTTGCATGGAGTTTTGGCTCAGTTCATCGGATGCAAGCCCACCGTCGCGTTTTTCTTGCTCCGAAACCTGCCCGGCAAATTCCTGCGAAAAACTAATCGCTTCTTGCACCATTTTTGAGCCGGTAAAATTTTGCGATTTCATTTGTGGCACATTCGCAAAAATATTTTTTTGATATTCGTCGAGCGCTTGAGAAGCGGCTTGCCGCACGTCGCGATAAATGCGGTTTGGTTCAAAAAATTTCACAGAAAGTTTGCGAGGATGCACATTCACGTCAACTTCCGCCGGATCAACTTCAATATTTATCAAAAACATCGGGTATTGCCTGCCCGGCATTCGCGAACCGTATGCGTCCAAAACGGCGCGAGCCACCAGAGGATCGGCAACATCGCGGCCATTTATAAAAAGATATTGATGGCGTCTGGAAGCCGCCGTCATGCCCGGCTGGCCGATGAATCCGTGAATTTTTATTGATGGAGTTGAAAAAGAAACGCGCGCGCTTTGCTCAAAAAAATCTCGACCCAAGATTGCCAGCAAACGCGCCTCAATTTGTGAATCCGGTGGCACGCTGATTATGCTTTTCCCATTGCTTTTAAACTCAAAACCGACGGTCGGATGCGCGAGAGCAGCGTGACTAATAACCGCAGCGGTATGCCCAACTTCCGTTGATTCCATTTTTAGAAACTTTTTGCGCGCCGGCGTGTTAAAAAACAAATTTTCCACAAAAATTTCCGTGCCGGGCGGGCAGCCGATGGTGGTGTGTGACTCTTTTATTCCGCCGCGATAAACAATTTCCGTGCCGGCCTGCGCTTCGCTCTGCCGCGTCTTCATTTTAACAATCGCCACAGATGCAATCGCCGCCAAAGCCTCTCCTCGAAAGCCAAAACTGCGCAGCGTATTCAAGTCATCCAGCGCCGCAATTTTGCTCGTGGCATGCCGCGCAAAAGCCATATCGGAATCTTCGCGGCTCATGCCAAATCCATTATCACGCACGCAAATTAATTTCATTCCGCCCTGCTCAATTTCCACGGAAATAAAATCCGCACCGGCATCCAAACTGTTTTCAACCAGCTCTTTGACCACAGATGCCGGACGCTCAACAACCTCGCCCGCTGCGATCTGGCTTATTAACGTGTCTGGAAGAATTTTTATTAGACCCATAGACCTACTTTATAACACAAGTTTTAATAAATTTCCTTCTGATAACATGGTTCACAATACACCTTATCTGCCATTCCAGGCGTATAAGTAGTTTGAAAATTGGCGCCGCACGCACCGCACTTTCTGTGATGGCGCAAGTTTTTGTAATTATAGGCATAATTATTCTGACATTTTGCGTAGTTCGTCGAGTTTTTTTAGAGCTTCCATCGGCGTCATGTCGTTAACGTCAACTTTGTTTAATTCTTGAATCACACGGTGCGGACGATTATTAAACATATCCAGCTGCGCCTCGTTTTCCTTTTGTGATTGCGCTTTATTGGCGATCGCATGATCCAAAACGCCTTCTTCCAAATCACTTAAAATATTTTTTGCTTTGGAAATAATTCCGCGAGGAAGACCGGCCAAGCGCGCGACTTCAATCCCATAACTGCGGCTTATTGCACCCGGCAAAATGCGATACAAAAACACAATTCCGCCCTTTTCTTCTTGCACCGCCACACTAAAATTCGCCGCACGCGGAAGTTTTTCGGCAACTTGAATTAGCTCATGATAATGCGTTGCAAAAAGCGTTTTTGCGCCAACCGTGTCGTGAATATATTCCAAAATCGCCCAAGCCAGCGAAACACCGTCATATGTTGAAGTCCCGCGCCCGATTTCATCCAAAATTATCAAACTACGCGGCGTAGCGTAATGCAAAATCTGTGCGGCTTCCTGCATTTCCACCATAAAAGTACTCTGCCCGCGGACCAAATTATCGCTGGCACCAACGCGCGTAAAAATGCGATCGGTTAGCGGAATTTGGGCACTTTCCGCCGGCACAAAACAGCCCAAATGCGCCATTAAAACTATCAAAGCGGTCTGGCGAAGGTAAGTTGATTTGCCACCCATGTTTGGGCCGGTTAAGAGCATCACTTTTTTGGCCTGAGTCAGCTCAACGTCGTTTGGCACAAACTGCCCGACGGCCAAATTTTCCACTACCGGATGACGCCCATTTTTTATCAAAAGCTCGCCACCGGCATCCAAAATGCACGGACGAACATAATGATTTTTTTCTGCAACAAACGCAAAAGATAAAATCACATCGAGCGTGGCAAAAATCTGCGCGGCGCTCTGAATTTCTTTTATTTTTCCCTTAACTTCGTCGCGCAATTCCACGAAAATTTTATATTCAATTGCCTTGGTTTTTTCCTCCGCGCCAAGCACTTTCTCCTCATATTCTTTTAATTCTGGCGTAATATAACGCTCCGCATTCACTAGCGTCTGCTTGCGGATATAATCGGCCGGAACGGCACTCAAATTGGACTTTGTGATCTCAATATAATAACCAAAAACTGAATTAAATTTTATTTTTAGCGAATTAATTTTGGTGCGCGCAATTTCCGCTTCCTGCATTTTTTGGATGTAAGATTTTCCTTCCGTGCTGATTTTTCGCAGGTCGTCCAGCTCGGCATTAACGCCATTGCGAATTATTCCGCCTTCTTTTGTAGAAAGCGGCGACGCCTCCACCACCGAATTCAGAATTTTTTCGCGCAACTTGGTGAGTTCGCCAAGCGCGCCAAGTTCATTTTTTAAATTTTTTAATATTTCTGAAGATGCATTGCCAAGCAAATCACTGAGCGGCTCAATTATCTTTAAAGAAATCGCAATTCCGAGCATATCTCGCGCATTTCCGGTACCAACTATCAACCGCGCCACCAATCGCTCCAAATCCAAAACGCCGTTTAGCAGTTCGGGCAGGCGCATTTTAAACGTCAGGCTGTTCTGATTTTCCGCCACGGCATCCAAGCGTTTTTCAATTTCATTTTTGCTATTTAGCGGATGAAAAAGCCAAGAACGAATCATGCGGCCACCCATCGAGGTGCACGTCATATCAATAACAGATAAGAGCGATCCTTCGCGCTTGCCTTCTTTCATGCTCGTAAAGAGTTCCAAATTCCGAATCGCAGTCTCATCCAAAATCATTTCGTTTTTGCGCGAAACAAGTTGCGGAGGCTTGACGTGAGTCATTTTCGATTTTTGCATTTCGGCCAAATAGTTAAATAAAAGTGCACCAGCCGCGGAGACTTCGTTCATCCCGGCAATTCCAAACCCCACCAAATCTTTCACGCCAAATTGTTTTGCCAAATAAGCACCAGGTTCATCCCAAAATTGATGTGGAAAAACCGGCAAATTTTCAAATTGTTTTAAAAATTCCGGCAGATTTTTTTCGCCTTTATCAACCACGCACTCCGCCGGTTGAATTCTAAAAATTTCCTCGCGCAACTGCTCTTCACTTTCAAAAGAAGAAACCTGAAAAAGACCCGTTGTGGCATCGCACGCCGCAAGTCCGATTTTGCCTTCAACAAAAGCAATACCTATGATGAAATTATTGGCTTTTTGATCCAAAATTCGCTCATCAAAAGTTGTGCCTGGAGTAACAACCCGCACTACGTCGCGCTCTACAATTCCCGGCAGCGACGGATCCGAAAGTTGCTCGCAAATCGCAACTTTTTTGCCAAGTTTTGTGAGCCGTCCCAAATAATTTTCAACCGCGTGGTGCGGCACACCACACATTGGTATCGTGTGCCTTTTTGTGAGTGTCAAATTCAGCAAACGCGAACACTCAACCGCATCCTCAAAAAACATTTCATAAAAATCGCCAAGCCGAAAAAACAAAAACGCGTCTGCGTATTTTTCCTTCATCTGTTTATATTGCCGCATCATCGGCGTGAGCTTGGACATCTCCATGTGCATAACGGATAAATATCTATAACCGGCTCTTCGTACGGATGAACTTTTTTAATTGCGACCACTACTTCTTGAAATCTAGATTTTTCACACACTGTCTCTATTCGCTCCTCCTCAACTTCTTCAACTTCACCCAGCTTGCCAACAAACGGTTTTGCGCCTTTTAATGGCCGAAAACACCCGATACCTTTTACCGAAAACGAACAGCAGTCGTAATTGCCAATGTGCCCACAATCGGCCTGGATCAAAGCTTCTTTTACTTTTTTCGCATGAGCAACCGGCACGTAAACCACAATCTTAACAAACTCTTTCATGCGCACATTATACTAAAATTCCGAGACGTGTGTTTGCAGCGTTTTTTCTTGCTCGTTAATTGAGTACCCAATGGCGCGGGGATCGCCAACTTTTTCTTTTGGCCAATAGTCCAACTCTATTGAATATGGGCTTTGCCCTTTTAGACCTTCTTCTTTATATGGCAGCACAACGGTAATGCGTTTGAGAAATTTAAGCCCATGAGGTTTAAAATAATAGAGGTCGGTCACCTCGCCATCTGCAACTTTTTCAATTTCGATTCTTTCGTCACGTGCAAGCGCACCTGGTGGAATTATAAGTTCTGCTTTGCCGAGTGAAACTGTTCCGCCGGTTGCGGCCAAAATTAAATTTGGATCGACTGGTGTATCTATGACAGTGATGTCTCCGCCTGGCTGCACCGCCTTCTTCTTATTCCAACTCAAATTCCAAACAGTATTACCGACTACAAACAACAAGATCGCAATAACCACCACTATGACGAATGACTTTTTTACAGCGCTTTTTACTTCTTCGTCTTCAAGCGGACTATCATATTCTTGTGGAGTCGGCATCTCTATTGGCTCTTCCTCCGGGAAAATAAACGGCTTACTCGGAATTTTTTCTGTAGGGTTGTCAGGCATGGGGGGTTGATTGTTGGTCAGAATTTACTCCTCGCAGTTGCCATTTCTGTAGAATGGCGCGATTTCGTCTAACCCAAGCACCAACTGTCCCGTTTCGTAGTGCAAGGGCGTTCGTTGTTAGAGCAAACCTCAAATCGTCATCCGTGGTTGCTTCTTCAAGATCAGGGCCGCTTACAACCCTGTGGATACCTTCTGGTTCTATCATATAAATTTATTAATTAAGGGATAAGGAGAATGATATTCGCACAAAAAAGCGCATATATCAAGCCCTGGAGCCGACACCCGGAATCGAACCGGGGACCTTCACTTTACGAAAGTGCTGCTCTACCAGCTGAGCTATGTCGGCGGGAGCGAATGCGCAGCAATTATAACAGTTGGCCACGTTCTCGCAAACGCGGCTCTATCCACGGTCTCGGTATCTTCTATAGGCCAACTGAAAGCCATGGGCAATTTGGTGATGCTCTTTGCAAAGTGGTTTTATGGAGAACGGATTGTGGTTCTTGACCATTGCAAATGGCAATTCGTGATGAATTTGCTCCGCTTCTCTCTGGCAGTCCGGCACCGAACATTTTATGCCAAATTCTTGACACCCCCTATCGTCAACGCTAAGTTGTGGCGCTAAAAAAGTTTTATATAAATACTTCTAAAGCATCCTTCTTGGGATTTCTTTTAAATGGGCCGAAAGCGCCAATTGAAACTAATATCTTCATAAGTTTTAACCGCTCAATACCACCGCAGTAACCCAACCACTACTCCCTGCACCTGCAAGTCGGACTCCGGATAAATGTCCTTATATTTTGGGTTTTCTGGATGCAAAAAAACCTGCCCGTCTTTTCGCATATACCGCTTAACTGTTGAACCACCATCTACCAGCGCAACCACAATATCGTCACTCCTTGGCGTCTTTTTTGAATGAGCGATAACAAAATCACCTTCAAAAATTCCGGCATCAATCATGCTATCGCCTCTCACTTTCAAAATAAAACAGTCGTCAGCATTTTTTATTTGATCCGATCCAAACGAAACGTAATCTTCAACATTTTCCTCGCTCACGACCGGCCCACCGGCGGGAATATGCCCCAGCACCGGAATTTTCACCACATCCGAATGCAATTTTTCCCGCACTCGCGGCAATAATTTAATTGACCGCGGCGTGTCTCCTTTTTTTATAATTCCTTTTTCTTCCAGAGCCTTCATGCAGTGCACAATAAAACCATCCGACTTAAGCTTCATGTGCTCGCGCATTTCACGCACAGTCGGCGAGGCACCGTTTTTCATCTGATAACTCTCTATAAAATTAAGAAGCTGATTTTCTTTTGGCGTGAGTTGAATTTCATTCATGCCCAAACAATATATGAGTACATACTCACAGTCAAGCGCTGGCGCATTTAAAAATTGACAAACGCCAATAGAATTATTAACATCTCCGCACAAAAACATTAATTAACTGAATTTTATGAAAATAAACGCACAGCCTGAAGGTTTAAATTTAAGAGAATTAAAACTAGCAACGCCGCCTGACGGAAAAAGAGCCTGTGGAGGAGCTTGTCCGGTGGCTACATGCTGCCGCACAACCGGGAAAGCCTGCTGTAGTGCAGTGCAGGATATGGCGAGGGCCATTCCTACTTTAATGACCAGTTCGCCGGAACTAGTAAGCGGCCCAAGGAAACCAGGACCCGAAGAATCACAGCCATCCCCACAAACACCCGAGCTTTAACTCACCAAATTCTCCGGAATATCAAAATTTGCCGCGACGCTAGAGATGTCATCCTCGTTTTCCAGTGCCTCCATTAAATCCAAAATCTTTTTTGCCGTGGCCGCGTCTGAGACTTCCACAAGATTTTTTGGGATTTGTGTAAGCTCAGCCGATTCAACTTTGAATCCGATGCCTCCCAATTTCTTTCTCACAGCCGCAAGTTCGTTCGGCATCGTGTAAACCAAGAACCCACTTTCTATTTCCTGAATATCTTGTGCGCCCGCATCAATAATTTCCAATTCGTCGGTTTCCGGTATGCCTTTTTTCTTCACAGTCATCATACCCTTGGTTTCAAACAAAAAACTCGTTGAACCCATGGCTCCCAAATTACCACCATATTCCTGCATAACACCGCGAACCGTTTGATTCGTCCTATTTTTATTGTCAGTTAAAGTTTCTATTAAAAGCGCAACGCCGCCCGGCGCAAAACCCTCATACGTAACTTCCTGCATCTGTTCAGCACCTTTCAAGTCACCCGAACCTTTTTTAATTGCACGTTCAATATTTTCACGCGGCATGTTATCGGCGCGAGCGTTTTCTATCGCCAGCCGCAGACCGGCATTCATATGCGGATCCGCGCCAGCCCTGCGAACAACAATTTCAATCAACCGCGAATGCCTCGCAAATACCTTTCCACGCTTTTGGTCGGCTGCGCCTTTCTTCAATTTAATTTGAGCCCAATGAGAATGTCTAGCCATGTACTTATTATACCACTTGAGTTAACGCCAATAAGATGATATAATAATATCAAACATAAATACGTCAACCTGGTATGGAAATACAAAATAAACACAAAACCATATATGAAAAGCTCCAAGTTTCTGCACCGCATTTTAGTCGGCGTGTTTGTTGCCCTTTTTACTCTTGGTAGCGTAAGCGTCGGAGTTTTGGCGAGTCAAGCTTCTCGCACAATGCAGGCGAATTTGCTATTTGAACAGGTTAAGCAAAAGAAGCGCCGCGCAGCAAGCATGTTGGTGGCGCAATTAATGGTGCCTCCCACTATTTTAAATCCGTTAACGGTTTGCATGTATGCTCCGCCGGAAAAACCCGAGTACAAGGGCGAAGTTATGGCGAAGGAAACAAGAGTGAATACGCAACCCGGTGAAGACTTTGAAGTTTCGATTTTTGTGAAGAATACAGGAAACGTGTCTTGGTTTGGCGATTCAAGTGGTTGCGGGGGGATGAATTACACGCGACTTGGCACTGCAAAAGAGCAGGATAGAAACAGTATTTTTTATAACCCAGGCGACCTTGCTTGGCTTGGCTCAAACAGAATCGCAATGTCTGAATCACGCATCGAACCGGGCGAAATCGCCACGTTCACATTTAGATCAGTGGCTCCGTACACAACCGATATTTTCCGCGAATTTTTCCAACCGATAACAGAAAATGTCGGCTGGATGACCGCAAAAGAGTCAACTTTCTACGTTGATGTGTCCATCGGAGAACCGGGATATGAATATGACAAAGCCGTATTTTACCTGGGAAAATCCGGTCAGGCTTCAATGATAGACACCACTCAGCCGATAACAATCAACGTGGATATTTCTGAGCAAAAGATGATTATTAAAATTGGAGATTTTGTGGTGCGTGAATATTTGGTCTCAACCGGCACATTTAAAACGCCGACTCCAATTGGAAAATTCAAAATTTTAAACAAGCAAGAGCTGAGAATTGCCGGAGCTTATCCTCACTATCGTATGCCGAAGTGGCAGGGTTTTACAAAGTGGGGCCACGGGTTGCATGCATTGCCATACCTTGCAAACGACCGCGGAACATTTTGGAACGAAGCGCTTACTCACATTGGCCAACGAGTTTCTCACGGCTGCATAAGGCTCTTGCCGGAGGATGCCGGAGAGTTATATCAACTGACCGATGTTGGAGTAGAAGTTAATATACAAGCGTAATTCTATGAGCAAAAGACTAAATTCAGCCATATTGGCAATAGGACTTTTGGCCGCCGGAACCGGCGGACTTGCTGCGAAGAAATGTTCCGGGGATGGAGAAACATCACCCGCTCAAGCTGAAAGTCTGGATGCTGAAGCTACTGCCGAAGACGCAGCCGGGCAACCTCCTCCGCCAAAAAAATATTTATCCCCGGCAACAAGGGAGCAGTTGTTGCGCTGGCTTTCGGGAGAAGATTCGTCCGAAACCCCCGACCAACTTTTGCAAAGACTCTTTGACCAAAGCCTGGAAGGAAACGCAGGCGCACAGCGAAAATTGTGGGAGTTGTTTCTACGAGAAGAACGTGTATCCGTCTACCTAAATGCTTTAGCTAAAGAGCGCGGAATTGGAACTCAAGATTTTGCCGGTTGGTGTTTTTATGCCGCAGAAATGAATGACGCAATAAAAACAATTCAGACACCGCCGGATTTTAACGCTGGCATGAGCGAACGCCATAATCTCATGGAAATATATAAACCGCTCGCTTTGGCAGCATATGAGTTATTACAAGGAGACGAAGGCACCAATTCCCTACAAAACGAACATTTCTTACGCATGGTCGGGCAGACCGAGTCCTCACTAAAAGACTTATTTCTAGAGACAAAAGATGCAATCGGAACCGATGCGGACACAGCCTACGTACTGCATCGACTCGGAATGACGCCACAAGAATAGAATCTGCTATAATCGGAGTCCTGTGGATATTTTAAGTGACCTCAACGAGAAACAACGCGAAGCCGTGACCACAACCAACGGTCCGCTTTTGGTAATTGCCGGCGCTGGTTCTGGCAAAACTCGCGCACTCACTCACCGAATTGTGTATTTGGTTAAAGAACTCGGCGTGCCGGCTTCAAATATTCTGGCCGTAACTTTTACAAACAAAGCCGCCGGTGAAATGCGCGATCGCGTTACTCGTTTGCTTGGCGTAGAGCCGCAGGAAGGCGGCGGTTCATATTGGTCCAACCCTTCGCTTCCAACGCTCGGAACTTTTCACTCGGTTTGCGTGAGAATTTTGCGCAAACATATTCACCTGCTGGACTACGAAAACCAGTTCGCAATTTATGACGATTCCGACCAGATAATTATGATGAAGCATTTGCTGGAAGATTTAAAAATCAGCGAAAAAGAATTGAATCCGCGGGCGGTTTTGAGCCACATCAGCAACGCAAAAAACCGGCTCATTACTCCCAAAGAATTTATGTCCACGGCAAACAGTTATTTTGCAGAAAAAGTCGGGCGGCTTTATGCGCCTTACCAGGAACGGCTAAAGAAAAACAACGCGCTCGATTTTGACGATTTGCTGATGAAAACGATTGAACTTTTCAAAACTCATCAGCCGATTTTGGATCAATATCAGGAAAAATTTAAATTCATCCATGTTGATGAATATCAGGACACAAACCACGCGCAGTACACAATCACAAATATGCTGGCGGCCAAGTACCGCAATTTGTGCGTGATAGGCGATCACGACCAGAGTATTTATAGCTGGAGAGGCGCGGATCTCACAAATATTTTGGATTTTGAAAAAGATTATCCGGAGGCGAAAGTTATAAAAATGGAGCAAAATTACCGCTCTTCGCAGATGATTCTGGACACGGCGCAGGCGGTAATAAAGCGCAACACCAGGCGCAAAGATAAGACCTTGTGGACGGAAAAATCCGGCGGCGAAAAGGCCAAGGTTTGGATTTCGGAAAACGAAAGACACGAAGCGGAACTTGTGGCGCAAGAAATTCAGAAAATCATGAAAGGATACGAGTTTCCCGACTATCGGGATTTTGTGGTTCTTTATCGCACAAACGCGCAGTCTCGTACCATCGAAGAAGTTTTTATGCGCTATGCCATTCCATACAAAATAGTTGGCGGAATCAAGTTTTATGCGCGTAAAGAAATTAAAGATTTGGTTTCGTATTTAAAAGTTATCGCAAATCCGGCGGACAGCGTCGGCTTGCTGCGAATCGTGAATGTTCCTCAGCGGCAAATTGGTCCAAAAACGCTTGAAAAACTGCAAACTTTTGCAAATATAAAAGATATAACGCTTTTTGAGGCGATGAGCCATGTGCAGGAAATTGACGACGATTTGCCGGATGCCAAACGTGAAAAAGTTGCCGATTTTGCCAAGCTGATTCGAAGGTTGCAAAAGCAAAACCACGAAGTGAAGGCAGCGGCTTTGATCAAGTTTTTGATAGACGAAAGCGGGTACAAGAAATATTTGGATGATGGGAGCGTGGAAGGCGAAGCGAGGCTGGAAAACGTCGCCGAATTAATTTCCGTGGCCGCAAAATACGACAAACTTGAGCCGGGCGTTTCATTAAATGTTTTCTTAGAAGAAATTGCGCTGATTTCCGATTTGGATAATTTGGAAGAAAAAGAAAACGCCGCAACACTGATGACTTTGCATTCCGCAAAGGGTTTGGAATTTCCAAATGTGTTTATTTGCGGACTTGAGGAAGGCCTACTGCCCCACTCGAGAAGTTTGCTTTCGCCGGAAGAGCTGGAAGAAGAGCGCCGGTTGTTTTATGTCGGATGCACTCGCGCCATGGAGCGTTTATTCTTGCTCTACACAAAAAGCCGCATGTTTTATGGCGAAACTCACGACGTTGTTCCGTCGCAATTTTTGACCGATATTCCAGAAGAATTAATTGAGAGAAATACAAAGGCTGAACCAAATCCAATGGCTGCGTTTTTTGGCGGCGGTCGCAAGCGTTCGACAACCATTGGACCAATTGGCAACAGGCCGGTGCCAACAGAAAAACCGCTTCAGGAATTTTCCGACGGCGACCGTGTCACCCACCGCACCTTTGGCGAAGGGATGGTAATTAGCGCGGCAGGCGGAGTCGTGACCGTGGCCTTCAAAGACCCAAAAATCGGCATCAAAAAACTGGCAATTTCAATTGCACCGCTGGAGAAAATCTAGAAAAACTCAACGAACTGTCTGCGTATGGTGAAGTTGACGCCGAAACTCGTCGCAATGCTCTGAAAGAGGAATTGCAGTTTTATGTTCTTAATTTTATCTACCATCATTCGGAGTACAGCAAATGGATTATGTACGACGGTTCTGCACTCCGCATATGCCACGGACTTGACCGGATGTCAGTTGATCTTGATTTTGAAGTTACTCATGCGATAACAGAGAAATTCTTAAGCAAATTAAAGGAAGAACTTGAAAAATATTTTACAGATACTTATGGTACAAAACCCGATTTTCTAACTACAGAAATAACCACAGGTAGAGGACTTCTTCTAAAGTTCAATATCGGTGATGAGTTAGGTGTCGGACACCCATCAAAACGGGTGCACGTTAAAATTGACCTTAACCGTTTCGTCGCCTCAAAGACGGCTAACGAACGCATACCGATCAATCGTGGCCAGCTTTCGTTTGTAATTATTACCTACAACATGTCCACACTTATGGCTAGCAAAATTGCAGCGATTTTTTTGCGAAAAACTCGTGGCGTAGGTAAAGCGACGTACGAAGAAAAAGGGCGCGATATTTACGATCTCCTGTGGTACATGAACAAAAAGATAGTGCCTGATCTCGATTATCTAATCGCGAAAGGCGTTGACGTAAGCAATCCACGCGCACTTTTCGACAAACTCACCTTGCAGATGAATAAAGTGAGTGATGCTAATCTCAAGCAGGATCTTATACCGCTTTTTGTAGATCAGACCTACATTGCGAATTGGCTGAAGCACTGGCGAGAAAGCTATTTCCGGTTTCACGATGCGTATAAAATCCGCACAGTGACCGCGCTAGAAAAAGTAGTAATACATCAGGATTTCCACACTGATAATTTTTCCTTTGTGTATTGGTATGGTACAGAAGAAGGTAAATCTATACGAATTACATACACCGTAAGCGACTACTGGATTGATTTTAGTGAAGGCGATTTGCATATTGAGATAGATAAAAAGGTAAATAATACCGTTGAGTTGGTTAGCAACGGTGTAAGCAGCAGAACGGCTCCGCAGGACAAACTCAAGCGGTACGCCACACTTTTTTACCGGAAAACAGAGGCATATTTCAAAAAAAACAATGGCATAATGCTTGGCGACAGCATAAACACAAAGACCATTCGCATGACTGCCGACAATTTAAACCAAAAAGAGCAGATCGTGCTAAACAAATCCGCGCTACTCTCTTGCGAATTGAATGATTTATTGAAATAAATCACGCCGTGACGCGCCAACTCCTTGTTTATCCCGGTCGGATATTTTTTATATGGCGACGGATTTGGAACCGAACCTGAGCTGGTTAAAATAAGCGGAGCCGATATTCTCAGCTCCAGGGGACGGCATCAGATTTTATTCCGATGCCGTCCCCTTTTTTTCATGGCAGCCTACCGTCAGGGCACAGCGAGCTCAAAGCCTGCACTGGCCGTGAAAGAACGGACCGTCGTGAACTCCGGATCTTCGCTTGTCGGCGTGATGCACCACGTGAAGAGGTCGCCTTTGCGGGTCACGGTTCCGCGTTCGTGCGAAATCGTGATGTAGCCGTAGTCGCGGATCACCTCCACGCAGTACTGAATGCCGACGACACCGTAGAGCGCGAACGAGACCGGCGCGCCCTTCTCGACCGAGAAGTAGCGCACACCTTCGCCACCACCGCACTGCCCGCCACACGCCGGCGACTTGAGCGCGACCACTTCCGGCTCGCCGTCGTCCGCCGCCGCAACCACGCACAGCGTCTCGGGCGGACCGGTCTCCGCGGCCTCGCGCGTCGTCTCCGACACATCTTGCGCACATCCCGCCGCAACCAGCAAAATCGCACCCAGAAACTTCTCGTACCTCATGGCATCCTCCTTTTGTCCCCGCATCGCGGGGACTTGCTCTCCAGCCTGACAAAGATCCAAAGCAGGCCATACCCTATCAAACAAACATTAAATTTCTCTAAACTTTTTATGAAATAATTTTATCGCGCACACAAATGCCGGTATGGTACTATTCCATAGTCTTTTATGAAAATTTCACGATCAATTTTGGTAAGCGCCTTTCTGCTGGTTGGCCTAACAGCATTTTCCATAGGCTGGTTCATGGGCAATAATAATTCCGACAGTCCGGCTCTGCCCTCAATAGGCCAAACAATTGGTACTATCGGAACCGCCAACGAAAACGTGAGCATTAAAGATCTGGACGAAGTATGGAAAAGGTTACAAGCAAATTATTACGATGAGAAAAAGCTGGACGCGGAAAAATTAAAATATGGCGCGGTAAAAGGATTTGTAGCGGCAATCGGCGATCCATACACGGTTTTTATGACACCGGACGAATCAAAAGATTTTGATGACGGCTTAAATGGGAACCTGGAAGGCATTGGTGCAGAACTAGAAGTAAAAGAAGGCAAATTGGTAGTTGTAACTCCGCTAAAAAGTTCACCGGCAGAAAAAGCGGGACTCAAAACCAACGATATTATTTTTAAAATTGACGGCGCATTGGCAGAGGAATTAAGCCTGTATGACGCGGTTCACCGCATACGCGGCAAAAAAGGCACGGCTGTAACTCTCACCATTATAAGAGAAAAAAAATCCGACCCATTCGAAATTAAAATTGTTCGCGCCAAAGTGGTTATAGACAGCGTCACGGTAAAAAAACTCGACGGAGATATTTTCCACCTGACCGTAAATCAATTTAACGATCACACAAAAACGGAATTCCAAAATGCAGTGCAAAAAATATTACTGGAACGCGCTCGCGGCATAATCCTGGATTTAAGAGGAAACGGCGGTGGATACTTGGACATTTCAGTTGACATGCTTTCTGAACTCTTACCGGGCGAAAAAGTGGCTTCGATTATCAAGCGCAGAGATGCAAAACAGAATGAAAGCGTAAAAACCAGCGGGCTCAGCAGCTTGCCGGATATTCCGCTAGTGGTACTGGTAAATAAAGGCTCTGCTTCGGCTTCAGAAATCGTGGCTGGCGCAGTTCAAGATTACAAACGCGGCGTAATAATTGGCGAAAAAACTTTTGGAAAAGGAAGTGTGCAAGAGATTAGCAGACTTGCCGACGGCAGCAATCTGCGCCTCACAATCGCAAAATGGTTTACCCCGCTTGACCGTTCAATTGACGATACCGGCATTACGCCGGACAAAATTGTGGAACTCACCGAAGCCGACTTTAAGGCAGAAAAAGATCCTCAACTGGACGCAGCCATTCAATATTTGAAAAGTAAAAAATAACCAACTTTTATTATGGAATTTTTATCATCATTTTTGTTATCATCGGTCATAACATTGTTAGCGCAAACCGGCGCTCCACCGAGTACACCGGGCACAGAAAAACTGGATTTTAAAATAGATCGTGTTTTAACAGTGGATAATTCTGCACTTAACCAGGCAATCGAACTCCAATTTGATTTGTATTTAAGACGACCGGATTTGGGGATAAAACAGAACAAGCAGCGCAAGTTTGGCAAACACAAATACACGACGGATTTACCCTTGGCCTTGCAGCCAAAACTTATGTACGTGAGCGAGATCAGCGATCACGACCCTGAATCCGGCAGAATGTGCGATCGTCCGCAGTTCCCGCACAGATGCGTTGTGAACGTTACAATCCCAGAGGAAGGCGTAAAACCGGTTTATAAATATTTAATAAAAGTTACTTTTGAAGACGGCGCTTACGCGGAAAAAGAAATTACCGTGCCTTACACCGGCTTTCTTGCAGAGCCAAAAATTTTAGCGCCTACCACCCTCCCAAACCAAGGCGACAAATACAGCATAAAATTCAAGGACGTGGGTGCAAAAGCCTATGAAGTCTACGTGAACTTTTGCAAACCATACAACAACGACGGTATAAATCCGTGCGACGACGGTTTTATGTATTACGTGGAACGTAAACTTGGCAAACTGGTTACGCGCAAGTACGAAGGTTTACCCTCACCAATTCTCACCGTTAAAGACGGCATCGTAGAACTCAAATCCGATTTTTCACTCAAATTTGAAACAAGCGTGGAATACAGAATAAAAGCCTTCAAGTCGAACACTAAGGCTTATTACGAATCAAACGATTTTGTTACCTTTGAGCGGAAATAATCGGTTTTGCAGCTTCAATTAATACCTCTAAAGCAGCAACCAAAACTTTTGAATCTAGTGACTTTGCCAAGTGGAAACACGCAGTTTTGGCCAACTGAGCGGCATTGAGTCCTATGATTCCAAGCATGTCCGTGCCTTCCAATAGTGCACCTGTCATATTTGTCTTATCATCCATTATAGCCCAAACCAAAGTTGCACTCCTAAAATCAACTTTTGTAAGATTGGCTCCGCTCAAATCTGCGGCTGTGAGATTTGCATGGCATAAATTAGTTTGAACCAAGTTTGCACATTTCAAATTTGCCTGCCCTAAATTGACACCGGACATTTGAGCATTAGACACAGAAGCACCTTCCATATTTGCGCCTCCTAAATTAGCTTGCATCATTACCGCACCAATCATGGATGTGCCTCTAAGATTAGCATTACTTAAATCGCACTCGTGTAGATTCACCCCGTTTAATCGCTTACCTTCAAGGACTATGCCGTGAAAATTTGGTTTCCAGTTCCTATTTCGAACTCTTAATTTGTTAAAAGCCTCAACATTGTCACCCTCAAGGAGCAACCTTCCTTTTATATCAAGAGATTTACCTATTTCACGTACAGTATCTTCGAGTACAGCAACCCGCAGAGCTACCTGATTCACTAAGCCATCAAAAGCAAACAAATCATTCAATGCACCATCCGCAGGTACAGTGCCACTGTCCACCTCTCCCAAGAGTCCACCGACATTAACCCTAAAAGTAAGTTTGCCAGTGTCGGTTCGTTCTTCCAAATCGTCATTGTCATCGTCACCTGATTGTTGAGCTCCGCGATCATTCATAAGTACGCATACTATATAGATATAATTAACTTTTGTCAACAGGCGAATTAACCTGTAAACATACGTTTCCTCAAGCTCTCTATACAATTTAGTCAAGTCAGTCGTTACAAGAAGACCCCAGTTTTGCAAACTTGACGGAGCAGCATCCATAAACAGTAGTTTCGTATTTAAGCCACGCGGGTCGTTCGATACTAAATAATTCTGGCGGAGGGGGTGGGATTCGAACCCACGAGACCCTTGCGGGCCTAACGGTTTTCAAGACCGCCGCGTTCGACCGCTCTGCCACCCCTCCAGATGTTATGCTGCACAATAATACCATAATAGGCTATAATCCACCCTCAGCTAAAGATAATTATGAGAAACCCTGAAGCGCCAAATAACACAGAAAAAAAACGGAAAAAAGATCGCATAAAACCGAAAACTTTTAGTTGTGAAGCGATACGTAGGCAAATACTGGAGGCTGAACAAGGTGCTGTGGGGGACGTTGATGCTGTACGGCCAAGAACAAGAGCCGACTGCTCACCTATCAATCCGGATTCTATTCGCCCATGCCCTTTTGTGGGTTGCCAATTTAATCTCTACTTGGATATAAATCCAAGGAATGGTCACATAAAATTGAATTTTCCAGATATAGAGCCGGACGAAATGCCAGCTCATCTCAGTTGTACTTTGGATGTAGTAGGGGCGATGCCTGCCAACACTTATATGCACGACGCGTCCGGTAGAATTTCACTTGAGGAAGTTGGAGCCATATTGAATTTAACTAGAGAGAGAAGCCGACAAGTGGTTATGGAGGCGACATTAAAACTTGCAGCGGCGTTTGGCCATCAACTCCCGGAAGATTTCCCGCCAGAAGTAGTGGCAGATGCCATTGCAAGAATTGAAGATGAAAAAGACGAGAGGCGAGCGCGACGAGCAGCAATCAAAGCAAAGAGAAGTGGCACGGCTAAACAAACCCCGTAGACTTTACTCACGCGCTTTTGTATATTTAAAAGGCTTTCGCGGAGAGGTGGCCGAGTGGTTGAAGGCGGCAGGTTGCTAACCTGCTATACGGTGGAAACGCCGTATCGAGGGTTCGAATCCCTCCTTCTCCGCCAAGTTTCACTTTTTGTGAAATCGTAAGATATAGTGGATTCGAATGCCGCAGGCGTTTTGATTTTATGAACTACTCCAAGGAATGAGGTAGAATATGCCGCATGGAGAGGTACCAAAGTGGTCGTAATGGGGCCGCCTCGAAAGCGGCTTGTCCCAGCAATGGGACACGAGGGTTCGAATCCCTCCCTCTCCGCCAATTTAAAGTGAAGCAAAGAACACCACCAGATAAGGAAATTTATCTTTTTTGTTCTTTCCCAAAGATGCTTGGCATAAAGATAGACTTATACCATGGCATAGACTGATAAATCCCAATCGCTTTTGACCTTCTCTCGCTGTAGAGATAGAGCACAAACCAATAAATTTTAAATAATGTAGCTTCTGGGTAATGTGAAGGTCTAGAAGCGGCGGATACCCCACTGGCAAGTGCCTTTACCATTACTTGCCTTATACTACTTTGGATTTTCGCTTCTGGTAGACCCGCAGTTTGAACTATCCTACGTTCAAGCTCTTCATTATCTATATGAAGTAGTCGACAAACAGATTCACGAATTTGCCTTACTTCTGCGGCTTCATTGAAATCACCTGGATTCTTTTTCATCAGCACAACCATTCTATTTATGAGAGAATCCAAGGTACCAAGCTCTTCCTTAAGATTCTTAATTTCTTTTCTCGCAGAGAGACATTTAGCCGTTTCCATAGCGCCTCACCGTAGCACCAAAATCGCCTGCGGTCAAGCGCCCTGTGTTCAGCATCAGCAAAGATGAACCGACACCCCTACTGGCCCATCTTCACTTTAGTCATTTTTATTTTGCCACTTTCAGCATGGATCCGGACCATACTGGGTCCGTTCTCCACCCCCCACAGGACGCACAGGACGAGGCTTTATAGCTTCTTTCTCCTCGGCGCTGAAGTACAACATATGTGCGCGATTTCTGGAATCAAATTCGGCCATCATAGCCAATGGGAACCCACTTTTCCCAGTCATGAATGGATTTGCACGCACCACGAGCCTCTTGCTCATCTGACTGTCTTGCATCATATCCAACCTAGCCTCTTCGTAGTGATTTTCTCTAAAAGCCCTGCCTAAATTTTTTGACTGAGCATTTGGGTGAGTAAAAGCATAAACCACCGCCGCATCGTGATGCACCGGAGTATCCTCTTCATCATCCGCATCAAATTCGCGATAAATCGCAGCGTGTATATCTTCCCTCATCAGAGCCATCACTTCCCTAATCGCCAAATTTGCCGGATCTTCATCTATTAACCTCAAATGCATTTCGTTGCCTGCCAGGGCTCGTGCAAAAGGATCTTTCGCGAGCTCTTTTTCGCTCATAACTGTGCCGTCCGAAAAAAGAACTTTTCCCTTCTCCACCGCCGCACCTTTTATGCGATTAACATTTTTTCTCTCCGCTATTTGAGTAGAAAAACCCCGCTTAAGCTCACCAGCTATCTGCGCCAATTGGCTACCAACTGCAAGAACCATCGGATCTTCAGCGGGTTTTAGGCCCATGCCGGGCTTTTTTGCCGAATCAAATGCCCTGATAGATTTTTCATCCATTGCGCGGCGCACAAGTGCAAATATTTCTCTCTGAGACATTTGGCCAATAGATTCAATTAAGCCGGTTTTTGAATGAAATTGATCCGGACGAGTGACTAAATTTGCGAGCCCCGGAAGCGCCTCTTCTTTATTGATAAATAATTCAGTATTCATAAATAGAGTCATTAAATTAAATAAAAAAATCCCGTTCTTGGCGGGATTACAAAAACAAAAAAACGTAATCAATCCCGCCAACGTGAGGACTTCCACCACTTTACGGATTTGAAATATCCGCCCTTCAATTCCCTTGAGCCGCGTGTTACAGTTGCAATTCCCACACCCAGCTTCTGCGCGATTGCTCTCTGTGGAACGCCGCTTGCAAGCAGCTTTGTGATCTGTAAACGTAGTGGCAATTCTTCAATTTCCTTTGGAGTTAAGATCCCGCGCAAAAATCTGGCCATTTCTTCTTTATTTTTTAGGCCAGACATAAACGCCACAAACTCCTTAAAGTTTTTCTCTCCCATAGACATGTACTATTAAACTAGTACAATAGTACATGTACCGCAGCACAAAAGTCAATACCCACATTTTTCTTACATCTCCTCCGGCGTTTCAATCCCAAGTAAATTTAGCCCGTTTTTGAGCACGATTGTCGTAGCTTCCACCAGCGCCAAACGTCCGGCTTGCTCACTTTCCGCCCCCTGCAGAACCGGCACGGAATTGTAAAAACCATTAAAAGCGCTGGCCACTTCAAACAAATAACCGGCAATCATATTTGGCTTATACTCCCCCGCCGCGTGCCTCAGAATTTCCGGAAATTTCGGCAACAAACGCGCCAACGCCAACTCTTGCGGCTCTTTCAAAATATATTTTTTCGAATTTTGTGCTTCGGGTTTGTGTTTTGGATTTTGAATTTTGAATTTTGAATTTTTCCTCAAAATAGACTTAGCCCGCGCATAAACATATTGCAAATATGGCGCACTGTTTCCCGAAAGCGTCAGCATTTTTTCCCAATCAAAAACTATATTCGTGGTGCGATTTTGCGAAAGTACCGTATATTTTGCGGCACCAACTCCAACTGCATGCGCAACCGACTCTTTATTCTTTAAATCCGGATTTTTTTCTTCCACAATTTTTAGCGCTTTTGCAACTGACTCTTTTAAAACCTCATCCAGCAGCACAATATTCCCCTTTCTGGTGCTCATTTTTTTATCTTTAAACTGCATACGGCCAAAAATCACGTGGATAAGCTGTGTTTTAGATAGACCAAGTATTTTCGCAGTTTCAAAAAGCTGCTGAAAATGAAGAGACTGCGCAACATCTACCACGTACAAAATCTTTTCCGGATGCCAAGTTTTCGTTCTGTAATTCACCGCAGCCAAATCGCGAGTGGAGTAAAGAGTGGCGCCATCGGATTTCTGCACTAAATATGGCGGATATTTATCGCCGGGGAATTTTACAATCAGCGAACCTTCCTCCCCTTTTACAAAAACTTTTTTGAGTTTCCCAAGCTCAAGAATTTCTTCCATTTTATCTTCATAAAAACTCTCGCCTTGCGTGTGATCAAAATGAATTCCACCCAAATAATCGTAAGTTTTTTGCACTTCTTCCATACTCACCCTGCAAAACCACTCCCACAGTTTTTTGTTTTCCTCGTCCCCTTTTTCTAGCTTTCTAAATTCCTCGCGCCCGCGATCTTCCAAACTCGCATCCTTCTCCACCTCCTCGTGAAATTTCACGTAAAGTTTGAGTAATTCCGCGATCGGATTTTTTTCTACCGCTGCACGATCTCCCCATTTTCTATATGCATAAGTTAATTTTCCAAATTGCGTGCCCCAGTCTCCGATGTGGTTAACTCCAACGCACTTGTATCCCAAAAATTTATAAAGATTATAGAGACTTTGCCCAATAATAGTTGAGAGCAAATGGTGAATGCCAAGCGGTTTGGCAATGTTCGGCTGTGAAAAATCAATCACGATGGTTTTTCCTTTTCCGTCCTGGCCGGAGCCAAATTTTTCACCGGCTTTATCAATCTCACAAACAAATTCAGTGAGAAATTTTGGCGCAATAAAAAAATTAATAAAACCCGGACCGGCAATTTCAACCTTAGAAATCCAATCCGGCGTTTTTAAGGCCGCCACAATTTTTTCCGCCACTTCACGCGGATTTGCGCCTTCTTTTTTTGCCAATTCCAACGCACAAGCACTTGCGTAATCCCCATGTTCTGGTGTGGCTGGGTACTCAACCTTCGCCAAGACAGCTGCACCAGGAAAACATTTTTTAATCGCCGCATCTATCAATTTCTTAACCTCTTCCTTAAGCATAAATGTATTCATAGATATGACAAGGTAAGTCAGTTGGGTACTCTCTAAAATCCTGCTATAATTATACGAAAAATTTATCTTAAAATATATGAATAAAAAATACACAAAAATTCTGGTGGCGATAACTTTGGCTCTTCTGTTGGTTCCGGGGTTAAATACACTGCGAGCACAGGGACCGGAAATGGACACTACCGAACCGTCTGACGTAGAAAATTTAAAAGCGGTGGCCGGGGATGCACAGGTGCAACTCTCTTGGGACGCTTCGACCGATAACGTAGGCATCACGGGATACAAAATTTATCGTGGCACGACATCCGTAAAGACGACGGATGGCACATATGAGCTGCCGACGATCACGGTTGGAAATGTAAAAACTTCAATAGTGAGCGGCATGACTAATGGCCAGAAATATTACTTTACTGTGACAGCGCTGGATGCCGCCGGTAACGAAAGTATCAACTACGCCGGAGAAGCCGGTACAACTCCGCAAGCGGGATTAAAGCTCGCATCAGCAGCCGAAGATGATGGCGTGCCACCTCAAGTTAAAGAAGTAAAAGCTCCAGACGTTATTACCGTTAAAGTTATTTTTTCTGAAGCAATTAAGCTTCCGCTAGAACAACCGCACAGCGCATTCAAAATTGAACAAGCGCTCGACAAAGTGAAACTCAACGTACAGAAGGCCGAAATGGACGCGACCGACCCAACCGGCACGGCGATCCTGCTAATTACCGACCCTCAAAAAGACGGTCAGGATTACATTTTGACAGTCGGAATTGAAATTCAGGATTTATTTAATAATCCAATAATGAGCGGGACTTCAGACCTCGGCTCATTCAAAGGCAGCGCAAAATTAAGACCAGCTTCAGCGGAAGACGTGGAAAACACGATACCTCAAAGCGATATTGCTGCACCGGTGATTTCAAAAGTCACGGCGGCGGCGGGTGATCTAATCAATGTGGATTTTTCCGAACCGATTGTTTTGCCTGCAAATCCGAATACTGATTTTACAATTACAAAAAAAGGCACGGACGTTAAATTGAATATCGTAAATGTGAGCTTAAGCGTTGATGGGAAAACCGCATACATAACAACTGCATCTCAAGAACCGGTGGAATATGAGATTAAATTAGTGGGAGTAAAAGATGCTGCTGGAAATGCAATGGCGGCGGATCAAAGTTCCTATAGCTTTATTGGCAAGGAACCGGGGTTGCGCGACTTGATTCCTCCAGAAGATGTAACAAAGCTTATTGCGAGAATTAAGGATGCAAAAACGGATTTGGTGGAATTAAAATGGGAAGCCAGCAAGAACACGGCTGGAGATTTGGCAGACCAGCTTTTGTACCAAAGCGCAGGCAAAAATGCCAAAACTTTTGAGGCGGGAAAAGCTCTGACCAAAGCTCCTATCGGTTATGAAATTGCTGGGCTAACTCCTGGTTGGTATACATTTAAGGTTACAACCAAAGATACGACCGGCAATGAGAGCAAAGGTGCGTTTGCATCGCTATACTTGCCGGAGACAGGTCCCGGCGCAGTTGCAGCGGGCATAACAGCGCTTTTTATGGGCTGGTTTGGCAGAAGGAAGAAGAAATAGGCAAAGGGAGAGTTTTTCCCACAACTAGTGATAACAATCCGTTGTCAGTAGTTTATGAACGGCGGTCGTTCTGGTAGGTTTACAGATAGGCCTGTGCTGAATCTGCTAATCCGACGGAGGTCATTGTATTCGTGGTATTGTTAGCTTAGCCTGTTAACTAAATATTCTTACATTTTTCGAGAAGAATACTTAAAAAGATTCTTGAGTAATTGTGAGACCACCAACATTACAATTCCTCATGCCAAAATCCGCCTGTACGTTAGAAAATTTACATTTGATAAAATTGCAATTATCAAAGCCTACCCCCACCAAAGCTAAATTCTTAAATAAAACATTATCAAATGTGCAATTATCAAATGTTGAACTGCAAAAATCACCCCCCCGGATTGTGCAATTTTTAAATTTAATATTCATCAAATCCAAATCCATCAAAGCATCACTTTCTATAATCTGAAACTCTCCACTGACGGTACTGTTTGACTCTATAAGTTGTAAAAGATGTGTTTCGCTCTTATATCTGGGCATACACGCATAATATCAATAAAAACGCTTTCATAAAACGAAAAACATTAATTGATCATTAACAATCTAGAAGAATCAGTGGGAATGAAATGTTTACTTGCAAATTAAATCCGTAGATATTTCATTCTCACTGACAGTTAAAATCACTGAAAAGGAGGCTGCTCCATGGCTAAACACACGTGGAACGATGGATCCGTTACTTCAACAGGAGAGTGGACTTCGTGGCGCGCACACGAGGATGGTGCTCTCATAAAGTTTCAGCACGATGGCACGTGGATCCATATCCTGGCAAGCGTTGCTGATGAGCCAAAACCCAATGACAATCACGTCCACTTTAAGTTCAAGATGGACGGAGGTCACCCTCACTCCTACGTGCTCTGTTGCGTCAAGGTAGATGGCATGCGGGAAATCAACAGGAGAAGGCTCATCGAAGAGATCAACAGTATAACCGGGCTGAACCTGAGCTACAGGTAGTCCAACCATTCAAAACAATCTCGCTGTCAGAAAGAGAGTCCCATTTATCGGTTTTGGTTAAAGCCATCTCGATGAGCAGAAAACCTGCTGGTTAATGGGTAGGGGGCAAGGAAACTTGCCCCCTTTTCCAAAAACGAAGAATCTATAACTTCATTTTAAAATCTTGAGTGGACGTAGCATTTTTGAAGGATGGGTCTAGTGGGCACCAGGCTGAAAAAATGCGAGTGCAGTTTCTCAAGAGGAAAAACCTCGCCTCACTCATGAAAATGTTTTCTGATTCTTTACGAATTGAAACACATTTTCATGGTTCGGCGTCCTTCGCTACGGCAAAATCTCGCGGAGCTCGTTTTGCCTTCGCTGCGGAACGGTTTTTTCGCACTTTGTCATAAAAAGTTTAGAAAAATTTAATCTTCATATGGTATGCCAAGCGCGTGAAGAAATTTATCGCAGGCGTTTTTTCAATATTAATTTCCTCTGGCGTATTTTTATTTGAGGCACAGCCAGATGGGCTAATGCATGTGTATTTTTTAAATGTTGGCCAAGGCGACGCAACTCTTATTCGCACGCCATCGGGTAAAAATATTTTAATAGACGGCGGGCCTCAAAAAAACATTCTTTCTGAAATAAGAAATGCGCTCCCCTATCTTAAAAGCAAAATCGACATTGTAATTTTGACTCACGCGGATCGCGACCACATTGAAGGGTTAATCTCTATACTCGAACGCTACAAAGTGGAAAAAGTTTACTCAACCGGACTTTATAAAAGTGATTACTTTTCAAATAAATTTCTAAAACTCATTCGTGAAAAAAATGTTCAGTTGGTGGTGACCAATTCTCTTTCGGATGTCAGACTTGAGGACGGCACGTTGATAGATTTTCTGTTTCCTCTAGCCCAGACCTTCGATTCGGGCGCAAAAGCAAACAGCAATTCGGTTGTGGCTCAAGTTGTATTTGGAGAAAATAAAATTTTACTTACAGGCGATGCGGATTGCGCCGAAGAAAACTCTATTATTAAATCCGGGGTAGAATTAAAATCGAACATTCTAAAAGTTGGACATCATGGTTCACGCACCAGCACTTGTGAAACTTTTTTAGAGAAAGTAAAACCCAAAATCAGCGCGATTTCGGTGGGAGCAGATAATAAATATGGCCATCCGAACGGCGAACTTATGTCTCGGCTTAAAAAAATTCGAACTCAAATCTTGCGCACGGATAAAGACGGCCGCATAGAAATAACGCTCAATAAAAACGGTGTCACATCAATCAAAACTCAATCTATACGTTGAATGTCGGCTCCAAGTTTGCGCAATTTCTCGTCAAATTTTTCGTAACCGCGGTCAATGTATTGGATGTCTCGCACCACCGTTTTTCCTTTTGCCACGAGCGCCGCCAAAATCATTGCGGCACCGGCTCGCAAGTCCCAGCTTTTCACTTCACAACCGGTAAGATGCGTGGGCCCGGCAATAAGCGCCTCATGCGGATTCTGCATTTTTATATTGGCGCCCATTTTCACGAGTTCCGGGAAATATCTAAATCTGCCTTCAAAAAGGGCTTCGTGAATGTGACTTTCTCCATTGGCCTGTGTTAAAAGCACCGCAAACGGCGGCTGTAAGTCGGTTGGAAATCCGGGAAATATATTTGTCTGCAACCTTTTGCACGCGGAAACTTTTTGCATAGGAAAAACTTTGACTGAATTCTTTGAAACTTCAAATTTTACGCCCATGTCGCGCAATAAATTCCACATTGGATCCAAATCGTGAGGTACGATATTGCGCACCGTTATTCCGCCTCCACTCAAAACCCCAGCCAAAACAAAAGTTCCGGCTTCCAAATAATCCGACCTAATTTTGTAACCTTTCACTCCGCGTAATTTCTTTTTTCCGCGAATTCTCAGCGTATGAGTCCCAATTCCATAAATATCCACACCGATTGCTTCCAAAAATCTGCATAAATCTTGGATGTGAGGCTCAACGGCTACTAGTCTGATTATTGTTTCTCCTGTTGTGCGCGCCGCAGCCATAATCGCATTTTCTGTAGCAGTAACGCTAAATTCCGGCATCACGACATCGCGCGCCAAAGGTTTTCCGGCAAAAATAATTTCATCTTTCGCACTCGGCATTCTTTTTGCACCGAGTTTTTCTAAAATATATGTGTGAGTATCAATGGATCTGGCTCCAAGCACGCATCCTCCGGGATACGGCGAGTGTGCACGTCCGGTTCTGGCTAATAGCGGCCCGATCAACAACACTGAGGCACGCATTTTGCAGCACAAATGGCTTAGGATCTGGGTGTGTTTTATCGCATGTGTCCGAATGCTAACGGTGTGATTCTTGAATTCAACCTCACTGCCAAGCGACTTTAGAATTCCCAGCATTGTGTGAATATCAGCAATATCCGGCACATTTATAAATGTGCATTTTTGATCCGTTAAAAGTGTTGCCGCCAAAATTGGCAGAGCGGCATTTTTTGAACCGCCGATCTTAACTTCACCGTGCAGCTTTTTTTCACCATTAATTACAAAACTTGGCATGTGTCGCCTATTATATCAGATTTACGCTATAATGCAGCCGTGCAAAATGTAAGCTTTATTGCAGCCAAAGCGCGAGAAGTTTCCGCTCGTTTTGGTATGTTTTCTACAGATGCCAAGAATGAAATTTTGTTAAAAATCGCAGAAAGATTAAAAGAAGATACTGCCCGAATTCTAAAAGCCAATGCAAAAGACGTTGCAGTCGGTAAGCGAAAAGGCCTTTCAGAAGGCTTGCTTGACCGCCTGCTACTCACGAAAGAACGTATGGAGGGAATAATCGCAGATGTACGTAACATTGCAGGTCTAAAAGATTACGTTGGGAGTGTGATAGAAGAGCGTGAACTCCCAAACGGATTATTTTTGCGTCGTCTTCGCGTGCCACTTGGAGTTGTTGCCATGATTTACGAAGCTCGCCCAAATGTGACCGTTGATGCCGCATGCCTTTGCCTAAAAAGCGGTAATGCCGTAATTTTAAAAGGCGGATCAGATGCCATAAATTCAAACCGAGCGATAGTTTCGTCCATTCAAAGCGTATTAAAAGAAACCAGTTTTTTGGAGCCGACTTCTCGCCTTCAAGATTTGGTGCAACTGGTAGACAGCACCGATTACGCAGTCACAAAAGAGTTATTAAGTTTAAATAATTTTATTGACGTTGTGATTCCGCGCGGCAGCATGAAGTTAATAAACTTTGTCCGTGAAAATTCGCGAATTCCGGTGATAGAAACGGGCGCGTCGGTGGTGCACGCATACATTCACGAAGATGCCGACGTTGCACAAGCCGTACAGATAATTATGAATGCAAAATTGCGCCGTGTTTCTATTTGCAACACGCTGGATACGCTCTTGGTACACAAAAAAATCGCGCCGGTTTTACTGAAAGCTCTCGTTGAAGCGCTGCCAAAAAATCAGTATAAAGCAGATCACCTGGAGCTGCGTGCCGACGCAGAAAGTTTTGGAATTTTGCGCAAACTTTCGAAGCCAAAAGAAATTGCAGCCAAGCCACCTCACCTATCGGCAGGCGGGCGGCTCGGCCTGTTCGAATTAAATTTTAAAAAATCCACACCGCAAGATTATTCCACGGAATTTTTGGATTATATTTTGGCAATTAAGACCGTGCGCTCGCTTGACGAGGCGTTAAATCATATTTCCCACCACAGCCTGCGCCATTCAGAGGCGATTGTTACCGCAGATGAGCGCGTAGCACAGCGTTTTCTGCAAAGTGTGGACGCGGCTTGCGTTTACTGGAACGCCTCAACGCAGTTTTCAGATGGCGGACAATTTGGACTCGGCGCAGAGATTGGAATATCCACTCAAAAGCTGCACGCGCGCGGCCCATTTGCGCTGGAAGGCCTAACAAGCTATAAGTGGGTAATAGAAGGCAACGGACAAATTAGGACACCATAAAAATATGGGCAACATAATCAAAAAGTCCGACGTTCAGAAAATATATCCGGTGCGCGATACGCGCTCTCACAAAGGGCAAAATGGCCGCATGCTTATTATTGGCGGTTCCATAAATTATTTTGGCGCGCCGATTTTGGCCGGACTTGGCGCTCTTGGCAGTGGCGCAGATTTGGTTCATTTGCTTGTGCCGGAATGTAATTTTGATGTGAGCCGCGGCTTCTACGCGGATTTTATTGTGAAAAAATACCCTGGCGAACGAATAAATTCTGCAACTTTTGATGCAGCCAGTGATTTTTTTGAAAAAGTTGACTGCATTTTAATTGGTCCGGGAGTCAGCGAAAATGAAGAGAGCTTGCAGGTAATAACGAAAATAGTTAAAAATGCGCCATGCCAAATAGTGCTGGATGCAGAAGCTATTCCGGCAATTGCGCAGCTTGGATTGCCAGCGACTGGTGAGAACCCAGAAGACCGCGCGCGCAAACTCACAATAACTCCGCATCGTGGTGAAATGGACGAAATAACGGAAGGCTCATTGCCGGACGATCCATTTGCTCAAAATCAAATGGTAACGGATTTTGCGCAAAAATGGGGCGTAACAATTTTATTAAAAAATCCGCATGACATAATCGCGGCTCCGGGCAAACCAACCCGCACAAATGAAACCGGCAATGCAGGAATGACCGTTGGCGGCAGCGGAGACGTGCTCGCGGGATTTACAGCATCTTTGATCGCTCAGCACTGTGCACCGTATGATGCTTGCCAGTGCGCCGCATTTCTATACGGACTCGCCGGTGACAATTTATTCAACGCAAAAGGCTACAATTTCACCGCGACGGATTTGGCATTGGAACTTCCATACACAATTAAATCGGTTATTGGCCGTTAGATTAGTTTTTCATGCTTCAATTTAAAAATATTTTGCAATTTAGCGACCGCGTTCGGCACTGCGTTCTCTCGCGACACGAAAAACTTGAGGACGCGCAAAAAAATCTCGGCGCAGCTATTCCGCCAATTCAATTCGAGAGTCAACTTCATGGCGCAGATTCAATAATTGTTAAATGCGAGAAACTTTCAAAAAACGGCGACGCGCTGATGACAAACAAACCCGGGCTTCCAATTTTAATCCGCACCGCGGACTGTGCGAGCGTGATGCTTTTTGATCCGGTTAAAAACGTAATCGCAAATATTCACGCCGGCTGGCGCGGCACTGCGCAAAAAATAGTTCACGCGACTATTCAAAAAATGCACGAAGCTTTTGGCTGCAACGCAAGAGACTTAATGGCAGGCATTAGCCCTTCCATCGGCTCATGTTGCGCAGTTTTTACAAAACCATACGAAGAACTCCCAAAATTCCTACACACATACATTACCGAAGAAAATACTTTTAATCTTTGGGCGGCCATAGAAGGTCAATTGTGCGAATGCGGCGTGAAAAATATTGAAAATCCGCGCATTTGTACCATGTGTAATCCTGAAGATTTTTATTCTTACCGCCGCGGAGACAAGGAAAAACGCTCCGGCACTGCTATAATGCTCGTATGAATATTGGAATTATCGGCTGCGGCCACATGGGAAGTGCAATCGCAAACGCGTTGCTAAACAAAAAAGTAGGAAAAATTTTCGCTTCAAGTAAAACTTTTTCGCGCACTGCACCAAATGCAGCAACAAAGAATTTTAAATGGGTGGTAGACAATGTGGACATAGTAGACAGCTGTGAGCTTATTTGTTTGGCTGTGCGTCCTGGAGATATTCAAGAAATTCTAACTTCAATAAAAAAGAACCTCAAAAATCAGATTTTAGTTTCCATTGCAGCCGGAGTTTCGCTTAAAAAACTTACGGCGTGGTCTGGCGGATACAAAAAGATCGTCCGCGTGATGCCAAATCTGCCGGTGCAAGTTGGTGAAGGCATGTCCGTATGGAAATCCACACCGGGCATAAGCGCAGCGGACAAAAAAATAGTTTTGAATTTTCTAAATTCATTTGGAAAATCACTGGAAGTAAGCGAAGAAAAACTTATAGATATAGCAACAGCAGTTTCCGGCGGTGGCCCGGCATACACCGCAGCTTTTTTGGAATGCATGGCAGATGCATGTGAAAAAATCGGATTTACAAAAGATGCCGCGAAAGAGCTCGCTCTTCAAACCGTCATAGGCTCCGCTAATTACATTCAAAAGACTGGCGCAGAATTTTCACTACTAAAAAAACTCGTCCAAACAAAAGGTGGTACCACTGAAGCCGGCTTCAAGGTTTTAAAGAAAAAACAGTGGCAAAAAACTCTCAAAAATGCGTTTTTTGCGGGTTATAAAAGGGCACGAACAATAGCCAAATGACTTATTGACGTTCCGTTGTCTTATCTTGGGCACGCGCCCAAGTAGCGCAAGATATTCTCGTTATTGCAACAGTTCGTGGTACTTTTACACAAACCACTTTCGCATCTCTTTAGCAGAAGTGTTCTTTGCTTTCATAATTTCCCGCCTCTTTTTAAGAGCTCGTGGAAGTTGTTTTATGAAATGCCAAACAGATTTAAACAAAAACTGTTCGCGCAGAACAATCCAGCCACTCATCAAAACTTCTTTAAATAAAATATGCGGCAAATCGCGCAGGGCATGAGGCAAAAGTTCATTCTTAACCCTCATCAATCTTTCATTCTTGTATGAATAAAACCGCTGAAACTTAGAAAGCGCACCACGATTTTTCGCAACCTTCAAAGAACTATCACGGCTTAAAACCCCAGTCCCGCGGCCATGATAAGCCAACGCTTCCGGTTCATAAAAACACTTCCACCCGGCGAGCCGCAGCCTCCACGAAACGTCCACATCCTCTTTATACATAAAGAAATCATTATCGAAAATCTCGTCGCAAACTTTTATATCTTCAAGCGCACTGCGCCTATAAAGCGGAGCCGCGCCGGTAATTCCAAAAACTTCTTCAGCTGTGTCATATTGCCCAAGGTCTTCTTCTCCCTGCCCCCTATCCACACAACGACGATTTTTAAACATCAAAAGTCCCGCGCTATCAATCAAATTAGTTTTTTTGTGATGCTCAAAATCATATTTGCGCAGCTTTCCAATTATCGCGCCAATTTTTGCATCGCGCCCTACCCTCCTCATCAAAACGTCCAAGTAATCAGATTCAAAAACAATGTCCGGGTTAAGAATAAAAACAAATTCGCCGCGGCTCACCTCAATTCCCTTGTTCGCGCCCCCCGCATACCCGGAATTTTCTTTATTAACAACCATCCTCACCTCGGAAAAATTCTTCAAAACATATTCCACAGAATCATCGGTGGACGCATTATCCAAAAAAATCACTTCTTTATCGGCATATTTTAGCGCCAAAACCGACTTAAGACACTCACCCAGCAATTTTCGCCCATTGTAATTTAAGATGACAATTGAGACCATAAATCTGCCACAAGCATACAAAATAAGACCCACCTTGCCTATAGCGATTTGGCAGGTATAATGGCGCAGTAATCCTTTAATTTTAGACTATGCGTGACTTTTTATTCACTTCCGAATCCGTAACGGAAGGCCATCCTGATAAAATTTGCGACCAGGTTTCTGATGCGATTTTGGATGCCATGTTAGCGCAGGACAAACATTCTCGCGTTGCAGTTGAAACTTTAACAAGCACCGGCCTCATAATGGTGGCCGGCGAAGTTACGACAAGTTGTTACGTTGATATTCCGCTTACAGTGCGCAACACCCTTAAAAATATTGGCTACACAAACCCGGAATACGGACTAGACAGCTCCGACTGCGCGGTTTTAACGGCTATCCATGCACAGAGCCAAAATATTTCCGTTGGCGTCACCGGAACCAAAAAGCGCGAACAGGGCGCTGGCGATCAAGGCCTCATGTTTGGCTTTGCTTGCAACGAAACGCCAAGCCTCATGCCGCTTCCAATAAGCCTCGCTCACCAATTAACGATGCGGCTTGCAGAAGTTAGAAAAAAGAAAATTTTGCCTTGGGTGAGACCGGATGGAAAATCTCAGGTCACAATTCAATATGAGAATGGCGTGCCAAAGAGAATTGATGCGGTAGTTATAGCGGTACACCACAGTCCAGAAACTCCGCGCAACAAGATTCGCAGCGATATTATTGAGAACGTAATAAATCCGGTTTGCAGAAAGATGATGGACAAGAACACCAAGATTTTCATAAATGAAACCGGCGTTTTCTCCGTCGGCGGACCGGAAGCAGATACGGGCGTGACCGGAAGAAAAATTATAGTGGATACATACGGCGGCTACGCACCTCATGGTGGCGGTTGTTTTAGCGGGAAAGACCCAACAAAAGTTGACCGCAGCGCAAGTTACGCATCGCGCTACATTGCAAAAAACATCGTGGCTGCAGGATTTGCAGACAAGTGCCTCGTCCAGCTCGCTTATTCAATTGGCGTTGCGGAACCTGTTTCAATTTCAGTTGATCTTTACGGCACCGGCCGCGTTGATGAGAAAAAACTCACAGCTGCAATTAGAAAAATTTTTCCGGTAAAACCTGCCGACATGATTTCCGAATTAAAACTTCTCCGTCCAATTTATTTAAAAACCGCGGCATATGGCCATTTTGGTCGCGAAGAACCGGAATTCACTTGGGAAAAAACCGACAAAGTCGCCGCCCTCAAAGCCGCGTTAAAATAATTTCTTATGAAATACCAAGTAAAAGACATCGGCCTCGCCGCTCAAGGCGAGAATCAAATTAAATGGGCTCGCCAAAGCATGTCCGCACTGCTCGAAGTAGAAAAGCGCTTTGCCAAAGAAAAACCATTTAAAAATCTAAAAATCGGCATGGCATTGCACGTCACAAAAGAAACCGGCGTTTTGGTTGAAGTTTTGCAGGCCGGCGGCGCAGAAGTGCACATCGCAAGCTGCAATCCCCTTTCCACTCAAGATGATGTAGCCGCTTACTTGGCAAAGAAAGGTGTCGCGGTTTTTGCATATAAAGGCGAAAACAAAAGCGACTATTACAAGTTTATCAAAGCTGTAATCGCGTCAAAACCTCACATCACAATAGACGACGGTTGCGATGTGGTTTCGGAAATTCATTTGAAGCATAAAGAATTAATTCCACAGATTCTGGGCGGCTGCGAAGAAACGACGACCGGTATCAACCGCTTAAAAGCCATGGAAGCGGACGGCGCGCTTAAATATCCAATGATCGCCGTAAACGACAATCGCACAAAACATCTTTTTGATAATTATTACGGAACCGGGCAATCAACTTGGGACGGCATTTTGCGCGCAACAAACATTTTAATAGCCGGAAAAACCGTTGTCGTGGCAGGTTACGGCGATTGCAGCCGCGGCATTGCAAATCGCGCAGCCGGTCTTGGCGCAAAGGTGATAGTTATGGAAATTGACCCGGTTCGAGCACTTCAAGCATTTATGGATGGATATCGCGTTATGAAAATGGAAAATGCTGCGACGCTCGGAGATTTGTTTATAACGGCGACCGGTGGAAAACACATCATCAGTACATCTCACATGAAAAAAATGAAATCCGGGGCAATTATGGCGAATAGCGGGCACTTTAATGTTGAGATAGACGTGGAAGGTTTGAATAAAATGGCAACGCGCAAAAAACTCATTCGCCCATTTGCGGAAGAATTCCAAATTGGCACGGGTTCAAATGCAAAAAATATTTATTTGTTGGGCGAAGGCCGTTTGATAAATCTGGCAGCGGCAGAAGGCCATCCGTCCGAAGTTATGGCGATGTCGTTCTGTGGCCAAGCGCTAGCTTGCGAATGGTTGGTTAGGCAGCGGGGGAAATTAGAATCAAAGGTCTACACTTTGCCGCAAGTAATAGACGACGCAATTGCTTCATTACAACTAAAATCACTTGGCATCAGCATAGACAAGCCAACCGCCGAGCAGAAGAAATACGCCTCTTCCTGGCAAGAAGGAACCTAAGGACAGGCTGGCATCCTTAAAATGTAACAAAAACCCCCTTGACTAATATAAGTATTAAGTGAATACTTACCTCTTTACCGTTTTTATAAAAATATGAGCAAACTACCATCGTCTCCAGATAGAAGCACACTCCCTGACCGAGTCGGTGTCCGGACACAAATTGGAAAACCAACCGGATTTAGCGCCTTTACCGGAGCTATTGCACTTGCAGCACTTAGCCAAGCCGGATGCATAGTTGAATTTGATTGCAAAGATAACATTCCATGCAAAGTTGGCACAGGAGTATGCGCACAGGGGGGTACTTACGTATGTGATGGTTTGACGGACGAAATAGACAAAAAGACCAGTAAATGCAGCGCAGAACCACTTCCGCCAACAGAACTTCCAGAAATTTCCTGTGACGGTTTAGATAATGACTGTGATGGAGACACTGACGAGGACGGGCTATGTAAAGTTCCACTGCCGGATGTAGGGACTCTCGATGCAGATGCTCCCGATGTCGAAACTGCTACCGATACTGGAGCTCCTGACGCTGGTACACCAGATGCTGAGGCCGAAGACTCCGGACTTCGCACAGACAGTGACACCGGCATGATTTTCCCAGACACCGGTGGAGACGACAGCGGTCAACCACAACCTGATGAAGGAGAACCTGATGCCGAAATATCTGTGGATACAGGCAGCGTCGATGTCGGCGGCAACGTGCCCGACGAGGGAAGCCCGGATGCCGAGGCTCAAGACTCTGGACTTCACACAGATAGTGACACCGGCATGATTTTCCCAGACGCCGGAAGTGATGCCGGCCAAGCCGACGGCGGCGAGGTTTGCCAGCCCACAGAAGACCTCGAAATTTCCTGTGACAACATAGATAACGATTGTGACGGCGCAACCGATGAAGATCTTGTGTTTGGCGATTGCAGTGAAGGCGTTGGCTCATGTGAAGCTCAAGGCCAAATAGTATGCCGCGATGGCGAATTAGAGTGCGATGCCCTTCCTGGCGAACCTCAAGAAGAAGCTTGCGACGATGAAGATAACGATTGTGACGGACTAATAGATTTGGATGAAGCTAACCGCCCACTCCAACTCGAATGCTTATCTCCGGTTTGCGGAGTTCAAGGAGCAGAGACCTGCATAGGTGGTGAATTTCAACCTTGCACGGCGGTAGATCCGGATGCCGATAGGGACTTAGTTCTGGATTGCATAGACAATTGTCCCGACACTTCAAATCCAGACCAACAAGACGCAAACCAAAGTGGTACAGGAGATGCCTGTGAGGACTCAATGGGCAGATTGTCTTGCGTCAACAACGGTCGTTCTCCGAGTTTTATACTGCGACAGACCCCTAACGCCCGCACGATGGATGTATTTCTAGAAGGGTGTGGCAATGTAACTATTAACCCAAACGATGGCGTTCATGGTTCTGTTTTTGCACACAACATACCCGCAAACCCAGGTGCCGTTCCAGAAGCTGCACGCGTTACCGTTGGAATAACTCCGGGCGTTCTAGTAAGCGGATGTGTAGCCAATACGGACGGCACTCAAGAGACTATGATTCCAGGCAATCCAAACAGCAACTGCTGGGGTCAATCGTTTCAGCCTCAATAAATTCCGTTTGCCTTCCTTAAGATACGCCCCTATCATCAGTAGGCATGATGGTTAAATTAGAAAAAGTTTTCCTTCAAATTACGCGTTTTTTTATTTTTGCCGCGCTGCTGTCGCCAGTAATTTCAAGTAATTACTTTTTGTTCCCGTACATGCAGCCGGCCGTATTTTTGTTTCAAACATTTATTCTGCTCGCGGCCATATCCCTGTGTGTGCTATTTGCGCTAAATTCAACATACAGACCACCTATAAATAACCTAACCATAGTCATCACAGTATTCTTTGCTATTCAGCTTTTACTGGTCTTTACCGGAGTAAATCCGTTAAAAAGTTTTGGGGGGTCTGTCGAAAGGCTGGATGGAGTGTGGAATATACTGCACTACTGGCTCTTCATGATCGTGACTCTCAGTGTATTTCGCGACTTAAAAGAAATTAAAAAACTTATTATATTTTCAATGTTGGTAAGTTTGTTTGGGAGTCTGCGCTATCTAATATTTTACGCACTACATCTCACAAAATATCCAACCTATCCATTTGGAAACCCGGGTTTCTTTGCAAATTACATAATGCCCCACATCCCCCTTGCTTTGTGGGTACTGATTACGGCAAAAAGTCGCGAGATAAGGATATTTCTCGGCGCATTTATAATTATGCAAACCGCCGTAGTGATTAATACCGGCAACAGAGCGGTATTTCTTGGGCTAATGTCCATGGTATTTATGCTTGGCATATACTTTATCTTTCAGTATAAAAAATTACGTAAAATTATAGCAGGCGGGCTAATTTTGGTATTTGTATCTTTTGGTTTACTGGTGGCTTTTCGCAACACGCCGACTATTCAAAAAATATATTTCTTACAAAAAATAACGGATTGGTCATTGCATTCAGAAACAGTAGTTAAGAGGCTTTCCATCTGGAATATGGCCATAAATGCTATTAAAGAGAAACCAGTTTTTGGCTGGGGCAGAGAAAATTTCAATAATGTTTTTGCCAAACATTACGATCCAAAGTTCTATAATTTCAATTCTTCGGAACAGTGGATAGATAGGAGCCACAATGTGATTTTAGACGAACTGGTTTTTGGCGGCATCGTTGGTGGCTTGGCCGGCTTAATATTAATAGCATTTTTTGTGTACTACCTGGTGCGGGCATTGAGGAAATATAGTGACGACCCCGATCATTTGCACCTGCCTGCAATTTTGTTATGCATTATTGCGGTTTATTTCGTACAAACGGCTTTTACACCGAACAGTTTTGCCTCTTATTTGCCTCTATTTATTGCGTTCATCGCCACAACACTGATGTCCAGCAAAACGGAATCGCCAATTAATCATGCTTTTCTTAACACGAGAAGCATAAGGATAATCGGTGGATGCGTAGCAATAACGGCATTCGTGGTGTCTTGGATCAACTTCACACTGACACCCGCAAGAGTAAGCAACTACACAGTGATGGCTGCCATTCAAATACATAAAAATGACGTAGAAAAATTCAAATACTTCAACGACAAGATAGACGGGTTATTACCTGATAATAACCCCTATAAGGCTGATTCAATTATGTTTGAGGGAATCGGTCTCTATACCGCCGGTGAAAGCCCGGGAAAGTCAGATATGGTACGGCCGTTTCAAGACTATTTTATTCCAAAGCTAGAGAAAATATCTGAGATTCACTCATATGCTCCACGGCTAGCCGGTGTATACGCGTCTAATGTTTCAACTTTGGCAAGGATAACTCGTTCAGAAAAAGACATCAAAAAAGCCATTGCTGTGTGGGAAGATACAGTAGAAGAATACCCGCAATTTCAACTATTTTTCGTGAGTCTTGGAGGCGTGTATGCGCTAGATGGCCAAATCCAGCGTTCATTAGACGCAATCAATAAAGCTATAGAATTATCTACCAGAGAAACAACCGGTGTATTACGTTGGAGGGGCGGACTATCACTGATGACAGCGGGGTGGTACAGCGATGGATTAAATTTACTCTCCAGCGCTGCGGAGATAGGTTTTCTTCCGTATGATGGAGATATACCTTTCGCCTTTAAAATGGCGGGGATTTTGACCAAATCCAAAAACACGATCACCTTCGCGCGTGATGTATACCTGGCAATTTTAAAGGTTGATCCTGCCGGACCATATACGCCACTTGTTCACGGGAATCTGTCCATTGTATATGGTCAGCTTGGAGAGAAGGATCTTGCCCAAAAAGAAGCGTTAGAAGCTGTACGAACTGCCCCACTTATGGATAAACAACTTGAACATTTCCAATAAGTGGATTATTTCAAATCCGCCAACTGCACTAACCAAACAGCAATTTCGGTTGGGGTAACAAAGCCACGCAGCTTTGTATATTCCACAAAGGTCTGATCTTTTACCTTCATGCCCTTTATAGTCAAAAGGACTTTAAATGCCGTCTTCTTCGTCATTTTTTTACCTGCTTTTACCGTCTTGGAAAAATAACGTAGTGTTTTAAAAGTCTTTAAATAACTGCCTTGTTGCAACTCCACATTCATGGCCTTTCCGGCAATACCGGCGAAATCGGCGTACTTAAGCTCTTTAGCTGGACGCATTTTTGTTCCCCTTGGGGCAAGTGCGCCTAATTTAATTAAATACACAAGCCCTTTTAAATTCTCCGTATCTGGCTTAAGGTCAGAATATTTTGCAAGCGCGGCATCCACTTCTGATTGAGTGACTGTGTCCAGCACACTTTGACTGGTTAAAGTCGGCTGTTGAGTCGTATTATTCCCTTCACTGCCGGTAGGGGGCTGCTCAGAAGAAGCTGCCGGAGTAGTATCCGCAACTACTACAGTCGTAGCCAGCGCCTCCCCCAAATTACTCACATTGTCCTTAGTCCTAAAAGAATATTGAACACTATCCCCTACGAGTGATTCATTGTCCGTATATTGTGTGTCCAAACGTCCCAGAGGAATTTCTTTTGGAGCAGATACAACTCCCGCCCTCGTTAAAGTGCTTGTTATAATTAGCCCGTTATAGTCGGGATCTGGCGGATTTTCCCACGAGAGTATAATTTTTCCATTTTCAATTTTAGTTGTTAAGGCAGATACCTGATACGGTGGCAAAAAATCCGTAGCGGGGTTAGCATTATCTATCCTAAGGCCATTTACACCGGTAATATCTCCAACTCCATCTCCAGTAATATCTAACTGCAAATCTTTATAAATGTAAGCTCTATCATAAATACGTACTTTCTGGCCGGTAATCGTCATTGATTCATTAACCCCAAAAGCTTTTGAGACAGGAACAGTTAGGCTTTTCAATGTCTTATCATATGTTACTGTCACGGTAGACGTACCATCCACTGTCACTTCCGTTATGGATTTATCCCAAAGCAGATCCATATCTTTAGGTAGCATTATTGACATACCGTTCGCCGACGTTATATTACCGCCATCCACGTCCGTAACGGTAATGGCAGGTAGAAACTGTGGCGAGTCATTAGAATTAAAACCCACCCACGTTGCCATAAATAGTGTTACATTTGGCGTAGTAGCAAAAATCACTTGCCGTATTCCAAAAGTAAAAAGAAGCGTTAGAAGTGAAAATACAACCACCGCTTTCGTTAAGTTAAAATTTTTCATTTTATTTTATTGGGGGTTACCGAATAATTTTATTAATTCTAAATCTTGACCACTCGTAAACTGCACATATCTGCCATATGCCTCTCTCGCCTTTGGAATATCTTCGAGTCGGTAATAATCCCAAGCCAAACTTAGATAATAAGCGTTGAGATCAAAAGTCTCCACTAGTTTGGTATAGAAAACAATTGCAGACTTATAATCTCCCTTTTTATCATACAATTTTGCAATATTATTCCAACCAACGCTGGTATTTTCGTAATACTTAAAGGACTCAAGCAGAACGTCTATTGCCTTGCCATACTTGCCCAAATACTCCAAATACCGCGCTTTTTCTACGAACAAATCTATATCCGGCTTCTCCGGTGGAGTAACTGTCTTTATTCTCTTATCCATCAAATCAACTTTTTCTGTATACTCGGCTATTTGTTCAGGCGTTAACTTTAGATCCACTTCGTATCCGGATCTTGAAAAATAAATCAACACACCGACAATCGCGATTACCAGGAGTAGCAATCCAATTGTGTATTCTTTTTTCATAGCGAAGAAATTATATCACATTAAACAAAAAGCTATAAGCAAAGAGCCCCGCACGTGGCGGGGCTCTTTTGTTAACCGATTAAGTAAGTTACCACTTGGGCTAAGCCGATTAGAAGCTCAAGCTGACTGTAGATGTCGGTAAGCTTGGAATGTCAACACCGTTTGTCCAGTCGTTCGTAGTTGTAGCGTGACTGGTAGCGGAGTTATCAGACCATATGAAGTTTGCACTTGATGTAAACATTTCCGTGTTGTTGGCAGGAGCTGACGTAGGCGCATTTACCAGACCTAATCCTCCAGTTGTACTACCAACGATGGTGAAGTCACCAGTTGCTGAGAAGGCACCGACACCAGTATCTCCAAGAACGTCAATATATACACCAGCCGTACCACCGGTAGAACCGGCAACAGCGCTATAGTACAAGAGATTGCCGACTACGGCATTGTTCAAGGTTGTCAACGAAGCAGTCGAACCGGTAACGCTTGTCGTAGACAGTGGCATACCGAAGTCACTACCAGCTGTATAAGTACCAGCCGTTCCACCTGGAAGGTCAAAGTAGACACCAGCTACAGAAGCTGCAGATAGAACACTATCCAAGTCCACAGAGTTCTCAAATCTTAACGTACCAGGAATTATAGAGCCACTTACCAGGAATGGTGCACCAAATGCTGCGGATGAAGAATATGCCGTTACACCAGCTGCACCTGTCGCACCGATTGAAAGATAGAGTATTGGATCATTTGCTTGCGTGAAAGCACCATCACCACCAACGTCTATGAAAGCACAACCGTTAGTAGCAACCGCATATGGACAAGAAGTACCATCGAATAACCATCTCCATATAACTCTCGTATTGGCAACAGATGCGTTTGCATCACTTGCCGTGGTGGCACCAGTTAATGATACCAATTCATCAATACCACCTACGGCGGTGTTAGATGCATTTGCCGTTGAACCAAGTCTTGTTGTGTCATCGGCAAGATAAGTAGAAATGCTTGTATTTGCGGCAGCGCCAGCAACGTTCGTTCTCACCAAGTAAGTATTTGTAGCACCTTTGGCGACAGTTTCTTCCGCCGTGGCCTTACCAAGAGTCAAAGTCTTATCCCATGTAACATAGACAGTATCTGTAGTTACAAGATTTGCGCTCATTGCAGTACCACCAGACTTCAGGTTAATACCCCTTCTGTTGCGGATTGAAACATTTGACGTGACGCTTGTCTCAGAACCAGTACCGATCTTTCTGTAAAGTTCAAAGTTATTTACAGTGATTGTAGCTGTTGAGTTATATTCAAACGCAAATCTCTTCAGAGAAACTGCCTCCTTGGCATCTGCAGCAATCGTGATTGCAGCAATGTCATTTTGACCGCTGTTAAGTTTTGTAGCAGCAGAAGCAAGTTTTGCAACTGTTGGAACAGTCTTGCGTACCACAACCGGATTAATACCGGTTGAGTTACCCATCGTGCTGACAGACGTAGCATCTTTCTTTTCGCTTGAACCTTCACCTATTGATTCGAACGAGTTCGTATCAACTGTGGCAAGTTCGTTCAAACCAAGTCGGAAGCTAGTTCCAGATACAGCCCCAAGATCAATCGTGTTTATGTCGGCAAGAATAGTGATTGTTGCACTCTGATCCTTAGCTACATAGAAATTCAAATTCGTAAAAGAAGCTTTTCCAGAAGCCATGTTTGCATACATAGTCTCTGTAGTTCCATCTTTCTTAGGATAAGACAGACCAACCCTTATCACGTTGTTACCAGCCGTAAAGGAGGCTGGCGTGCCGTTGAACGCTGTGGAATTTGTAGTCGTACCAACAACGTCAAGTTTGGTGATAGTGGAAGCTTCGGTTGCAGAAGTAAATTTGTACTTGCCCACCGTAACGCCAGTAACACCGGCAACTGCGACAGAAGCATCCGGGCTACCCTCTTGTACCCCAACTAGAGTACCACCGGTTGCAACTGTCTTAAGTACAGTTGGGTTACCAGTAGCTAAATTATTTGGACCAGTAGCAGAAGCTCCGGATGTTTGAGCGGCCAACACCGTGTTGCCGTCCTTGTCTTGAGCTTCGATATCGTTTGCGGTAGCACCATTTAATATCAAATCAACACCAAAGTAGCGTGTTGCAGATATCGTATTCTTCAAATCAACCTTAACAAGCCATTTCTCGCTGATTGATTTTGCCAATGTGTAACCAAGGCTATTGAATTCAGCCTTGTAGTAACCGGCTGCAGCGCCAATAGTGCCTACCAAGCTCATACCGACTGGACCAGAAATACGTGTTTCGCTATTGTCAGCATTCACTTTGTAGAGAGACACCGTGTCAATAATTGTGTTAGCAGCTGTGTCACCATAACCACTGTTGTCGAATGTACCATCATCATCAGCGACCAAGCGCAGTGTTACTTTGGTAATTTTGACATCAACACCATCGCCTGCTTTTACAGCAAGGCCAAGTGCATTTACGCCTTTTTGACCCTTTACATGAGTTTCGGAAACCGGTGTTGAAGCTCTATCAACGGTGAGAGAAGCCGCAACTATGCTCATGCCCTTGCCAAATGTATTGCCACCAACCACATCGGATGTAGCAATGAATTCATTGGCATCCGGATCCTTGATCATGCTTGCCTCTGCGAAGTCAACACCAGCCTTAATCGTGTTGCCTGCAACGAGAGAAGAATCAAGATCCACTAATACTGACAGAGACTTAGCTGTAGCGGATGTTAGATCAAAGTCATCACTGAACGCGTTCAAGTAAGTAGATGTTGCAACGGAAGCGAGTGTACCGTTTGCTCCATTATCCACAAGTTTTACATTCTTCACCTTCGAAATCAAATCATGATCGAACACCTCAATATAATCATTACTAGCTGCCTCATCTGCCCAAGCAAGCGCCACAGCCACAGATGTTGGATAAACCAACGTAGCTGTTACGTCAGCAGCGGAAGTATCTGCAGGTGCTGCTGTTGTAACCTTGGCATAGTAAGTGCCAGCCGTGCCGGCAGTTACTGTTGTCAATGTTAATTTAACTACATCGTTTAAGATAAGAGCATTGTCATCTGCATCGGTCTGAAAAGTGACAACGCCAGCTGTTGTAATGGCTCCGGCATCTAGATCTATAGTAGCACCGTCCGTACCCGCGCCCGTACCAGCCTGGAAAGAACCGGTTTTGTTATCAAATGCAGTCTGTTCAAGCCATACATAATAATCTTTGATTGTGACATTTCTATCTGAAGTCAAAGAGAAGTCGAACAGGTGAACATTAGTCGTATTGATAGCGACGTTTTGAGCAACAGGACCATTATCGGCCAATGTGATCTTGCCACCTTGGAAGGTGGTGTCGGTCACGAGAACCTTGGTCATAGTATTCGTTACGCGTGCGCCATAACCAACTGTTGAATCAACAGCAACCAAGTCGGTTGATTCATCGAGATAGAAGTCTAGAGTGTCCGTTGTCTTGCCACCCAAAATATCGCCCCATATGCGGAAGCTGCGATTGTTGTTTTTTGGAATCTTATATGGGGTAGCGAGAGTTAAGACCAAAAGATCAGAATCCATAGTAGCAACAGTAGCGAGAGCAACTGTCGTATCGGCGGAATCTGTCAATTTGAGGTTACTTAAAAAGCTCCTCGTAATTGTGCCACCATGAGTCAATGTGATTGACGAAAAGTTTATATCATTTGTACCAGCCGTAAGTTTGAAGTTAGAGACCTCAACTTGCTTTTGACCAAGTGTCGGCTTTGAAAGGACATTAGCTGGAGCAATAGTTATAGTTTGTACTACAGCGCCACCAACTGTCATCAAATTTGATGTAACCGGAACACCAGTAACACCGGTTGCGTTGCTCTTAACGGCGGCCGCATTTTCAATCGTGAATTGATGCGTGCTTGCTGCAGCTGCAGCAATAGTAAGGTCGCCCTTTAGAGTCAACGTGACAGGAGCACCGTCCGCCACGACAAGATTCAAACCGGCAAAGTCAACAGTGTTCGTATCTGCAGAAATCGTCTTGCCTGCCTTTAAGCGCGTCGCGCCTTTGTAAAGACTGACAGCCGAGAAATCTGTAGAAGCACCACCTCCAGTTCTTTTGAAAGTGATTGTATCAATAGTTCCAGCGCCGCTAAAAGTGAACATGGCTATAGGAACGCCGTTTGCACCCGGGTTAATTGTCTTTGAAGCTGGAGAATCAGGAGCGAGAGATACAGCAATCGCACCAGCTACTGGGACAGTGTCCACAGGAATATCGTCCACAGGGACATCATCCACAGGGACATCGTCCACAGGAACATCATCCACAGGGATTACCTCAACCGCAACCAGTACGCCATCAACGACGTTCATACCCGTATCGAGAGCTTCTTGCATAACATCTAGCTCAACATCCGCCCTTTCTGCAGCAATAAGTATGACATCGAGCTCTTCTGTATCAGCGTAATCAACCTGAGCGTTCAATATTACAATAACCTCAGCTTTGATTGCACCTTTTAATGGGTTGAGTTGCGTTACGCCCTCACCCTGACCCATCAATTTGTTCTCAACCATACAAGCCATAGCGTCTTTTGCCCAAATATCAATAGAAGCCTTGTCCGTATAAGCGTTGAGCACTGTAGCGTCGCAGCTCTCGAGACCAAGAACCTTAGCGGCGGCAACAGCCATCTGTTCACGAGTCATATCACTTGAGCCTCCGAACTTGCCGGTGCTTACACCGGAAGTCCAGCCAAGTGTATATGCAGTATTTGCAGCAGCTTCCCACCATTTGCCGCCAACGTCTCCAAATGGAGACATTGCGCTCTCGCTAATAACATCAAAACCAGCAGCGAGCATTTGGTAACCAACTGCTCTGTTTACAATCGTCTTGAGGCCCGCATCTGCAAGTTCGCAGTCTATAATACCCTTTTCACAGGCCGCATCAACGGCATCTTTGGCCCAAGATACGCCAGCTTTAACGGCATCAGCACCTGTATAGGAGGCGCTTGCTGCAGGAATTCCCACAACGAATGTGGAAAGAATTGAGAATAACGCGACGACTGAAAGCCATCTGCGGATTCTCGTAAGTGTTTTTGCATTCATAGAGAATGAAAAATTAAGTAATAAGTACGTTTTTGAGTGTAGTTTTCTCCGATTTGCGCCCCAGAGAAAGGCGGTTCCAACAGTAGAGGAACGTCTGAATCCTTCCCTTCTGACGTTAGCATCGACCTCAAGAACTTCAGAAGTTTAGGAAGATTTTCATAAAGGTAATAAAGGAAAGAAAGTCTAGTTTTTAATGAGCGGTAACAACAGAAACACCTAGGGTTCCACGTGTGTCCCTAAGTGCGTAATACGTGATTTACATCAACAAATCCCGAACTCTCGCATAAATAATCGAAGGAAATTCTATAGGAATTAAAATTCGAAGTCAAACTCATAATATGGTTAAAAGTTAGACAATAACTCACTAAAAATTCTAACGGACACGAAGACTTGGCGGGTAGTTTCACTTGTATCTAACAGGTTAAATCCCCTCTTTGCATTCAATAACCCTACTGGCATTTGTAACGGAGAAACTTTGGGTTTATTTCTAAAATCCAAGTGACAGAATATAGTTTTGTGGTAACATTTGTAGCGGTGGTATCGCGTATGGGATTTGGTCACACGTCATTCCGCCTTAGCGGAATGCGCGCGACCCCGCCTCGGTAAGCCTTTTCTAAAGGCTTACCTCCGGCATTCAAACCCCAATACGGTTCTGTGGAGCCGCTTAGTGTTTACCGATTAAACGTATGTAAATTGGTACCGCGTATGGGATTTGAACCCATGATTTCCTCCGTGAGAGGGAGGCGTCCTAGGCCACTAGACGAACGCGGCGCGTACTTGCGCACTATGGTATATAATCTACCACGCTATGGCCAGAGATTTTTATGAAATTCTAGGAGTAAATCGCAACGCTACAGAGGATGAAATCAAGCGTGCGTACCGGAAACTCGCACAGAAACACCATCCCGACAGAACAAAGGGAGACAAGGAGTCTGAAACCAAGTTTAAGGAGATTAATGCGGCATATGAGGTTTTATCGGATAAGAAGAAAAGAGGCCAGTATGACCAGTTCGGAGAAAGTGTATTTACGGGTGGGGGCGACGGACAAGGATTTCCGGGCGGATTCGACTTCAGTGGATTTTCAGGGTTTGGGGGTGGAGGATTTGCAGATATATTTGAGTCTTTTTTTGGAGGGGGATCTACTAAATCGAGAGCCGGTGGGCAGCCGCTAGCGGGTGAAGATCGCGAAGTGCACCTTACTATCAGTTTTGAAGAGGCAGCATTTGGGGTCGAAAGGGAGGCGAAAGTTAACCGCGTGGGGGAATGTGAAGTTTGTAAAGGCAAAGGTGCGGCTCTGGGATCAAAAATAGTGCTGTGCGAAACATGCCGAGGTGCCGGAGAGGTGAAAACCGTGAGAAATACCATACTTGGACAAGTGAGTACCCGCCGGGTATGCGATGCCTGCTCAGGGGTAGGCAAGAGGCCAGAAAAGCCTTGTACAAGCTGTCGCGGTGCTGGCAGAGTTCGGCTATCCGAAAAATTACGCATAAAAATTCCGGCGGGCATTGATGATGGTTCGACTATACGACTAGTCGGCAATGGAGATAGCGGCATGAGGGGCGGAGAAAGCGGTGATTTGTACGTAAACGTCACGATCACTCCGCATAAGACATTTACCCGCAGAGGAGCCGATGTATATTCGGAACAAGGAATTCGCTTAGTACAGGCCGTCTTGGGGGATGACCTAGAGATTGAAACTGTTTATGGACCAGTAAAAATGCACATACCAGCTGGCATCCAAGCCGGAAAAGCTTTTTTCCTAAAAGGATATGGCGTTCCAAAAATTAAAGGCATCGGAAAAGGAGATCACTTTGTGACGATAAGAATTAAAATTCCACAGAAATTAACAAAAAGAGAGCACGAGCTCTACCACGAGTTAGCAAACGAAGAAGGGCTTAAAATAAAGGAAGACAAGGGGTTCTTTAAAAGAATAATTGGAGAGTAATTCTAAATTGTCCTTTTATTTTCAACTGGTGTAAAATATTAAAAGATTTTCTTATGCTAAAACTTTCCTGGGATCTTTTCGTGGTTGTAGTGTTCGCGGTAATCATCGCTTACAGCTTTATTATTGGCAAAGAAAATACCCTAAAGGTGATGATAGGCACTTATATTGCCATTCTGGCCGCAGACGGACTTGGGAATTTATTTCAAACTTACATACTAAAATCGCCGGATGCCGTGATGTTTCTGCGATTTTTGGGGCTTGGCGGCGAAGATAGAACGATGATTTTGGTGAAAGTGTTGGTGTTTATACTCGCAATTCTCATCATAACGGTTAAGGGCAGTTTTGAAGTGAGCCACGGCGGACACCACGGCGTAATCGGATTGATTATGACCCTGATTTTTGGCTTTTTAAGTGGCGCCCTCGTGATTAGCACACTGTTGGTCTATGCGTCCGGCGCGTCATTCGTGAGTGGCAATATTCAAATAGTTAATAATACGCTTGCAGCAGCTTATTCTGAGTCACAAATGGTGAAGCTGATGATTGATAATTATAATTTTTGGTTCGCGCTACCAGCAGTGGCGTTCTTGGTATCAAGCTTGTTTAGCAAAAAACAATCTGTTGCGTAAAACCCACTAATCTCAAATTTTGCTTTGAGTATTTTTGGATAATCTGATAATTTTTCACCGTCATTTGGGTCGGTAGCTCAGTTGGTAGAGCAACAGCCTTTTAAGCTGATGGTCGCGGGTTCGATTCCCGCCCGACCCACCAAGAAAAATCACAATAGACGTTTTTATAGCACGCTAAAAAATAGAAGCGTTATTTGTGAAAATCAGGGAATCGAATGCCGTAGGAAAGCCTTTAGAGAAGGCTTTCCGAGGCGGGGTCGCGCGCAATTTTGCTAAGGCAAAATTGACGCGTGACCGATTCCCGCCCGACCCACCAAATAAGTGCGAGTTTTGCGGTCCGAGTGCAATGAGGCCGAGCTTCGTCGAGGCCGAAATGGCACGAGGACGCCGAACTGTAAAAATGCGCTTTAATTTGTAAAAAATTAGAAAGCATTTTTACGAGAGAGGCGAGCAAAACCCTCTTGAACACGCTTCCCTCCCCCACCCCAAACTCTGACCACATCCGCATAGTCACGCTAGAGCTTTCTTGCGTAGCCACTTGCGTATCCAAACGGTTTTGATTATTCATAGGGTATGGAACTACTCACAATTAACGAAGCGGCATTATTCTCCGGTAAATCTATCCAGACTATCCGCCGCATGATCAAGCAAAAGAAAGTAACCGTAAAACGCCAAAAAACCCCTCAGGGATTCAATTATTTGGTTATTAAAGATTCATTATTGGAATCTATAAGTCGGGCTAGCCAGACACCTACTCAAGCTGAGCCGATTATTCAAGAGGATACCCGAGAACACCGCCCTATCACGGAGGCCACTTCTCCGGATCTTGAGCAGGTATTCAGACGTGAAATTGGACAGTTTAATACGACTATTCAAAAGCTTGTTGAGCAGAATCAAAAGGACAAAGAAGGATTTTTCCAATTGATAAAAACTTTTCAAGATCGCGTCGTGGTTTTAGAGGATCAAATAAAGCAATTGGGAGCTCCTCAAGCATCTTGGTGGCAATTCTGGAAATAATTATGAAAAAGGTGTAAGTTTCTGGCATGAGCTTTTTTCAAAATACGTTAAACCTGATAGATAAGGCTGCGAAGCTGATGAAGCTTTCCGCAGACACAAAACAGCTTCTTAGTAATCCGGACAGGATTATTGAGGTTAGCCTTCCGGTAAGAATGGATAATGGGAAAATTAGGGTATTTCGCGGTTTTAGGGTACAGCACAACGACCTAGCTGGCCCTTACAAGGGCGGCATTCGCTATCATCCTCAAGTTGATATGGAAGAGGTGAAAGCTTTGGCTACGTTGATGACTTTTAAATGTTCTGTAGTGGGTATTCCCCTGGGCGGAAGCAAAGGTGGAATCATTATGGATCCAAGAACACTTTCAAAAGGGGAACTCGAACGCGTAACCAGAGCCTACGCTAGAGCTATCGCTAAATTTATTGGTCCTACAGTTGATATACCGGCTCCGGACGTGAACACGGACGGACAAATCATGGCTTGGATAGCCGACGAGTATTCAAAGCTTATGGGGGAGAATATGCTTGGGGTAGTCACTGGTAAGCCGCTTGAAGTAGGCGGATCTCTTGGACGTGATAAGGCGACTGCAAAGGGCGGTTTTTATGTACTTATGGAAATTGTAAAAGAAAAGAAAATGAATCCCGGAAAAACGACTGTCGTTATTCAAGGTTTTGGAAACGCCGGAGCAAATGCTGCCCGCATACTCGACGAGGCTGGTTTTAATGTTGTTGCGGTTTCCGATTCAAAAGGTGGAATTTATTGCAAAGATGGTATCCATGCAATTAAGGCAATAAAATGTAAAGAAGACTTGGGTTCGGTTCATGCATGCACGGTAAAAGGAAAAGTGGATTACCATGTGGCCAAAGGTTCTAAATGTGAAAAAGTCACTAATGGGGAATTACTGGAGCTACCTTGCGACATCTTAGTTCTCTCTGCGATGGAGAACCAAGTTAATGAAAAAAATGCCGGTAAAGTTAAAGCTAAAATGATTTTGGAATTGGCTAATGGCCCGGTTACTACCGAAGCCGATGATATTTTAGAAAAAAGGGGTATACCTATCATTCCGGACATTTTGGCCAACGCCGGAGGCGTTACTGTGAGTTATTTTGAACTTGTCCAAAACCAAATGAATTATTATTGGACGAGTGAAGAGATTCAGGACAGACTAAAAATAATAATGGTGGATGCATGGAAAGGTGTCTCCGAAATTCAGGCCAAGTACAAGTGCACATATAGAATGGCTGCGTTTATTCGGACGCTTACTAGACTGGCACAGATGGCAAAGATAAGGGGGCGTGTGTAATTGTTACGTATGCAAAAAACTTACACTTCGACTACTCGTAAAAGTTCCAGGGTGATTAGGCGACACCCACGTATTACTGACATTAAGTTTGTTTATTCATTCCAAGAGGGAAAGGCTGATATGCACCTTCTTCTTGGAGGTAAGGGCTCTGTATTGGCAGACATGACAAAGTTGGGGTTGCCGGTTCCCCCCGGATTTACTATTACAACTGAGGCTTGTCATTTTCTTCATGAGAACGGCGACTACCCAAAAAACCTCTGGGATGATTTTGAATTACAACTTGCTGCACTCGAAAAAAAACTCGGGAAGAAATTTGGATCAAAAGAAAATCCATTGCTCGTTTCGGTTCGCTCCGGCGCGGCAGTTTCTATGCCGGGAATGATGGATACTATTTTGAACTTGGGACTCAATGACGAAACGGTGGTCGGACTTATAAATAAGACAGGAAATGAGAGGTTTTGCTACGATGCCTACCGTAGGTTTGTAAATATGTTTGGGGAAGTGGTTCTTGAAGTTGAGCATGACTTGTTTGAAGAAGCTATTTCGAAGATAAAGAAAGAGAAGGGGATTACGTTGGATACCCAGCTCGACATTACAGATTTAAAACGACTAGTCGCTGCGTATAAGCAGCTGATTAAGCAACATACGGGTGCTGATTTTCCATCGAATCCGCGAGTACAAATTAAATTGGCCATAGAGGCTGTGTTTAACTCTTGGGACAACGAACGCGCAAAGGCGTATAGGCGAATAAATAAGATTACAGGGTTGCTCGGAACGGCTGTGAATATCCAAAGCATGGTATTTGGAAATATGGGGGAAACTTCCGGTACCGGAGTGGCATTCACTCGAAATCCGTCAACTGGTCAAAAAGAATTTTATGGAGAATTTTTAATAAATGCACAGGGCGAAGATGTGGTGGCAGGAATTAGAACCCCTCAAAAAATTAGCGACTTAGGAAAAATAATGCCCGGCGTATACAAACAGCTTTTGACTATTCAGAAAAAATTGGAGAGCCATTATGCAGATATGCAGGACATTGAATTTACTATTGAAGAAGGAAAATTATTTATTCTTCAAAGTAGAAATGGGAAACGTACCGCGGCTGCGGCACTAAAAATTGCCACCGATATGGTGAAAGAAAAGTTGATTACCCAAAACCAGGCGATATTGCAGGTGAACCCGATGCAGTTAGATCAACTGCTTCATCCGACAATTGCGGCAGGAGTAAGATCAAACGTTCTCTGCAAAGGCTTGGCGGCATCACCTGGCGCGGCCACGGGGAAAGTCGTTTTTACTCCTGAGGACGCAGTGAAGTGGACCGAAAATAAAGAAAAGGTAATTTTAGTTAGAAAAGAAACTTCACCTGAAGATATTCAAGGAATGTATGCGTCACGCGGAATTTTAACGGCCATGGGCGGGATGACTTCTCATGCTGCGGTGGTTTGTCGTGGAATGGGAAAATGTTGCGTAGCCGGATGCTCGGCTATCCATGTGGACGTGAAGAAAAAAATATTTTCTTGTGGCGATGTAATTTTAAAAGAAGGGGATTTGATTACGCTTAACGGTTCAACCGGTGAAGTGATAATTGGCGAAGTGGAATTGCAGGAACCGAAGATGAGTCCGGATTTTGCAAAATTTATGGGTTGGGCGGACAAAATACGCAAATTAAAAGTTAGGGCAAATGCCGATACCCCACATGATGCTATGCGTGCTCGCGAGTTTGGCGGTGAGGGGATTGGCCTATGCAGAACGGAACATATGTTTTTTGAGGAAGATCGAATACCTCTTATTAGAGAGATGATTATTGCAAAAGATCGCGCGGGAAGAATAAAAGCCTTGGATAAGCTGCTGCCTTTGCAGAGAGGGGATTTTGTCGGAATCTTTAAAGCTATGGACTCCTACCCTGTGACTATCCGACTACTCGACCCGCCACTGCATGAATTTTTGCCCACAAATAGCTCTCAAATAGAAAGCTTGGCACTAACCATGGGAATAACAGTAGACGAATTAAATAAAATTGTAATCGGATTACATGAAATAAATCCGATGTTGGGTCACAGAGGATGCCGACTAGCCGTGACCTATCCAGAGATTTATGAAATGCAAACGCGCGCAATTTTGGAAGCTGCAATAGATGTTACAAAAAAGGGAATTAAAGTAATACCGGAAATAGAAATACCACTCGTTGGATTGGCAACGGAATTAAAATCCATGAGACAGTTGGTAGAAAATATTGTGAAAGAATACTGCGGAAAAATTAATTTTAAATTCAAAATCGGAACAATGATTGAATTACCGCGAGCATGTTTAACCTCAGATGAACTTGCGCCCATTGCTGATTTCTTTTCTTTTGGCACAAATGATTTAACTCAAATGACGTATGGGTTTTCTAGGGATGATGCAGGAAAATTTTTGCCGTCGTATTTGGAGCAGGGACTTATGGAAAGAGATCCGACCGAGACAATTGACCAAAAGGGAGTTGGGCAGTTGATGAAAAAGTGCGTGCAGCTTGGACGAGGGATTAAACCAAATTTGGAAATAGGTATTTGCGGTGAACATGGCGGCGAACCAAAGTCTGTTGAGTTCTGTCACTCCATAGGACTAAACTACGTGAGCTGCTCGCCTTATCGCATACCGATAGCAAGGCTTGCCGCAGCACAGGCCGTAATAAAAGAATCTAACCAAAAATAATTATGACGCTCAAAGAAAAAGTTAACGCAGATATGTTGGCAGCGATGAAAGCTAAAGAAGAAACTAAACTTGGCGCACTCCGATTACTCAAGGCTGCGATTATGAAATTTGAAGTTTCGGGGAAAGAGAAAAAAGATGCGAGCGATGAGACGGTCATGCAGATTATTAATAAGGAGGTAAAACAGAGAAAAGATTCGATTGATGCCTTTAAAAAAGGAGGCCGCGAAGATATGGCAAAAAAAGAGGAAGATGAAATGAAAATTCTTCAAGAATATCTTCCTGCTCAAATGTCCGAAGAAGAGATAAAAACTTTGGCTAGTCAGGTGATTAGTCAAACCGGCGCCTCTTCAAAAGCCGACTTTGGAAAAGTTATGGGTGTCGTAATGGCACAGGCGAAAGGAAAAGCTGATGGACAAGTTGTGAGTAAAGTGGTGGGGGGACTTTTGAAGTAAAAAGGACAACTGCGTTCAGCCACATCTGCTTGATGATGGCACCCGCCTTAGCTTGTCTCTAAAGAAAGCCATTCTCTTGCTGACTGGCAGCATTCATGGTTTTCTTTAGGATTCACTTGTTGTCTTTGGTGGGCAGGGAAGGATTTGAACCTTCGAAGGCCGTAGGCCGACAGATTTACAGTCTGTTGCAGTTGACCACTTTGCTACCTGCCCATATTGTAAAACCCCAATGGAGCCGCCTGTCGGATTTGAACCGACGACCCACAGTTTACAAAACTGTTGCTCTACCACTGAGCTAAGGCGGCAATATATAATATAGCTGGCACATATTAACAACGATGCATGACTTTGAAAAGTTTTAAAAAACAGTTTCCGGGGATAAAAGAACATGAATTGCTTAAAAATCACTGTACTTTGCGGGTTGGGGGATCAGCCGATTTCTTCTATGAATTGACAAATATAGAGGAATTGCCGACCCTGGTTAGCTTATCGGAAGAAAATCGTATCCCTTATAAAATTATTGGGCGTGGAACTAATGTCTTGTTTACAGATAAGGGTTTTCGGGGTCTTGTAATAAAAAATCTTACTAACAGGATTGAAGTCACCGGAGAAGAAATAATTGCCGACAGCGGCGTTCTTTGGGCTCAAATAATAAAAGTGGCAATGGATAATAATTTAACCGGCTCCGAACCCTTGCATGGAATCCCAGGAACTATTGGTGCGGCGGTATATGGCAACGCCGGGGTTCCTGGGATTGAAACAGGAATGTTAGTAAAAAGTATAACCGCCTTTAATGTTGGCGATGGTGTGCGGGAAATATCTAGAGATAATATAGCCTTTAGATATAGATGGAGTTCACTGCAAGAGCACCGAGAAATAGTAATGCGTGTGATTCTTATGCTCAAAAAGAGTGGCGTCCAAAAATCACAGGAACTAATAAACAAAACAAACGAAGCAAGGCGCAGCAAACAACCTACCGGGTTGAGCGCAGGATCTTTCTTTAAAAATCCATCTTCCGATAAGTCCGCCGGCTACTTAATTGAACAAGTAGGACTAAAGGGATTTAAAATTGGAGACGCGCAAATTAGCGAGAAGCATGCGAACTTTTTTATGAATATGGGGAAGGCCACATGTGCGCAGATTTTAGAATTAGCCGATATAGCAAAGGGAAAAGTGCGTGACCGCTTTGGAATTGAGCTCGAAATGGAGGTAAAAATAATCGGTGAACTATAAGCTAAACCTACAACGCGTCAATTTTCTGTATATTGAATTTAAACTTATTCGTAGTAAAATATCAGGTGAGGATTTAATTTTTTAATAACCTAACCAATATGCAACTCATAAAGACACTGCGGCAATTCACGGTAGTGACTGGGCTCACCGTCTTGGCTCTGCTCTTGGTCAATGCCTTTGGAATTGACTTGGCAATGGCTCAGGGCGCAATTGATCCGGATGCAGATCAGCCAGGAATTATCCGCCAACTTTCCGGCGGTCAAACTGGTTTGCGCGGTATGGTTCTCACACTCGTCAACTTTGGCCTTGGCTTCCTCGGCCTTCTTGCCGTAGTCATGGTGATATATGGTGGCTTCCTATATGTGAGTTCGGCCGGTAACGAAGAAAACGTGAACAAAGCGAAAAAAATTCTTCTTTATGCCGTGGTCGGTGTTGTTTTAATCATCGCATCATTCGCTATAGTAAACACTCTTCTCAGCGCCGGTACAGCTGCTAGAGGAGCTTAGTCGTACAAAAGAACATCAAAAAAGCCCTGCAAACAGCGGGGCTTTTTTGATGTCCCTAACCGGCAAATGCGGACTCGCCAACGGCAACTTTTGCCTTTGACATCACGGCTTGCTCTTTCACTATAACGCTGTGTTTTTCTATTCGCACTATATGTTTAAAATCAATTATTCGTTCATTGAAGTGCAGAAATAAGAACTGTTTAGCGACATGAATATTAGCGAGAACCATGTGCGTAGTATCTATTTCAAAATCCGTTACGCGACCCAAATACTCATGATTTTTTTCCGTGATCACTTTTGCGCTTGGAATTGAGATATGACGCGACAAAACCATTTTTACGCGCAGAACATCGTCCACCGGTAGAATGCGGTCATTATCGGCAATAAAGATAGCCGAAGTGGTTGATCTTTCTATATCCATTGGCACTATGATGTGGTTATTTTTTACAAGCAGAGCCAACAATTTGCCATTTTCCGGATCAATAATTGCATCCTTAATCAAAGCAAGCGGGGAAGATGAATACTCGCTGAAAACCGGCATGCCGATGAATTCGGAATAAAGTTTTTGCATGAGTCAATAATATAACTATTATTAAACAATATGAAGGCGTGAGTTTTAGGGACATGCTGGGATTTGGTCACGCGTATTTTTTGACTTAGCAAAAAATCGCGCGGCCCCGCCTCAGAAAGCCGCCGCTTGCGGACTCGGCTCCGGCATTCAAATCCCGGAGTTTGTTGCACATCTAAAACTAGAGTTGTTCCAACTATAGTTTTGGTCGGGGTGCTGGGATTCGAACCCAGGACCTCTTGCTCCCAAAGCAAGCGCGCTAGCCAGCTACGCTACACCCCGATACCTATTAAATTATACCATCATTTTATCCGTCAGTCTCTCCATGAGCTTTGACGCTGCCGGTTTTTGGTGGTCGTAACCAAATAAATGCAGTAGGCCATGTATGAATAAAAACATCAATTCTGCCTGCAAAGAGTGACCCATTTCTTTTGCCTGCCACTTTGCAAATTCCAGGCATATGAATATTTCCCCGGCAAAATTGTCGCCCGTTTTTTTATCAAAAAAAGAAATGGAAATTACGTCCGTGGGTTTATTTTTGCCGCGATATTTTTTATTCAACTCCGTAATTTCTTTTTTAGAAACGAGTGTTAATTCAATTGAATGTGTTTCGCTTTTTTTTATAACTTTTTCTTTGGCTAAAACGGTTTCTGTGCGTGGTATAAGCTTTAAAAAGAAATTTTTATTTAGCTTACTCTTTGTGTGATTGTAAATATCAAGATTCAACATATTCGGACTGTTGCCACTATGCGCACGCCTGTGGACGGAACGACATCAGTGACCTCAAGTGCAGGTTTGTCTATACTTTTTTGTACGGACTTCGTTGACCGCCGGCTTCTTATTTTTTATTTCTTCGTTTGAAATTTTCTCTATGTGCATTTGACTTTTCATTCAAAGGTTTTAATAATAGGAAGAGATGATTGACCTAGACAGGAAATCAGCCGGTAAAATACTCGGTGTCTCTGTGAGGACTATAGACAGATATATTAGAAGTGGCAAGCTCTTTGCGTATGAGCGGAGCGGCAGAATCTGGCTGAAGAAAGACGAAATTGCACGTTTTTCTCGCGAGAAAATGCCCGTGGTTTTACGACCAGTAGACAAGGAACGACGCAGTCCATCCGTGTCTACATTTGCCGCCAAATCTCAGGAAACGGATTTTTACAAAGATCTGTACGAAGAGGCAAAGCGCGTGCTCACCGACTACCAGCAGAAGTTGGAACAGTCAAACTACAGAATCGGGCAGCTTGAATCTCAAACAACTCATCCAATTTCAATTCCAAAAACCACCGAGCGGTATGAAGATTCTGCGGCTCAAGAAATAATAAAGAGGGAACTTCATGACCGCGAACGTGAGCTTGCTCAATCAAAAGAACTTTTTAAACAAGAACGCGCAGGAAAAATAGCGTTCTCTATTTTGACGTATATATTGCTCGCGGCTATACCGTTGATTTGGTATTTACTGCGTTAATGCCGGAATCGTAATTGTATCTTTTCCTGTGACGATTATTTTTGCTTTGCCATACGAACTTCCGATGCGATCCAGTATGCCGCCGCTTTGGGAAATGGCCTGTTTTAGTTCTACCTTTGGCCCAATGACGGTTATCTTGAATGGCGGGCGTAAGAATTGACTGCGCATCAAAAGACCCGCGGAAGCCGGATCGTTGCCAATATCTCGCAAACCTGCCGTGTTTTCTGTGAACCGAATATCGTTTATGGCCACAGCTTCTGCTCCTGCGCTTACCAATTGCGCGATTAAATCTGACAACCAAAACGCCTTAAGCCATTGCGGGAACACAATCTCAATTCCTTCTCCGGAGACCTCTTCTGTGCCCGAGAGTGCGCGTAAATTTTTGATTTCATCTTCTATTGTCTGGCTGGAAATTTTTGATTTTATATCTTCCAAACTTTTCTCTTTTTCAGCTATATGATCCCTTAATTGCTGGTTGGCGACTTGCAATACGCGTAATTCCTTAATTAAATTTGCCGGACCTGAACGCGCAACTAAAATTTCAACTTGTTTAAACGACCTCATTTGGATGGATAAAAATATCCCGACTATTAAAGCTGTAATGATAAGTGCTTTTTTCATTTACTAATGATAGATAAATATTTTACCGATCGCGGGGTTTGGATAGACTCAATTTCCATTTTTTCAAGGCGCTCCAAATAAACATGTATTTTTTTGCTCTGTAAACTAATGGCAACTTCCTTGAGAGCATCTGAATTTCCAACTGCTTCTACCATAAACGGCGATGATATTTGAAAATTGCCCACTAGAATGCTGTCAAAAACCGGTTGTATTGGCATGAGTGGCGATACTCTTTTTCCGTTTATGGAAATTGCCTTGGCATCTTTTAAATACAAAGCATTAACGAGGTCGCGCAAATCAGTGGCCTGAACGAAATTTTCATTAATGGCGCTAAAATCCAGCCTGGAAACCGAAGGATTGTCACTTAAAGTTATTCGAATACCAGAACCTGTAGCAGCATTCAATTGTGTAAGTTTTTTTAGAGAATCAAGTTGGCGCAAGGTTTGCCTGGAGGATCTTCTCTCAACTATAGCCCTGGCTTCAGTTAATTTATTCTCAACAGATTCTAATTCCTTTTTTAAATCTGTTTGTTCCAGAGAAAAAGTAGACAAAAGAGATTTTTGCACTTCAAGTTGATCTAGGGGAAACGACCTATTGCCAATAGGTTGGGATCTTATTTGCAAAGACAAAATAATACCGACAGCGAGGCCTATTAGGATAAAAACTGTATCTATTAGGCGCAATTTCATAAATCAGGCTACTAAACTAATTTCTGTATATAAATACTGTTTGCATACATTCGCCCGCTTTGGTAAATTGGCATGATTTGTTCTTTGAAAATTTGGAAGGCAGGAAAAGATGCGAGGTAAACAGCCTTCACTATAGCAAATTCCGAATCTTGCTGGGAAGAAATATTTGCTCACAAATCTCGCACCTTTTTCTGCTTTACAGTGGCAAGGGATTACAAAAGACCGCCCTCGCCTCTCAAAACAAAAACAAAGCTTGGTGTCCTTTATTCTTCTCATTGACGGCCTAGCCGCTCAAAAATAAAAACACAATAAACAGGCCGCCGTTATGGTTCGGCGGAAATAAAACCCAAGTAAGGCAGATTCGCTCGTCGAACCAGAAAGGATTGGTCTCCTTTCTCTCCATTAATTTCTGGGAAAAATCACCCTCTGGTGTCTTTCAATTTTTTATACTTTGAACATCTGATAGGGTTACCCGGGAAAGCGTGGATGCTCTGGGCCTCAATTAATCTTTGGGGCCCATAAAAAAGTCCCTCGTTAACCGGACATACGTGCGGTTGGGGGATTTTTTTATGTGGCTGCGGCTGGGGTGTGTCTGCTTCGGTCACTGGAAGTCGGCCTGCCTCATACATGATTCGGCAGGCACTCCTTCTGGAAACGTTTCCTGCGCAGACACACCCCAGCCGCGCCCCAATCTAGGCTTACTAAAAGGCCTGTATTTCAGGTTAATTCACGTGTATAACGTTGGCATGATCGGTATATTTGACTCGGGCTATGGCGGCCTTACAATAATGCGCGAGATCGTCAAGACGTTGCCGCAGTATGATTATCTTTACCTCGGCGATAACGCGCGCGCTCCTTATGGAAACCACAGCAAGGAGACGGTGACGAAGTTTTCGGAAGAAGCCGTGAGATTTTTGTTTGATAAGGGATGCAATTTGATAATTTTTGCGTGTTTCACGGCGAGTTCGCTTGCACTGCGTGAATTGCAGGAAAAGTATTTGCGGAATCCCTGCCTGCCGGCAGGCGAGGCAAAATCTAAATTTAAAGACAGAAAAATTCTGGGGGTGATTCGGCCGATTGCGGAGCAGGCGGTGCGCGAGACTATGACCGGACGCATTGGCGTTACTGGCACGCGTGCGACGGTTAATTCGCACACTTTTGATGTGGAGCTGGAAAAAGAATGGAAACTCGCGTCAGGGCATAAAAAAGGCATTAAACTGGATTTGACTAGCCAGGCTTGCCCGCTGCTCGTGCCGCTGATTGAGGAACACTGGCACACGAAGCCTGAGGCGCGCATGATTTTGAAAAAATATTTGAGGCCTGTGAAAAATCACAACGTGGATACGCTGATTTTGGGATGCACACATTATCCGCTGATGCTGCGGGATTTCGTGTCGTTTATGGGTAGCCGCGTGAAGGTGCTGAATTCGGGAGAGATTGTGGCGCGCAGCCTTGCCGACTATTTAACTAGACATCCGGAAATTGAGAAAAAGTTGAGCCGTGGCGGCGCACGAAAATTCATGACCACCGATGATCCGGCGAAGTTTAAACAATTCGTGGAGGAGTTTGGCGGAATGAAGGCGGGAGATGTGGAGGGGGCGGAGGTTGGAAAGATTACAAGCCGCTAGATTACTTAATATTTTTTTATGGGAGCAGATATGGAAGGGGAGATATCCCAAGAAGTTGAACTAAAACTCGGTACAATTGGCGAACTAAGGACTTTTTTAACGGAATACGTAGATATCGCCTGAGGGTGTGAGGGGACAAGAACCTCACTCCCACTCAATCGTCCCTGGCGGTTTGTTTTGTATTGCCGGGAATCCCGGTAGTTTGACATTTAATGCTAATTCCCGGTATACTTAACCTGTATGAAGATACATATCCCAAACAGCGTGTGGTTAGGGAATATAGACCCGTTCCTTAAAGGATTTAAACCAGCAAATCCTGATCAATTAAAAATAACATTCAATAAGAAATGGCTATCTATACATCCAATGGTGCTGACGATGATTGCCGCTTTAGGCATAAAAACAAATCCCTCAAATATCGAGTGTGAAAAACTCGAAGCAAGATCTAAACATTACTTAGAGAGGATGAGATTATTTGATTTTCTGCATGTAACGTCGGGCATTACGATGAAAAAACATGAACTCGCGGGCAGATCTGTACCGTTGACTCAAATTAAAAACTCGACGGAATTAACGGAATTCATCACAGAAGTAACGCCTTTACTTCACCTTGAGCCAAAACACGCTGAACCCATACGCTACATAATGAGCGAATTGATAAGAAATGTACTTGAGCACTCCATGTCAAAACACGGAGCTATTGTATCCGCCCAATACTACAAAAAAAGTAATACTATTCGCATTGGGATTGCTGACACAGGTATCGGCATATGGAAATCAATAAACCAATCTTACAACCCAAAGACTGATTTGGAGGCAATCCGTTTAGCATTAACTCCTGGCATTACCGGAACAACAAGGCAAGAAGGCGGGACGGATCGCAATGCGGGTGCAGGCTTGTTTTTCATAAAATCAATAGCTTCTGTAAATAGTGATTTTTTCGTTATCTATAGCGGAAAAGCAATGTATAAACTCTTAAAAAGAAAAGGTAAAAAAATAAAATTGCATGTTGACCCTTTTGAAGACAGACATTCTAAAAAAGGTGATCTGCCAAGCTGGGAAGGTACTGTTGTCGGTATCGATCTTTCATTGGATACTACACAAGAATTTTCCCTGCTCTTAAAACTGCTAAACGAAACTTTGAACGAAGCCATAAAAGAAAGGAAAAAAGCTCGTTATAAAAAACCGCAATTCACATGATTCACATAAAATTATTCAAACAGGTTGGCGTATTCGCTGAAAATAAAGACATTGCCGCAGATATCAGATTAAACAAATTGCTTCCAGCCCTAGAGAAAAATCAAGATATCATATTGGACTTTGAAAAAATCGAAGGAGCCACTCAATCTTTTATACACGCCCTTATCAGCGATTTAATGAGAAAATACGGGAATGAAGTGTTAGATAAAATTCAATTTAAATCGTGCAACGCCACAGTGAAAGGAATCATTTCCATCGTAGTAGATTATATGCAAGAAAGTGATTAGGAACCCTGCTCACTCCCACTCAATCGTCCCTGGCGGTTTGTTTGTGATGTCGTATAAAACGGCGCCGGATTTTTTGTGGAGTTTGGCGGTGAGTTTTTTGAGCAGCGTCGAATTCATTTTGTAAAAATGCGCGGTCATGGCTTCGTCGGAACAAATTGGGCGCAGAACCACGGACTCCAGCGCGCTACCGTTCACCGACACGGGCAAAAGCACGCTTGGGAACTGCCAAACTTCGCGCTCGAGTTTATTTTGCGTGACGAATTTCATGGTGATATCGTCAAGTTCTTGCAGTTTTTTTATGCGAGCCGACGTGAGAGTTGATGGAATTGCACGGACATTTTCTATTTCTTTTGGCGAAAGGAGCAAGCACACGCGATTGATCGCCGCAAAACGATTCGTGAGCGCCGTTGAAATATTTTCCAAATGTTCAAAATCATAATTTTTGCCCCAAATCACAAGCGGATTGCGATACGTGCGGCAGTCGCCCTGCACGCCAACGCTCTGAATTGGCAAAATGCGGCCAAAAAGTCCGTGCGGCGCAAGGTGCTTGGAAATGGCTTCGGAAACGTCTGAATACTCCGCCGGAAGACTCTCTTTTTTGGTGCACAAGATGCGAACCGCGAGACCCGGACCCGGGAACGGATGCTTCCACACGACTTCGTCCGGCAAACCCAAATCTGCACCGACTTCGCGAACTTCGTCTTTATAAAGCTCGGCAAGCGGCTCAACGATGCGGCCTTTCTTCATCAGCTCCAATATCTCCGGCACGCGATTGTGATGAGTTTTAATTTTATCCGAATGCTTTGTGCCAGCGCTTTCAATCGTGTCAGGATAAATCGTACCTTGGCCAAGTACCCAGTCCGCTGGATTTAGTTTTAGTTTGCGCGTTTCTTCGGCTTGAATCCGCAAAAACATGTCGCCGATTATGTGGCGTTTTTCTTCCGGGTTCGTGATGCCCTTGAGTGCTTTTATAAATTTATCCGCGGCGCACACCATGTGAAAATTCTTAATGCCAACTTGAGCAAAAGTTTTACAAATTTTTCCTGCTTCATTTTTGCGCAAAAAGCCAGTGTCCACAAAAAGTCCGTACACGCGTTCCGTGCCAAGCGCCTTCGTTAAAAGCGCATAGGCAACGGTAGAATCCACTCCTCCACTAACCAGCAAAAACACTTTTCTATCACCAAGCATTTTCTTGACCTCCTTCATTTTTCCCTCCAAAAACATCTTCATATTCCAACTGCGTTTTGCCTTACAAATATTTATGAAATTATCGAGCATTTTTAGGCCTTCCGTGGTGTGCGCAACTTCAACATGGAATTGCGTGGAAAAAATCTTTTTTGAAGAGTAGGCGAGTGCCGCAAATTCACAATCCTCGGTTTTTCCAATACTTATAAAGCCCGGTGGTGGCTTTGTAACCGTGTCACCGTGTGACATCCAAACTTGACTGTGATCTTTTATTCCTTCAAAAATTCCTATTTTTTTCAGGACGTTCAAGCGCGCCAAGCCATATTCTTTAGTATTCCCTGACTCAACTTTCCCGCCAAGCAAATGCGCAATTATGTGATGCCCATAACAGAGTCCGAGTACCGGGACTTCAAGCTCAAAAACTTTTTTATCAATCGTCGGCGCGCCGGATTCATAAACCGACTGCGGCCCGCCGGACAAAATAATTCCCTTAAATTTGCGAAAATCCGAAAGAGGTGACTCGGGCAGCAAAATTTCTGAATAAACGCCAAGCCTGCGGAGACGATTTGCGATGAGGTGCGCGTATTGACTTCCGAAATCTATAACAGCAATGGCATCCATGAGCCAAGTATAGCAGGGGATGGGGTATATGGGATAGGGGATGGGAAAGCGAATAACACAACCAACCTTACGGTACGTCAATGGTTGGTGCGTGCTAGGCACACGTTTTTGTGGTAGAATAGCAAGATTTTATGGATACAAGACTCCTCGCGTTCGAAATTTTTAAAACGAAAACCAACCTGGCAAGTGGGATTGCGGAGCGAACGTCAGAAATTGACTATGCCGGCATTGCTGTCAATATTTTTCTAAAATTCATGGACGTGCTTGAGGGCGCGATCGTGATCGTCGCCGGTATTTTTGCGGTAAAACTTTTGAAAAGTTATTTTCAAAGAATTGAAACAACCCACGAAAGGCAGCGCACGGTTCTAAATCTTCTTGAAAAAATTACGAGCGGATTTTTGATTGCGGTTGCCATTACCTTGGGACTAAAAGTTATTGGCCTGGATTTGACACTACTAATCAGCGTGCTGACTTTGGGTTTGAGTTTTGGCCTGCGCGATGTGATTAAAAATTACGTGGCGGGTTTGCTGATTTTATTTAAATCTCCATTTGAAATAGGGGACATAGTAAAAATCAGAAGTTTTACCGGACGTATAGAAAAAATTGAATTTCAGTCTGTGACATTGCGCACTTTTGACCAAAAAGAAGTCACAATTCACAACAGCGACCTGCTTACTCAGCCGCTTACGAATTTCTCGCGCAGTCAGCAAATGAGGCTTGAGATGAGCATGATGATGGGATATGGCAGCGATTTGCAGCGGGCTGTGAAAATTTTTGACAGGATTTTGCAAAATAATTCGTTGGTGTTAAAGACACCGAAATATTCAATTGTTTTTAAAGAATTTACGAGAGATGCGATGTCGGTTTTGATACGTTTTTGGGTGCAGCGTCCGTGCAATCCGCTAAAAATTCGCTCGGAATTGGCGATGCAAATACAAGAAGCTTTTGATGATGAAAAGATTTACGCACCATATGCGCGCGAAGCGGGGCTTGCCGCAGATTTTGCCATGACCGAAGCGCGCAAGGAACGATTAAAAACTTTTTATGGACAATTTGCGGATATTGCGACGCAGACAATAGAGCAGGTTGCAGCTGCAGCGCCAGCGGCTATTGGGTCGGACGGGCAACCGATTCCCACGGCTGCGCCGGTTGAGGAATATGCGGATGCGGAGGAGCCGGAGTAAAGGTTCTATTTTTTACCCTTCTCCTTTTCTTCAGCATGGATCTTCAATATCACCGTTTGGTCGCGCGCCTCGTAATGAGATTTCTTGATTCACACAAAAAGGCCTAATCTTGCCGAGATTGTACCTACCTGTCAACCTGACTACGGGGCAAATCTGTTGGTTTATACCTAGTTTATGCCGCCGAAAACCTCTCGATCACAAACTCCCTTGGCAGCGCCTCCAGGAACCAGCCGGCTTGCGGGCCGGAAGTTTTTCCCAGGAGGGCGGTGTAAATTGCGCCAAAAGCTTGTTTTGCCTCTAGCGTGGAATTTTTCTTGAGTTCATGAATTGCGGCGTGAAGTTCCTCGCCCTGCCAGTCTTTTTGATTTAAAAGCGCGGCGACATCGGCCAAAAATTTCTTTTGTTCGGGCGTTAGGGTTTTCATTAGTTCCGGCGCTTCTTTTTGAACTTCAAATTTGTCATTTTCGCCGGCGAAGTCGCAGATCCAGCGTTTGGCGTAAGCCGCGCGGCGGTTTGCTTCCTGCTTTTCTTCTGCCGTCAGCGACGAGCCCTTCAACTTCTCAATTTCTTTCAAAAAATCCAGCTGCGGCATTTGGATTAAAAATGCGACACGGGAAAAACGCGGGCGGAAAAAATCTTTTTCTGTGCCGGGTTTTAGCTGCGCGAAGTGAAAAGCCTTTTTTACGTCTTCGGGAACATCTGATTCTTTGCGGCCAAAAGTCACGTCCGCACCTTCATCAAAAAAATCGTAAAGCCTTGGCATCGTGCCGCCGCTTGGATCAAAATCAATGTGTCGTTCCGGACGGTTTCTAACCATCAAAAAGCGCAGCAGCTCTTCCGGCAAAAGCTCGGAAACTTCTTGCGCACTCGCCCCGCGAGCTTTGCTCGAACTCATTTTTACCCCTCCGATCGTAAAAAATTCATATGGAACATTCACAGGCACGTAGCCTTTGAAAATTTTGCGGGCGATTGTTTCTGCAACTTCGCGACTGCCGCCGGCAACCGAATGATCTTTGCCCGCGCCCTCAACGTGCACCGGCCAAATTTGCCATTTTGCAGCCCACTCAACTTTCCACGGCAATTTGCCGCGACCGCGGTATGGAGCCACTTTCCCGCGATGTCCGCAACCCGTGGCCCATTTTACTTTTGCCGGTTCGCAAACATATTCCACGATTTTTGCGCCGCGCGGCCCCTCCGAACCAACCACTGTCGTAGTCCCAACTTTTCCGCATTTCTCACAAATAATTTGCACAGGATTCCATTCTTCGCGTTTCTCCGAACCCGAAACTTCTTTATAAATCGCGCGAATTTCATCCGAATTCTCAAGCACAATATCAATCAGATCATCATATTTTCCCTCTTTATAAAGCGTGCTGTTTAAATAAATTTCCGGTTCAAAGCCAAGCCGGCGAATCACATTCACAAATTCATCTCCATAAAAACGCGCGTAATTTTTTTCCGGAGTAGGCGGGGTATCCGGCGACTCCGGCGACGGCACATCGCAGAGCGGTTTGCCCATATGCTGCAAAAACTTGTCGCGCGGAAGATAAACCGGCAGGCCGTCCATTGGATCCGAGTCATTTATTTCATAATAATATTTGACATCATAACCGGCTCCCTTTAGTGCCAGCGCAACAACGCCATGAATCACAACTCCACGCAAAGAACCAACGTGCACTCTGCCCGATGCCGTTTTTTCATCACGGACAACAATCTTTTTCTGACCCGGAAAAGCTTTCGCAACCGCAGCGGTAACTTCGTCTGCCCAAAACATATAAGAGCATACTACGCCGCAATTCTTTGCCTTTCAATATCCAGAAACCTCATTTTTTCGCGTTCAAACATTAGCTCTATGTGGCCGGTTGGACCGTTTCTGTGTTTTCGGATGTAAATGTCCGTAACTCCCTTGCGGTCACTGTCTTCTTCGTAATAATCTTCGCGGTACATCATCAAAACTATATCGGCATCTTGTTCAATCGAACCGCTTTCACGCAAGTCGGCAAGTTGAGGGATTTTACTTGGACGGCTTTCCACCGCACGCGAAAGCTGAGAAAGCGCAATGACTGGAATGTGTAATTCGCGAGCCAGATTTTTTAGGGCGCGTGTGATTTCGGAAATCTCCTGCACGCGATTCATTTGATACGAAGATTTGATTCCGGCGCTCATCATCTGCAAATAATCCACAATTAACAAATCCAAACCGTGTTCGGCTTTGAGCCGACGTGCTTTTGTGCGCAATTCCACAATCCCATTCACAGAAGAATCATCTATAAAAATTTTCGTTTGGTTGAGATCGTCCATTACAGCGCCAATTTTTGAGAAATCTTCGTCGGACAATTTGCCTGTGCGCATTTTCCAGCTATCTACGCCAAGCAGCGCGCAAAACATACGCTCAACCAGCTGCTCTTTGGACATTTCCAATGAAATTATGCCAACTGACCGGCCTCGACGAGCAATATTTTGGGCAATATTCATGGCAAAAGCCGTTTTTCCCATTGCGGGACGGGCGGCAATAATCACCAAATCGGTTGAATGCAGACCCGCCAAAATATTATCGAGTGAGCGAAAACCACTTGGCAGACCGATGAATTTGTCCTTCATCTCAGGATCGTGAAGATCTGAAATCTTTTCGTAGGTTTTATTGAGAACATCCTTTATGTGAATAAAACGATCTTTGACGAAAGCTTGAGAAACCGAAAATAGCGTTTTTTCCGCTTCTTCCAAAAGTGCGTCCAATTCGGTCACTTCATCATAACCGAGCCCAATAATCTTATCGCCGGAAGCAATAAGCCTGCGCAGCGTGGACTTGTGCTTAACAATGAGCGCGTATTGCAAAATGTGAGTAGCGGTCGGGACTTCCAGCGTGAGTTCTGCCAAATATGATACGCCACCTATCGTGTCCAATTTGCCGTGATCCTCCAAATAATTTGCCAAAATCTTCAAATCAACCGGCATACGGCGACCAAAAAGATCGAGCATGCCTTGGTAAATAATATTATTTTGGTCAAAGTAAAAATCTTCAGGCTTCAAAAAGTCCGCGACCTTTATGATAGCGTCTTTATCTAACAAAATTGAACCGAGGGTTACTTTCTCGGCCTCAAGTGATTGTGGCGGAACTTTGGTGAGTGGCGTGGTCTGCATATGTTGGATTCTTTATGTAGCGCCTCGCTGAGGCTCGGCGTGGTGTAATGAATTTTTAATGAATTTGTAATGAATTTCAAATTAACCAGCTTGAAGAGTTTGTGGATTGATGTACGGTGCGTGTGAAAAGTGTGTAAAAAGTGTATAAAGCCAAAGCTGTGCCACAGTTCCTTACTACTATGCTAGAATCCATCTATGCACCCAAGACGCTCAGGTTCTATCGGCGAAGAGCTGGCCTGCAAATATTTGGCCAGCCATGGATTTAAAATAATTAAAAAAAACTTCACGATTTCCGGCGGCGAGGTTGACATAATTGCAAAAAAGGCTGACCTTTTAGTTTTTATCGAAGTCAAAACTAGAACAAATGAAAGTTTTGGCAATGCCGATGAAAGTATTAACTTTGCAAAAAAGCGCAGCTTAAAACGCACCGTCGCAAAATATTTGGCAAAATTTACATCTGGCGATGTTGACTATCGCGTTGACCTGATAGAAATCGAACTGGATCGCTACACAAGTGTTCTTGTAAAAATCAATCACCTTGAAGACATAGAATTATGAACCAACCGCACCAGCCAAGCCGCAAACAGGCAGTCGTATTCTTCTTTCTTACACTCGTGCTGGCGATTGGCGTGTATGCCTGGGTTTTCTTTTTAAATAAAGGAACCCTGCGAATTAATGGGGCTTTTCCATTTAAGGTGCAAGTTTCCGGAATTACAAAAACTTGCGATGCCTCTCCGTGCGAAATAACTCTTGAACCACGCAACCATACAATCATTTTGCAAAAAGAGGGCTTCTTTCCAGATAAAATCATCACAGAGGTAAAACGTTGGAGCACAGTGGACGCTACTGCCAGTTTCAAATTCATACCGGTAGCAAAAGAGCTTGGTGAAATTTCGTTTCCTTTTAAATCTCTGCCTTTGCGTCCGCCATTTTTGGCAGCAACAAAGCTTAAAAATTTTCCAAAAGAAACGAAGGATGTGATTTTTTCACCATCCGGCTCTAGCGCACTGGTGGTACTTGGAAAAGAAATTTATTTATATGACGCTTTGAGCGGTACAACCGACAAAACTGACTTATTGATTACGAGCAGACCAACTTGGGCAGGGGAAAATATAGCAATTCTGGAAGACAAAGCCTCTAAACAAATTCTGCAAATTATTAAAAACGGCAAGCGCGAAGTTGTCGTGAGTTTTGAGCGTCCATTTAAAAATCCAAAAATTTTAGGCGATGTTGGCGGAAAGAAAATATTGGTGGCGGCGAATGAAACCGCTGGCAGTTCATATTATTTAGTTGATCTTGATCAAAAAACACGCAAAAAAATCAACGTGCAGGTTGATGCAAAAAATCCAACGTGGGTTGGAATAAATCTGGCATTTGAACTTGGTGATGTCAAAACGAAGCGGGTGATTTTGGTTAATACCGAAACGCTTGAAGAGTTTTTACTACCAGCGGAAGATTCACAAAATATTATAGAAATGGATAATGGAAACATTGTATTTTTGTCATCTTCAAAGCAAGATTCCGACCAGCCACCATTGGGAATGTCGGTTGCGGAAGCGGTCGAAGAGGCTACTAAAAAGACCTTTAATCCTGAGAAAAAAGGTACTTCGCTTTTTGTGGTTGAATTTGATTTCGCAAAAAAAACTTATAAAACTTTGGTCGAAATACCTATTAAAAAAGGAGAAACGGTGAGCAGGCTAACGCCTTATACGAAAGACGGAAAAATTTATTTTGAAAAAGACGGGAAGTTATTTGAGATTAGCTTGCGTTGATAACTCTGCCGCCTATTTCTGTGTAATAAAAAATTCATAAAAAGTTTAGAGAAATTTAATCTTCAGGTGCTATACAGGGCTCTATGCCCTCAAAAGCGTTTTCGGCATCCATCTTTGGATATGACTCTAAAACGGTCGAAGTTGAAGTGGATATTTTAAATGGCCCGGCTTCTATAATCATAGTCGGACTGGGGGATGCCACTGTGCAGGAATCCAAAGAGCGCATACGTTCGGCAATAAAAAACAGTGGGCTTGAGTACCCACGGCGTAAAAAAACCATAAATTTGGCGCCTGCAAATCTGCAAAAACATGGCCCGATGTTTGATTTGCCGATCGCCTTGGGTCTACTTTTGCAATCCGAACAGATTCCGCAAAACTGTTTAGCTAAAACGCTTATTATTGGTGAACTGGCATTGAGCGGTGAACTTAGGCGAATTCACGGAGCCCTTGCCATTGCGTCACATGCAAAAAGTGAAAATTTTGAAACGGTCATTTTGCCGGAGACCAATGGATATGAGGCTTCGGCTATTGCCGGTATAAAAATAATCGGCGCGCAGAATCTGGGGCAGTTGGTGCGACATTTGCGAGGTGAAGAAATAATAAAACCTTCCGAGTCTCATTCTCCAGCCTCCGATTTTTCAATTAATATGCCGTGGCATTTTGAAGATATTCGCGGGCACGAGAGCGCAAAACGAGTTTTGACTATTGCCGCAGCGGGATGCCACAACGTCCTTTTATACGGACCGCCTGGATCCGGAAAAACTCTTCTGGCACGCAGCCTACAAAGCATTTTGCCCATGCTTAAATTTGAACAATCCGTTGAGGTTACGAAAATTTATTCCATTGCGGGTAAGCTGCCAAACGAAGTTCCGCTTATAAAAATGCCGCCATTCCGCGCTGTGCATCACACGGCTTCGGCGGTTTCACTGGTTGGAGGCGGTACAATTCCCAGACCCGGAGAAATCTCTCTTTCGCACCACGGCGTTTTATTCCTTGATGAACTTTTGGAATTCCCGCGTGCGACCCTGGATTGTCTCCGCCAACCGATGGAAGACGGCACAGTAAACGTAACTCGTGTAGCTGGTAGCTCTATTTTTCCGGCGGAATTCATATTGATTGCCGCCACAAATCCCTGTTCGTGCGGGTATTATGGCGACCCGGTAAAAGCCTGTATTTGCACTCCAGTAAAACTGGAGCAATACCGCAAGAAACTTTCCGGCCCTTTACTCGATCGCATAGACCTAATGTGTTATGTGCCGAGACTTCCATTTGAAAAATTTTCAACATTAACTAACGTAAATTCATCGGAGCAGATTAGAGAAACTGTCATTTCTACGCGAAAATTTCAAGACGCTCGTGCCCAAACAACAACGAACGGAAAGATTGCTTCAAAACTTGTACGTGAATTTTGCGAGCTCGATGCGGGTGGCACTCAGCTACTCAAAGAGGCTTTTTCTAAACTCCAATGTTCCGGCCGCGCATATTACAGAATTTTAAAAGTTGCCCGCACAATTGCCGATCTGGAAAATTCGGAAAAAATACGGATACACCATCTGGCAGAAGCACTGCAGTATCGTCCGCATTTGTAAATATTAACTTGCTTTTGCAACTTTGCTCACCTTTCGCTATACTTTCGCGGAATGACGAAAACGAACTTGAAACTACCCAAGAAGGTACTGATTCTTGGCTCCGGAGCGCTAAAAATCGGAGAGGCTGGAGAGTTCGATTATTCCGGTTCGCAGGCTATCAAAGCCCTCAAGGAAGAGGGAATAAAGACAGTTCTGGTCAATCCAAACATCGCCACGAATCAGACTTCCAAGAACCTCGCCAACGAGGTTTATTTTTTGCCCGTAAATCCATACTTTGTTGAAAAAATTATAGAGAAAGAGCGTCCGGACGGCGTTCTTTTGAGCTTTGGCGGGCAGACCGCGTTAAATTGCGGAGTTGAATTAAATCGCAAGGGCGTTTTTAAAAAACACGGCGTGCGAGTTTTGGGAACGCCGGTTTCTGCAATTGAAGAAACCGAAGATCGCGAACTTTTTAAACGGGCTTTGGCAAAAATTAACGTAGCGTGCCCACGAAGCTTTTCTTGCACAGACAAGCCAAGTTCACGAAAAGCCGCAAAAAAAATCGGTTATCCTGTTATTTTGCGAGCTGCATTTGCGCTCGGCGGAAAAGGTTCCGGCTCGGCATATAACGAAAAAGAATTGGATGAGCTACTAGACACGGCATTTGCATTTTCGAGCCAAGTCTTGATTGAGGAAAACTTAAAAGGCTGGAAAGAAGTTGAATATGAAGTTGTTCGCGACCAATATGATAATTGCGTCACCGTTTGTAATATGGAAAACGTGGATCCGCTGGGCATTCACACCGGAGAAAGCATTGTGATTGCACCTTCTCAAACGCTTACCAATCACGAATATCACTTCTTGCGCGAGCTTTCCATTCGCACAATTCGGCATTTGGGAATTATTGGCGAGTGCAACATTCAATACGCGCTTGATCCAAAATCTGAAGATTATCGTGTGATAGAAGTGAACGCGCGCCTTTCTCGCTCTTCGGCTTTGGCATCAAAAGCCACCGGCTATCCGTTGGCTTATATTGCGGCAAAGCTGGGCTTGGGCTACAGACTTTCTGAACTCAAAAACGCAGTCACAAAAAAGACAAAAGCGTTTTTTGAACCGGCACTCGACTACGTTGCTCTAAAAATTCCGCGCTGGGATTTGGACAAATTCAAAAAAGTTTCGCATGAGATTTCCACGGAAATGAAATCTGTTGGCGAAGTAATGGCGTTAGGTCGCAATTTTGAAGAAGTTTTGCAAAAGGGACTCAGAATGCTGCAAATCGGGCTTCAGGGTTTTGCGGCAAATAAAAAAGTAAAACTTCAGTCCAATAATTTGGCGCACGACATCGCTGTTCCAACCCCAAAGCGCATGCTGGCAATTGCAGAAGCTCTGCGCAAAGGCTGGTCCACTGCAAAAATTGAAAAACTTTCCGGCATTGACCGTTGGTTTTTGGACAAAATGAAAAATATTATAAAGATGGAGAAGCTGCTTGGTTCCGCCCGTTGCACTTCAGAAGATCTGCGCATTGCCAAGACAATGGGTTTTTCTGACAAACAAATTGCGAATATCACCGGCAAATCAGAAATGGACATCCGCGCGCTACGCAAAAAATTAAAAATTCTGCCGAGCATTAAGCAAATTGATACGCTCGCCGCCGAATATCCTGCTGAGACCAATTATCTTTACGTAACTTATCACGGCGAAAAAGACGACATAACAATTGACCACCGCCGCAAAAAAGTGATGGTGCTCGGAAGTGGAGCTTATGCCATCGGCACATCTGTGGAATTTGATTGGTGTGGCGTAAATTGCGTACAGACTCTGCAAAAAGAAGGCTACGAAACCATCATCGTGAATTACAACCCGGAAACGGTTTCCACCGATTATGACATGTGCGACAAACTTTATTTTGACGAACTTTCGCTGGAGCGCGTTTTGGATATTTATGAAAAAGAGCAGCCGATTGGCGTTGTTATTTCAACTGGCGGGCAAGTGCCAAACAATTTGGCATTAAAATTGCACGAAGCCGGCGTAAAGATTTTGGGTACTCATCCTCACAATATTGACAGGGCGGAGGATAGAAACAAATTCTCCGCATTGCTGGATGAATTAAAAATTGACCAGCCAATGTGGCGCGAATTAAGTTCGCTTTCCAAAATCAAACAGTTTGCCGATGAAGCTGGCTACCCATTACTAGTTCGCCCAAGTTATGTACTTTCGGGTGCGGCAATGAGTGTGGCCCATAATTACGACGATTTGGAACTTTATCTCTCTCTCGCAACAGACGTTTCACCGGAGGCACCGGTTGTTGTGAGCAAGTTCGAGCAAGGCGCAAAAGAAATAGAGATAGATGCAGTTGCTCATAAAGGAGAAATAATAATCTTTGCAATTTCGGAACATATAGAAAACGCGGGCGTACATTCCGGTGACGCTACAATGGTTTTACCTCCACAGAAACTTTATTTTGAAACCGTAAAGCAAATAAAAAATATTGCGGCAAAAATAGCGAAGGCGCTGCAAATTTCCGGTCCATTTAATATGCAGTTTTTGGCAAAGAGCAATCAAGTAAAAGTAATTGAGTGCAACTTGCGCGCAAGCCGCAGCTTCCCATTCGCTTCAAAAGTAACCGGTCACAATTTTATAGAAATCGCTACGTGCGCAATGCTTGATCTGCCAAAAATCAACAGCTTTAAGACCGAAACTTTTCACACATTAGACATGGATTACGTTGGCGTAAAAGCTCCGCAATTTTCCTTCTCACGACTTAAGGGTGCAGATCCGGTTCTGGGCGTAGAAATGGCTTCAACCGGCGAGGTCGCATGCTTTGGCAGCGACCTCTATGAAGCTCTTTTAAAGGCCATGATTTCCGTGGGATTCACAATTCCAAAGAAAAATATTTGTCTAACAATCGGACGCATCGAAGATAAAGCCGACTTTTTGTCTTCGGCGCGCAAACTGCATCAAATGGGCTACTCTCTTTTTGCAACAGAGGGTACTTCAAAATTCCTCTACGAGAATCACGTGCCAGTTATGATGCTACACAAGGCGCGTTCCGGCAAAAAGCCAAATATCATTGATTATTTGATTGAAAAAAAGTTGGATCTCGTAATAGATATTCCAAAAACTTATGCGCGCGACGAAATCACCGACGGCTATTTGATCCGCCGCCGTGCGATTGATTCAAATATTCCACTCCTAACAAACATTCAAATTGCACGAACACTTGTTGAAGCGCTTGAGAAATACAAACAAGACGATTTACCTATAAAGCCGTGGAGCGAGTACATCTGAATTTAATTCACTATCTTCTGCCAAAATGCCGATTGACATTGCGCGTCCCCCAGTCGATATCCTCATAGATTCAATAACAGTGCCTAATCTACCATCATCACCGATATACAGTACTTTTCCCAATTCTTCTTTTTCTATTCTTGTCTGTAATCCTCGTTGTCTTTTCGCCCAAGATGGCAGTCTTTCCCTTATTGATTCTCTAGTTCGAGCGAACACGGTTCTCCCGACTGATGGGCGTGCTGGCTTTATAGCATGTATGCCTGCCCCTTTAATCTGCGGCAAGAGATCAATAAGATGTGTTAAAGTAGCAAGTTCTGCCTCAGGGCTTAATGTATCTTGCAAATAATCAAGCTGAACACAAGCGCGTCCACGAAGTAAATCCATACACCCATGCCTTAACCGGTCGAATAAATATCTGAATTGCTTCATAAATTCCTGTTCAGATAAATCCGTCAGTGCTCTCGGATTTTCCACATGTACCCCTGCATCATGAATTAACTGGCCAAGGTATGGTGTATTCAGTGCCAGTAAAAAGTTTTGAAGTTCGTCTCCTAGAGCAACAAGCTCATTGGACTCCCTATCTGCAGTAACATCCGACCTTGCAACACCAGCTTGATCAATTGGCTCTACGTGTCCCTCTAATGAGGATGCAATCATAATAAAATTATAAAAACTACGCGCACAAAGACGTATTTTATGGATTTGTCCAACATTGTCAACAACATTCCCTAAAAATGACGCAGCGGCTCCTTGTGACTTAATCCTATACATCCCTCTTTATATCTGCTAAAACCTTATTGCTATGAAGAAAATTGAAAAGAACACGCCTGAATTAAAAAGGGGACTGGCTCAAATGTTAAAAGGCGGCGTAATTATGGATGTGGTCACGGCTGATCAAGCTAAAATTGCCGAAAACGCTGGTGCGGTTGCCGTCATGGCTCTTGAACGCGTACCGGCGGATATTCGCAAAGATGGCGGTGTGGCTCGCATGTCTGACCCAAAACTTATTAAAGAAATAATGAAAGCGGTCTCTATTCCGGTTATGGCAAAAGTTCGCATCGGCCATTTTGTAGAAGCGCAAATTTTGGAAGCCCTTGGCGTTGATTATATTGATGAATCCGAAGTTTTAACTCCGGCAGACGAAGAATTTCACATTGAGAAAAATAAATTCAAAATTCCGTTTGTTTGTGGCGCACGTGATTTGGGTGAAGCTCTGCGCAGAATTTCCGAAGGCGCGGCAATGATCCGCACAAAAGGGGAGGCCGGCACCGGAAATGTGGTAGAAGCCGTACGCCATATGCGTTACATCACTCGCCAGATGGAGGCGTTAAAAGAATTAAGCAAAGAAGATTTGGCCGCAAAAGCTGAAGAAATGCGCGTTAGTTGCGAGTTGGTTAGCTGGGTGGCCAAGCACGGCAAATTACCTGTTGTTAACTTTGCAGCCGGCGGCATTGCAACTCCGGCCGATGCCGCAATGATGATGCAACTTGGATCCGAAGGCGTGTTTGTGGGTTCCGGAATTTTTAAATCAAATGAGCCGGAAAAGCGTGCCGCAGCAATTGTAAAAGCGGTTTTGCACTACAATGATCCGGCAGTTATCGCAAAAGTTTCCGAAGGGCTAGGTACGGCAATGGAAAGTTTTGAGATTTCAAAACTAGATCAACTCTACGCAAAGCGGGGGATTTAATTAAATCCAAATACAGACGAAATTACCAGAAGAACCGTCGCTCCTATAATTCCAATAATTGTCAGCCACGAAATAATGTTTCCGATGGGCTTATTCGTGAACTCGCCCATTATCTTCTTGTTATTAACTATCAGCATCACGAAGATAAGGATAATTGGCAGCAAAATACCATTTATATCCTGCGAAAAGATCATCACCTTCACAAGCGGCATACTTGGAATCAAAACCAAAATCGCCGGAACTATAATTGAAACAAGAATTGTGATGTAAAAAGCTTTTCCATTTTCCCAATTAGTGTCGAATCCATATTCCCAACCAAACGCCTCACAAAGGGCGTATGCGGTTGCTACCGGCAAAATAAAAGCACCAAGCATTGATGCGCTAAAAAGCCCAAAAGAAAATAACATTTGGGCAAAATCTCCGGCCAACGGTTGCAGAGCAATCGCCGCGTCTTTTGCATCTGTAATTTTTATGCCAAATTTATACAACGTCGCCGCAGTACTGATAATAATAAAAAAACTAACGATATCGGTTATAAATGCGCCGGCAAAAACCTCTATTTTCTCTGCTTTGTAATGTTTTATTTTAAGCCCCTTATCCACAACATACGATTGAATGAAAAACTGTCCCCACGGTGTGATGGTGGTTCCAATTAAAGCGATCATAGTAAGCAAAAACGGCGTAGTCCACTCAACAGTTGGGGTCACAAGACTCGTGAGGGCACCACTAAAATCCGGCTTAACTATAAATCCGTTGATAATATAAACGATGTAAAAAGCCGAAAATACCAAAAATATTTTTTGCGTCGTTTTAAATGAACCTTTGTATAAAACGAACCACACAACCAAGGCGGCAAGTGGCACAGAAAGATACTTACTTACTCCAAAAATCTCAAATGATGAGGCCACTCCGGCGAATTCAGCCGTGATTGTGCCCATGTTTGCAACCAGCATCGTAATCATGGCAAAAGTAGTCCATCTCACTCCGAAGTGCTCACGAATTACGCCACCGAGTCCCTGCCGCGTCACAAGCCCTATGCGAACGCCCATTTCTTGCGTGATAGCCAAAGAAATCGTAACCAGCAACAAAACCCACAGCATTTTAAAACCAAAATGCGCACCGACTGCGGAATAGGTACTGATACCACCGGCATCGTTATCTGCATTGGCCGCTATAATCCCAGGACCAATGACGCTTAAGAAAAACATTATTTTGGTCCAAAACCGACTTTTCGTGCCATTAGTAGGTGTAACTGCTGTGCTCATTATGCTGTTGGGACAAGTCGTCTCATTATGTCGTCTACCGTTACCACTCCGATTAGTTTTCTGTCTTTATCCAAAACGGCGACTGAAAGTAAATTATATTTTGTCATTAATCGGGTGAGATATTCAAAAGTCTGATCCACATGAATTGTTGGAAGCTTTTTATTTGGCTTCCTCATAATTTCTTTAATGGACTGTGTTTTTGCGGCCACAATCAAGTTACGCAAAGACACGACACCGAGGAACTTGCCGTCGGTATCCACAATATAAATAAACTGGATTGAATGATGCAGATGAGAAACGCGTTTTATTTCTGCAATTGCCTGCTCCACGGTCATATCTGAACTTGCAGTAATGTACTCGGTTGTCATCAAGCCACCAGCCGTGTCTTCGTCATATTCCATAATTTTTTTAACCTTTTGTATTTTGCTATCCAGCGGCAATTTACTGATAATTTCGCGCGATTCTCGACCTGGCAATAGCTGTATTAAATCAACAAGTTCATCAACTGACATTTTTCCCATCAAAGTTGCCGTTCGTTCCGCCCCAAGATTTTTGACAAGCAGTTTTTTAATATCAGGTTGAATTTCTTCAAGAACGCGAGCCGCAACAGTCGGATCCAAAGATTGTAGCAACGTGCTGCCTTGATACACATTCATCTTTTCAATCAAGTTTGCGATATCAGCCGGGTGAAGTTTTACAATTTCCTTGGCACCGGTGGATAGATAAAGCTTATTATCCATTAGTTTCACATTTTTCCATTCCAAAAAGTTCGGTTTAAAAATATGATTCAAAAAATGACTGCGCATACCAAGCCTACGCAGAATTCCGCGATTACTTATATCTATCGCAATTAAGCACATGGACTGTTGAACCCTGCTAAACTGCAAATCGTTAACCCGAACCACTCGCATGCCAGCCAGATCCACAATTTGTTTATCGAGCACGTTGTCGCGCAATGAAACTATATTGTCTCCAGTTGGAATCTTTGCCGTTGATTCATATAGTTTTCTGGCCAATTCAATTTCAGAAGCGCCCCAACTCTCAATATATTCAACCGGAATAAACTGTTTTGTGCTCCTTTTATCTTTTATAACTATCCCCATGACCGGCGGGAATTCCCTGTCAGTATCGTTGTTTATTAAAACGTCATAAACAACGCCAACGACTTCTTCCAAGTTGTCGCGCACAGACGCATCGCGAATATTGCTGAAAAATAGCATTAAGCGTCCTAATTAAGTTAAGAGCAGTATAGTAGCCTCAAGCCTTCTTGACAATCCTAAATTTTGGGCTTTATTACAACTAAAAAACGATGTAGAATTTTGCCGTGAAAATTGGCGTTTTGGACATTCAAGGTTCAGTTGAAGAGCATTTGGCGATACTACAAAATCTTGGCGAGAATCCGGTTGCGGTAAAAACAAAAGCGGATTTGGCGAAAGTCAGCGGGCTTATAATTCCCGGTGGTGAGTCAACTACTATAGGCAAACTTTTGGCGCACTACGGACTGAGTGAAGAAATCGCCAGACGAGCACAAGAAAAAAGTCTGACGATCTGGGGGACGTGTGCCGGCGCTATTTTAATCGCAAAAAAGGTAATAAATAGGCCGCCGCAAAATATGGCACTCATGGACATCACGATTAAAAGAAATGCCTACGGCAGACAAATAGACAGTTTTAAAACTCCGGTTTCCATACCAATTTTGGGAGCCACTCCATTCCAAGCTGTTTTTATCCGCGCACCGCAAGTGAAAGTGGCTTCTGCAAAAGCAAAAGTGCTAGCAAAATACGGCAAAAAGCCGATAATGGTGCGGCAAAATAATTTACTTGCTACAATGTTTCACCCTGAGTTAACGACGGACGGGCGAATCCATAAATATTTTATTAAAATGACGCAAGAATATGTCTCAAAAAAATCTAAAAATTGAACAAGCTGTTGAGCAAATGATTGTTGCTCTCGGGGAAGATGTTGGACGCGACGGTTTGGTTAAAACACCTCAGCGCGTTGCAAAATCTTTTGAAAAAGTTTTTTCCGGCTACGGAAAAGAGCCTCGCGATATTCTCACAACTTTCGTGGAAAACGATTATGACGAGATGATTGTGGTGAAAGATGTTGAGTTTTATTCCACGTGTGAGCACCACATGTTGCCATTTTTTGGTAGAGCGCATATTGGCTACATTCCAAGCGGGAAAATTATCGGGATTTCAAAAATCCCGCGCATTGTGGAAATTTATTCCCGTAGATTGCAAAATCAAGAAAGATTGACGGTTGAAATTGCGCGAACGCTGCAAGACTTGATAAATCCGCGCGGCGTTGGCGTTGTGCTTGAGGCTCGCCACCTTTGCATGATGGCTCGCGGCGTGGAGAAACAGAGGAGCAGCATTGTCACATCTGCCATGTATGGACTATTTAAAAAAAATCTAAATACCAGGAACGAATTCTTAAAACTAATCGGAAAATAATGCTACCAAAGTCGCTGCAAAAATTAATTGATTCTCTTTCCAAGCTGCCCGGCGTTGGCCAAAAAACTGCGCAGAGATTTGCGTATTTTTTGCTGCGTTCACACCGTTCTATTTCAAATGAGATCGGAGAATCGCTGTTAAATTTAAAAAATGAAATTGCACTTTGCAACGAATGTTTTTGCATTACCGATGTTAACGAAAGTGGCGAGCCGATTTGTAACATCTGCTCAAACGCAAGGCGCGATAAACACATAATTTGCGTTGTGGAACACATATTTGATGCCGAAGCTATTGAGCGTGCCGGTGATTATCGCGGCCTATATCACGTTTTGCATGGGCGCATTTCCCCGTTAGACAACATTGCTCCTGATGATTTGAAAATTAAAGAATTAGTTTCACGCGTTCAAAAATATCAGGCGGATTCACAACCTGTTGAGGTAATTTTGGCTACAAATCCAAGTAGCGAAGGAGAGACAACTGCGCTTTACATTCAAAGACTTTTAAAACCGTTTGGTGTAAAAGTAACACGCATTGCGACGGGGATTCCCGTTGGCGCAGATTTGGAATATGCCGATGCCGTAACTTTGGCTCGCGCCTTAAAAGGAAGGCAAAATTACGAATAAACGCGAACCAGTGCGCCACCGGAGCCGCAGAGTAAAACGTGACCACCTTTTAATGATTCCATTTCGCGTTTTTTATCGAGCGACTTTGGATATTTTTCAAAAACTATATCCTCAAAATCATTGTGAAGATTTTTAAGTATGCCATTAATATCTCCGCCGTTGATCGCATTCAACATTTGCTCCGTTTTGTGGGCATTTTTTCCGCATTTCCTTAAATCAATTTGCGAATATGCAAAGTGTGACGAAACTTCCACGTCGGTATCTATAATCTCAAATTTGATGCGTAACGGCAACGTCGGCAGGGGAGTAATCGTCTCTCCAAAATGCTCACCGAGAGCCGTGCCACCATCAAGGAAAAAAGCGCAATCCATGCCAATTTGGGTCGTGACTTTTCGCAATAAACATTGTGGGTCTTTTACGGCCCACAATGTCGCGAGTCCTTTTAGCGCGGCAACGGCATTGCTAGATCCTCCGCCAAGTCCACTCATTAGTGGAATTCTCTTTTTGATAAAAATCTTGGCACCTTTTTTTGTGCCGGTATGTTTTTTTAGTAATTTCGCGGCTTTCAAAACTATGTTCGTATCATCCAGTGGCAATGCGGGATTATCACACCCGATTTCAATTCTATCTTCGGACAAGTCTTCAATAATAAGTTCATCAAACAGCTCTGTGAGCATATGGAAAACCGTTTTTATTTCGTGATATCCTGACGCATCTTTATTTAAAATATCCAGTGCCAGATTTATTTTGGGATACGATTTTAGGCTTATCATAAAGGTTATTTAAACGACCCAAGTAGAACAACGGCCTGGCACTTAATAGCTTCTCCTCTCCCGAACGGTGTCAGCTTTTCTCCAGAGTGAGCCGTGACACCTATGTTTTCTGATGCGCAGTTGAGTAGCCCGCTTAACTTCTCTTTTATTTGCGGCGTAATTTTATCTATATTTGGACGCGCTGCTTCTATGCTAATTGCGCAGTGCAAAACCGCCTTATTTAATTTTACGGCTTCTTGCGTTATATAAGCCAAATATTTTGTACTTTTTTTAATCCCATTCTGGCACATTTTAGTAGCATACGTTCCCAATGAACCGCCTCCAAATGCAGAAGAAATCGCGTTGCAAAGCGCATGTATCACAACATCACCATCGGAATTAGCTTCAAGTTGCGGAAAGCCGCAAACTTCTACGCCGCCCAAAACCAAACTGCCTTTTTTGCCAAATCTGTGGCTATCTTCCCCAAATCCAACCGATTGTGCAAAATCTCCGCTTAAAAAACGCAATGTTTCCATGTCGTACTTGGTTGTAATTTTTCTATTTACGTCCGATGCATCAACAACAGCCGTGCATCTTCCGGCTTGTTCAAGCACAGAAAGGTCATCCGTATAGTCAAACTTTTGTGGTGAAAATTTTTGGCATGCATCCGTAAAACCTTTTGCACGAACCACCTGTGGAGTTTCCATCTCCCTCAAATTTGCGCGTGGGATCGTATACCCAACTTCACTTTTTGTTTCATTTTTAAGCACCTTTACGGTGGAATTAATTTTTCGTCCAACTGCAACGCCGAACACGTCGGGGTTAAATTTTTCAAAACAAGCATTTAGTTCCGTCTGCATAGCCAAAGGATTTGCAGCATTGTGTATCACTAAAAATTCGGCGTTTTGCGGTATTCTTTTAAGCGCATTAATTACAGAAGAGTAACGTGTTGCCCCGCCAAGTAAAATACCTTTAACTTTTTTAAATTTCGCGTTCTCTATCAGCTTTTTTATGCGTTCGATATTATTTTTATTAGCAACTATAAAAATAGTATTTATTCTTTTTGAATCGTGCAAAAACCTCAAAGAATGATATATGGTCGGTTTTCCATTAATTAAACAAAATAGTTTATCGTTGCCACCAAAGCGTTTACTCTTCCCCGCTGCAAGTAAGATACCGATATTCATTTGATTATATCTCTTAAATTTTTTATTGCGTTAAGTGAAAGTTTCTCGTTTTTTACGCGACGCAAAGTATCCCCTATAAAATCGTAAATTTCTAAAAACGCGATTTCTCCGATAAGAAATTTATTTACGGCAATCTCATCCGCCATGCACAGCGCAGCAGCCATAATACCGCCTTCTTCAAGCGCTCTGTAAGCCAATTCTGGTCCTTTAAATAAAGAAAAATCGGGGGTTTTAAAAGTAAGTGATAAATTAGAAAAAGCCAATCGCGGAAGACTATTTTTAATACGCTTTGGGTAAAAAAGCGCGTAAGAAATTGGAACTCGCATATCCGTCGCGCCCAGGATCGCAACAATATTCCCGTCCACAAACTGCACGAATGAATGAACCGCACTTTGGCGATGAATACTTATGTCAAGTTTCTCCGCCGGCACATCAAAAAGCCAATGTGTTTCTATAATTTCAAAACCCTTATTCATCAAAGTCGCACTATCCACAGAAATTCGTTTTCCCATTTTCCAAGTCGGATGATTCAAGGCTTGAGCCTGTGTGACATTTTGTAATTCTTCTCGGCTACGTCCCCAAAAAGGCCCGCCTGAAGCGGTTAAAGTGATTTTTTCAATTTCCCTATCCGCATTTTTTTCCGCGGCACACGGCAAATCCCCACCACCCAGCGCCTGCCAAATCGCAGACGGTTCGGAGTCAATCGGCAAAATTTTTGCGCCAGCTTTGCGTGCAGTTTCCATTATCAATTCGCCTGCCATAACCAGAGACTCTTTATTTGCAAGCGCGAGCGTCTTTTTGGCTTCACAAGCGGCATAAGTAGGCATAAGTCCCGCGTAACCAGAAATTGCATTAACTACCAAATCCGCATCTTTTGCACGTGCCAATTCCATTAATTCTTTTTCCGATTCTTTGCCGGCCAATACCACATACTTCGGCTGAAATTCTTCGACCTGCCGCTTAAATAAATCCACGTTGTTATGAGCAGAAAGGCCGACTACTTCAAACTCGTCCGGGTGAGCCTTAATTACATCCAGCGTTTGCATGCCTATTGAACCGGTTGATCCCAGAATAATAATCTTTTTCATAGTGATTCCTCAATTATTTTCATAAATTCATCTACGAGCTCTGCTTCCGGTATCCATTTTATAATTTTTCCTTTTTTAAAAATCGCGCCTTGACCGCGCCCACCGGCAATTCCAAAATCCGCTTCGCGGGCTTCTCCTGGGCCATTTACTGTGCAACCCATCACGGCAATTTTTAACGGTTTTTTAATTTTCGCCACGCGCTTTTCAATTTCTTTTGCCAGTGCAATCACATCAATTTCTGTTCGTCCACAGCTCGGGCACGCAATAATTTCCGGCTCCTTATTATAAAGCCCTACGGACTTTAAAATCTGATGCGCCACTCGCACTTGCTCAACCGGATCGTCCGAAGAAAGCGAAACCCTAATAGTGTCTCCGATTCCGAGGAGCAGCAACGCGCCAATTCCAATAGCGCTTTTGAGACTCCCATATGGAGGGATTCCAGCTTCAGTAACACCCAAATGCAACGGATAATTACATTTCTTCGCGATCATTTCGTATGCCTCAACCGTTTCTCTCACTCCCGAACTTTTTATGGAAATTACAAAATTCTTAAATTTATTCTTTTCAAAAATCTTCACCCAACGCAACGCAGAAGCAACCAACGCCTCCGAGCTTGGCCGTCCAAATTTTTCCAAAAGATCCGTTTCTAGTGAACCCGAATTAACCCCAAGCCTCAGCGCAGTTTTATATTTTCTTGCGGCAGCTAAAATCTGCTCAACTCGCTCGACATTCCCAATATTCCCGGGATTTATGCGTATTTTGTCGGCTCCATTATTAATCGCCTCAATCGCAAGCCTAAAATCAAAATGAATATCTGCAACTAACGGAATATGGATTTTCTTCTTAATCTCGGGAATTGCGCGTGCAATTTCAAGGTTTGGCACTGCAATTCTCACCAAGTCGCAACCCTCTTTTTCGAACTGCAAAATCTGCGAAATGATCGCCTTCGGCGTCTTTGCCTCTTTGGAACACATGGCCTGAATTGTGATTGGCGCACCGCCTCCCAAGGTTAAACTCCCCACCTTGACTTGACGCGTTTTTCGACGCCTGGATGTAAAGTCCATAGCAGCGTTATTATAAACTCCATCTCTTGACTTACACAAGGCTTTCCCATAAGATTACCTCTGCCCTGAAGTCCTTAATTTAAAATATATTTCAAAGCATTTTCGCCTCAATGAACGGATACGGGTTCCAACCGTTCGACTGATAGACCAAGATGAGAATCAGGCTGGGATTATGGCGCTTGAAAAAGCGCTAGCGATGGCGCGCGAACATGAACTGGATCTGGTGGAAGTGGCGCCAAATGCCAATCCTCCGGTCTGCAAAATAATGGACTTTGGAAAGTTCCTCTACAAACAGAAGAAACAGGATCAGAAGCAGAAAAAGTCGCAGAAACAGGGAGAAGTGAAGGGAATCCGTCTAAGTATGAGAACGGATACTCACGATCTAGAAGTTAAAGCCAACAAAGCAAAAGAATTCTTGAGAGCAAGAAACCTCGTGAAAGTTGCAATGATATTGCGCGGTCGCGAACTCTCTCATATAGACTTGGCTAGGGTGAAGATGAATCTGTTTAAGACTATGATCGAAGACGTTGGTCAACTGGAGGAGGGGCCAAAAAAACAAGGAAACAATTTATTCATGATGATTACCCCAAAATAATATGAAGCTCAAATCACACAGTGGCACAAAAAAGCGCATAAAAATTTCCAGCACAGGAAAAATCATGTACCGCAAGCCTTGCAAGAAACATTTATTGATAAACAAGAGCAAGCGCCAAAAATCTGTCGGCAACATGGGCGTAGCTCTTCATCATTCAGATGCGGACAAGATTCGCAAACTTTTGCCGCAGTCATTTTAGGTTTATACCCTACATCCTAATATCCCAATTTTATGAGAGTTAAAGGTGGTGTCGTTACAAAAAGGAGACATAAGAAGATTCTTAAGAAGGCAAAAGGTTACCGCGATAAAAGGCATAACGTATGGAGTCTTGCCAAGCGTGCGGTAATGATTGCCGGCAAGAATGCATTTATTGGTCGCAAATTAAAAAAGCGCGATTATCGCACTCTTTGGATTGCCAGATTAAACGCCGCACTTAAGTTGCAGGGCGTTTCTTATAGCAGATTCATCTACAAAGCGACTCGCAAGCAAATCGCCTTAAACCGTAAAGTGCTTTCGGAGCTCGCAATAAACGAGCCAAAAGTGTTTGACGATGTGGTGAAAACGGTGATGGCGTAGCGATGGGGGCCAACAGTGTTTTGTGCGTATTCCGAGCATGACTTTCGCAGGTTCTGCTTTTAGCGAAAGCAGAACCGAGAACGGGGCGGCGGCGAATTAAGATGAGCCGACAGCCGGTTCATGCGAGAAATATGCAAAAACACTGCTATTTCTTTATCTTCAATAGCTCTTTTGCGCTGGCCACGATATGCTCTGCTGCAAGCCCAAACTTCCAAATAAGCTCCCATGGCTGACCGGATTCTCCAAAACGATCTTTTACGCCGATCATATCCATTTTTACCGGAAGTCCCGCCCTAGCAACGACACCTGCAACCAAATTCCCAAATCCACCAACTTGGTGCTCTTCTACCGTAATAATATTTCCGATTTCTTTTGCAGCAGCCTTAATAGTTTTAATGTCGAGTGGCTTTACCGTGTGCATATTAACAACGCGAGTCTCAATTTCATGTTCAACTTTTAGAATATATGCGGCGCGCATTGCCTCTGGCACCTCCGGCCCGCACGCCATAATGCAAAGTTTCTCATCCTCCGGAGTGTATTCATCCGAAACGAACCATTCAAACGCTTCAATAAACGACTTGGCTTCTTTGCGAAACCTGCAAATATTGGCTTTTCCAAAAACAAAAGGCGTAGTTGGCGTAGTCACAATGGGCGTCGCCTCACGAGCCAGTCGCACAGCGCCGGGTCCTTTTTGTTTCATCACTATTTCTTCGGTGGCCTTGTCCGCCTCAATCGAATCACACGGAACAACCACCTTCATATTAGGCAAAATTGTGAGTAAGGAAATATCTTCGAGCCCTTGGTGAGTTGCACCATCCGGACCTACAGAAATTCCGCCGTGCCCAACCGCAATTTTTACATTCAAATCGCTGTAACAAACCGTTGTACGCAGCTGATCCCAATTGCGCCCCGTTACAAATACGCTGTAACTGCCAATAACCGGAATTTTACCTTCTTTTGCGAGTCCGGCGGCTACCGTTGTCATATTTTGCTCTGCAATTCCCATACTCAAAAACCTATCTTTGCGCTCTGGATTATTTTTACAAAAATCGTAAATACAAATTGAGCTGGAAATATCGGCTCCCAAGCACACAACTCTTTTATCTGAACCAATTCTTGCGAGCGCACCGCCAAATCCCATTCGTGTTGGCACCATTTTTACTCGCATACCCTCCTCGGCATTCCACCAATGCGGACGGCGCTCTTTTGGAATCATTTTTCCGTATTCATGTGAAATCTCATCTCGCAGTTCTTTGGCTTTTTGCATCAGCTTTGGCGTAAGTAAGTGCGCTAAACCAAGTTCCTTTAACGCAGCCTGAGTTTCTTCAAGGGTCGGCCCTTTACCGTGCCACCCTGCGTTATTCTCCATAAAAGAAACGCCTTTGCCTTTTATTGTATGGATCACCAAAACCGTCGGCTTGCCCTTAACGGTTTTTGCCTGTTCAAAAGCCTTGAGCAGCGCAGGAATATCGTGTCCGTCCGCTTCGATTACATTCCAGCCAAACGATACATATTTATCTTTAACGGGCTCAATATCCATCACATCGCTCACGTTTCCATCTATTTGTAATTTATTGCAGTCAACAACGGCGCAAAGGTTGTCTAATTTATAATGAGCTGCACTCATTGCCGCTTCCCAAATACTGCCCTCTTGCTGCTCGCCATCACCCATGATGCAGTAAATTCTGTGGTCTTCACCGTTTAATCTAGCCGCGAGAGCAGACCCTATTGCAATTCCAAGCCCTTGCCCAAGAGAGCCTCCGCTCATTTCAATCCCCGGCAGTTTCATCCAATCCGGATGCCCTTGAAACGCCGTGCCAATAGTGCGCAACTCAGTGGCAAAATCCTCAACCGGGTAATATCCTGCGAGACCCATTACGGCATACTGAGCCGGACACTTGTGCTGACCCGAAATAAAAAGTCTATCGCGCCCTTCCCAAGACGGATTTTTGGGATCATGACGCATTACGTTGAAATAAAGCGCTGCTTCCGTATCTACAACAGAAAGACTGCCGCCTGGATGCCCGGATCCTGCAAAATGAATCGCCATCAAAATATATGCGCGCGCCTCGTTCGCCTTTTTCTTTATTTGAGCTGCATCCAAGTTCAGCAGGATCGGCGCAGCATGTGTGTTTCTTGGCATAGCCGATAATTTTGTTCATTTAATCGTAACTTTCTTCATGATCACCGGAGTTTTTGGCTTGTCGTTAGCGTCACGAGTAACGGTTGCTATTGCATCAATAATATCTAAACCCTCAAATACTTGCCCAAAAATGGTGTAGCCTCCATCCAGCATCGTGGCTCCATCTTTGTTTTGTACTATGAAAAATTGACTCGTAGCTGTGTTTGGATCTTCGCCCTTATTGGCCATAGAAACGGCACCTTTAATGTGGCTGAGCACAGGATTAACTTCCCCGGGAATCGTTGTATTTGGTCCTTTATATGATTCACCGCCCAGCCCGGTGCCCTTTGGATCTCCGCCTTGAATCATGAACCCCGGAATTACTCGATGAAACGTCAAATTGTTAAAAAAACCTTTTTTCGCCAACTCAACAAAGTTTTTTACAGTCTCCGGCGCATACTGCGGGAAAAATTTCATTTTAATAGTGCCCTTGTTGGTTTCTATTATCGCGATTTGCTCATCTACTGCTGGCGGAATCGTTTGGTCAGTCTTCATAATGGGTTTGTTTGTCGAAGCCGACGGCTGAGAAACGGATTCACCGCATGCCCCTAATAAAAATGTTGCCAGTAATGCTAGAAAAATTACACGTCCTTTCATAAAACCGGGTATATAATACCCACATGGGGCAAGCGAAACAATACATAAAGAGATTTTCTAAGGTTGCTGTGCAAAAATTGCTTGAAATATTGGTCAAAATAAAGCTAAATCGCATTCGCCCGACCATAATTGGCATTACCGGGTCAATAGGAAAAACCAGTACTAAAGACGCGATTTATGAAGTTTTAAAGACGAAATGGAAAGTTTTTAAAAATCCAAAAAGTTTAAATACCGAAATTGGATTACTGTTAGCCATACTTGAACAACCTTCCGGTTTTAGTTCGACAATTAAGTGGGCACAGATTTTGGGACGAGCGGTAAAAAATGCATTTAATGGCATAGGGTACGATTTTTTGGTTCTTGAATATGGAGCCGACAAGCCGTGGGATATCAAGCATTTGACCTCACTCGTAAAACCTCACATTGGAATCATCACTAAAATTTCACGCGTGCATCAGGATGCCGGCCAGTTTGAAGGAGAGAAAGACGTTTTTGAAGAGAAAAAAAGGTTAGTAGAATGTCTGGATGAACAAAACGTCGCAATTTTAAATGCGGATGATAAATATTTGCGAAAGTTGCACGGAAAATTACGCGCAAAAACATTTTGGTATAGCACTGAGGGGCATACCGAAGCCAACTTGAGCATTTATCATGCGACCAATACCGCAAGTGGCATTTTGGCGACTATTCAAATGGATAATCAAAAATTTAAGGCACAGTTTGATGTACCGGGAATTTATCATTTAAATATTATGTTACCGGCGTTGATGTGCGGCGTGCTAAATGGTGTGACTATAGAAGAGGGGATATCGGCTTTAAAAAACTTCAGACTGCCACCGGGTCGTATGTCTATAATTGAAGGGAAAAATGGAGCAGTAATTTTGGATAGTTCATATAATGCGTCACTAGAAGCGGTAAAAGAAGCTCTGAATCTTTTGCGAGAATTCCCGGGAAAACGCAAAATTGCCGTAATCGGAAACATGAACGAACTTGGGGATTATGCCGTAGAAGCCCATAAAGATGTTGCAAAAAACATAGGTCCATGGCTTGACGAACTGGTTACGGTTGGACAAATGGCTTCGCTTATAGCAGAACAGTTGTTGAAAAAAGGATGGCCTGAGTCTAAAATTAAAATCCTTTTAACGGCGGATGAAGCTGGTAAATATCTGGTTGACCGTTTACACAGTGGAGATATCGTCCTCTTAAAGGGTTCTCAAAATCGCGTAAGGCTGGAACGCGCAGTAAAAATGCTAATGGCAAATCCGGCACAAGCCCCTGAAATTCTCTGCCGACAAGAACCCGAATGGAAAAACATTGAATAATTATGCTTTATAACTGGAATGTAATCGGACACCAAAAAGAACTTGCGTCGTTAGAGCAAGATTTTGCGCAAAACAATATTACACACGCATACCTTTTTGTGGGGCCAGAAAAGGTTGGCAAATTTCGTGTAGCAAAATCGGTCGCCGGGATTTTACAATGTCCAAATAATTTTTGTCATAAATGTCTTACTTGTATTCAAATCGAAAAAAAATGCCATCTGGACACAATTGAACTCGAAGACGACGGTGAATCTATAAAAATAGACCAAATCCGTGAAATTATTGCGCGACTCAATATGACAGGCCAAAGCCGTTATAAAATCTTGTTGATTCAGGATATAGGCAGGCTTCCCGAAGCGGCGGCAAACAGTATTTTAAAAACCCTGGAGGAACCTCCGGGTAAAACCGTATTTTTGTTTACGGCCGGCCAGCTAAGAGACGTTAAACCAACCATCGCCTCACGCATGAGAATTGTTCATTTTAAAAAACTGCCGGATGATATACTAAAAAGCGCTCTGCAGAAATTATTTCCGAATATAGCTGAAGACTTGATAGACCAGGTGCTTTTTCTATCTCTGGGTCGGAGCGGTAAAGCTATACAGTTGCTTAATTCGCCGGAAGTTTTCCATGAACTGCTGGAGCTATATCACCAAATTGAATTTTTGAGCGAAAAAGCTTCGGTGGCTACTCGCTTTATGGCGATGCAGGATTTATTGAAAGATCCTCAAAAAACAAAAAATTTCTTGTCTCTTTTGGTTTATTATTTCAGACGAAAAATGTTTGAGCAAAAAACTTTTGAAGAAAAATGTGCGGCAATCCATACTCTTAAAGAAATTCAGCACGCAATTATTCTACTTGCACGTAACGTAAATCAGCGCTTAGTTATGGAGAATTTAATGCTCCAGTTATGAATCGCCTAATAATTTCAATCGCAATAGTCGTAGTTCTGGTTTTTATTTTCTACAGACGCGCAAAATCTCACGCTATGCAGCGCCCAATATATTGGGATCCTCAAGCAGCAAGGTCAGATCAAGCGGGAGTTATGCAGACACAAACTGGTGAAAAAGAGACCGAACCTACCGTTTTGGGCGATCTGGATTTTTCTGAAATAAATCGTACTTTTAGGATAGGGGATATGCATTTTACCCGCGGAAACTTTGCTGAAGCTGAAAAATGGTTCATAAAAGTACTGGCGTTAAACGAGAAACACACCGAAGCAATGAACTTGCTGGGAGTAATATATATCCAACAAGGCAACGCTCGCCGTGCAGAGATTCTATATAGAAAAATATTCTCTATAACCCAAAAAGAACCAACTTATTACTGCAATTACGGACGCTGCCTATACAATCAGGGTCGTCATCATGATGCCATAGAAGCCTATGAAAATGCCGTGAAGCTCGATGCCACAAAGCCGTCGCGCTTGATAAGCATCGGGCAAATCTATTATGAACTGAAAGATTATGCGCAAGCTCTCTCCTACTTTTTGAAAGCGTTAAAAATTGATCCTCAAAATGTTGAATACTTAATGATGGCTGAAGAGTTGGCGAGTATGACCGGCGATAGTGAACGCCAACATAAATGTTTAAAAAAAGTTCTGGAAATAGACCCTTATAACGAAGAAGCCAAAAACAAACTAAGTAAACTGAGTATTGATGCACCACAAGTTAGTTCTTCGGAGTGAGTCCTTGATTTTCACCTTCCGGATTAACCTGTTCACCCACCAAGAACTTTGCAGGTATGGCTTTGTAGTGGCTAAAAATTGACTCTTTGGCGGTCACACCGTTTTTTGTGATGAAACGATACCACAAGGAATCAAAACCGGCATGCGGCTTTTCTACCTGTTTTTTCTCGCCAGGCTGCATTTTGGGGTCAATTACTATTTTCGGTTCGGGCGGAGCACTCGTACGGTTGGAAATATATGGACCTTCGAGTGTTACTTTTCTGCCATCGGACGTGCCAAAAAGTTTAAAGTAAGCGTCAACGCCCTGAACGTACGAATGAATCAAAAGAGATCCGGACGTATCGTTTGTAAACTTGAGATCGCGAGTTGGTGGATAAATTGTCGCATCCAACCCGTGCCCGCCTATCTGTGAATAATAACTAACCACATAAGAATGAGGTTCACGTTCAACTATCGGCATGCCACCATAAATTGCGGCGCGATAGAGCGTGGTGGAAACTTGGCAAAGTCCTCCGCCGAATTCAGGGATGGTACCTTCCGGCTTTATAACCAACTCTTTTCTAAAACCTGTGGTTTCGTCTACTCTACCCAGATTCTTGTTAAATGAAAACGTTTCACCCGGTGGGATTAGAAGTCCATCAAATTTAGAGATACCAACGCCGATATTGTGCATTCTATTTGCCGGCGATCCGGCAAAACGAGTATGCCCAACTGCCACAAGCTCTTTGATTCCAAGTGCTTGCAAATCTTCTGAAACATCAACTTTTGGCTGAACCACAACGAGGGGTATTTCAATTTCTTCCGGCTTATCATAATCCTTTCTATCAAAAGAATTATTAATAAGTGCGAGCAGTCGTTCACGTTCGATTGCTCTACCCTCGTTTGCGTTTCCTTCAAACTTCATTTTGCCGTCAGCTTCACGCCAAATCCGGATATTTTCGGGCGCTTGCTCCAAATATTTAGAAACTTTTTCATTCAAGAAATTTGAGAATGTAACCGGCTCCCATTTTATTTTTAGAGGGAATTCCCCCTGGCTAACGGCATATGGTTGAGCTTCAAACAAAACCCACTGAGGATTTTTTGCAAAATTCACTTCCCATTTATCCTTTTGATTAAGCAAAATAACCGCTCGTGAAATTCTTTTTACGATTTGAGCTTTATTATTCTCCAAGTCAGCCGCCCATACCGTGGGCTTCGCATCCAGGAACTCAACCAGGAGCGGCGACTGCTCCAAAAACGCAATATTACTTTGCAGCTGTAGTACTATCGGCTCAATATTTGGAGTCACGCCTTCGCGAGCTTCTTCGATTTTTAAAACTTTCTTCTCCAAAATAAAATGTGCATTCTGTGCACGAGGAATATCGGGAAATTTTTCTTCTATTACACGCAAAATCTCCGTCCTCTCTATCACAAAATCCGGCATTATGCGTCGCCCGACAAATGTAAGTAGTGCTATTTCTATATTAGATATGTCACGCGCAAAGGGCACCTCGCTCAAAACGACAGATTCATTAATAACTATACCTAAATCCTTAAAAGTAATAGTTTTTGCGACACCGCGAGCCGCAATCTGAAAGGGCTTCTCGGAGAAATCTTTTAATTGCTGCCTTATGGCTTCACGCGCTTCGTTTCGTGTCATGCCGGATAAACTAATGTTGCCAAACGTAGTCCTGGGCAAAACCAAGTCTCGTTGTTTGAACAAATCAAGAGCAATTGATCCGCACGAAAAACCTATTACTGCAAGCAGAGCCAACAAAAAACCTACAAAAGCCTTCATATATTATCTCTGTCTTCTGGAATATCCATTGTGGCCTTGGGCATTTTAGAAGTTGATCCCTTGCGTCCGAATAGCCACTTGAATAGGTTTTTCCCTTTTTTAATTTGATATTTTGCGCTTGCGAATGTCTCTTTATGGTCACCAACTATTTTCTTAGAAACGTCTTTTCCTTTTTCCAGTAACTCGTGTCCTTTTTTCTTGAGAATGTCGCGAGTTTCTTTACCCTTTCGTGGAGCCAAGGTTAAGCCAAGAACAGAACCAATCGCCCCACCCAGGATTATACCCATAACCAGCTTATCCAACTTGGTTCCTATTTTCTTTTCATTTTCATTCATGGACGAATTTTATCACAAATTTTTATTTTGCGTAATCCGTTGTCTTTGTCGTTCTTATAGCAATTACTTTTATTTTCCCTGGATATCCGCCTTGTTCTTGAACCTTTGCAGCTATTTGATTGGCCATCGGGCCAACCTCGCTGTCTTTAATTCTATCCGGCTCAACTATCACGCGCACTTCGCGTCCAGCATTGATGGCGTAGGCTTTTTTAACTCCGGCAAACGAAGTCGCCGTCTCTTCTAGCGCCTTTATTTTTTCCAAATACCGCTCCACCGATTCTGCACGAGCGCCCGGTCTGCCGGCAGAAATAGCATCTGCCGCTTGTACTATTCTAGCCTCTATAGTTTCTTGCGGAGCTGCATCGTGGTGAGTCCATGCGGCATGCACTATTTCCGGTGAAAATTTATATTTTTCCAAAATTTCCTTGGTGAGCACGTCGTGAGAGCCTCCCGATTCTTGGTCAATTGCTTTGCCAACGTCATGAAAGAAGCCTGCAATCCACGCAACACGTTCGTTTGCTCCAATTTCACTCGCGAGCAACCGTGAAAAATACGCAACCTCAAAGCAATGGCTCATTATGCACTGACCATAACTGGTGCGGAACTTCAAACGTCCCAGAAGCTTGGACAGTTCCGGATTAACATTTTCCATTCCAAGTATTTTAAGCGCTTTATCTCCCTCTCTTTTTAAAATCTTCTCCATATCCTGATCCGCCAAAAATTTCGCACGAGTAATTACCTCTTCTGTTATGTTTTTTTCTCTCATCAACCTTTCTAAAGCAAGCCGTGCAACTTCTCTCTGCACCAAATTAAAACAACTTACAATTATTAAGTTCGGCTCGTCGTTAAAAATTACATCAACCCCAAAAAGATTTTCAAAAAACGCCACGCTGCGGCCACCGCGCCCTACGATGCGACCTTTTATATCATCTCTTGGAACAATAATGTTGTGATGCCCGTGCTCCACAGATGTCGGCGCAGCGAAGCGATAAATTGCACCGGCCAAAATATCTTTCGCATCCCTAGCGGCTCGCTCTGCAGCCCATTCCATATCGTGCTGAATGCGCAATTCGGCATCGGCCAGAAAAGTCTGCTCATATTGAGTAATCAGTTGCTCCTTCGTTTTCTCCAGTGAAAGCCCCGTGATTTGTATAACTTTCTCGCTTATAGCCCTCTCTACTTCTGCAGTTCGAGCTTTCATCGTATTGGCTGAGCGTTCCTCTTCTTGTAAAGCCCTTTGGAGTTCTTGTACGCGCGATTCTCTTTTTTGCTGCAGTCCGCTCTTAACAGCCAACACCTGCTCCATCTTATCTATTTGTTTGGCAAACTCCAGCTGTTCAATTTCGAATTGTTTCTTTGATTCAATTGCCTTTTCCGCAGACCTGGTTTTTAGTGACAGACTTTCTTTTTGGGCATCAACTAGCATTTTTTCCGCCTTATGCTTAATCGCCGCTTCATCAAACTCGCGTTTGCCAGACAACACAAAGCCAACCAAGATGCCGACTATTCCAGATCCGACAGCAATTAAAACATCCGAGTACTGCAATATGTACTTCATGCACTTAAATTATAGCACAAAATAAGCTATCCTTAAGCCCGTATGATTCAAACGGTTGCCGTATTGGGACTCGGATATGTCGGGTTCCCACTGGCAGTGCTTCTGGTTAAAAGTAAGAAATATAAAGTCTATGGCTTGGACATAAGCCCTATTGCTGTAAAAAGAGCCAACAGCGCTTTAAAATCCAGTTCATTTGATGCAAGTTCGAATTTTGAAAATATAAAATATGCAGACATTGTGGTGGTGTGTGTGCCAACGCCTGTCAAAAAAAAATATCAACCGGATTATGAACCGCTCAAGAAAGCTTGCGAATCTATTGTAAAAAATTCAACCAACCGCCAGCTCGTAATTATAGAATCAACAATTAACCCTGGCACTTGCGAAGAAGTTGTTCTGCCGGTCTTGGAAAAATATGGAAAAGTGGCTGGTCGCGACTTTTTGCTTGCACACTGCCCTGAGCGTATTGATCCGGGAAATAAAAAATGGACACTTCTAAATATTCCGCGCAACGTGGGTGGAATTGACGAAGAAAGCGCCGCGTGCGCCGCACAATTTTATAAATCGTTTTTGAAATCAAATATAAAGGTTTTAAGTACTATTAAAGCGGCTGAAGCCACAAAAATTGTAGAAAATACGTTTCGCGACATAAATATTGCGTATGTTAATGAGCTTGCGATGTCTTTTGATGCACTCGGTATTGATCTTCTTGAAGTAATTGAAGGTTCAAGCAGTAAACCGTTCGCCTTTATGCCGCATTATCCGGGGGTTGGCGTTGGAGGCCATTGCATTCCCGTTGATCCGTATTATTTGATAGAGCGCGCACTGCACAGCGGATTTGAGCATTATTTTCTTTCGATGGCGCGCAAAATCAACAATGGCATGCCCGCATATACGGTTGGCTTACTGGAAAAAGAATTGCAAAAAAATGGTATGAACTTGCGCCGTGTTACTGTCGGCTTACTTGGACTCTCATACAAGAAAGACATTGCCGATATGCGAGAATCTCCGGCCGTAAAAGTTTTGGAAATCTTAAAGAAAAAACGAGTAAAAGTGCTGACATTTGATCCATTTGTTCCACATTCATCTACTGCAAAAAGCTTGGAGGATCTATTGAAAAAATGCGAAGCGGTGGTTTTGGCCACCGGCCATTCCGTTTTTAAAAAAATCACGCCGACATTGCTAAAAAAGTGCGGCGTGAAGGTGGTAATAGACGGACGAAATTTTTTACAAAAAGATAGGATTTTACAAGCCGGCATCGTCTATAAAGGAATCGGGCACTAGTATCTATGAAAAAGATTCTGATAAACATTATCTCGGGCGCGCTAATTCTTGTGATCTTTTATTTTTTAGGTAGGGAATTTGCCGCAAACTGGTCACAAATCAGGTCTTTTCCTTTTCATTTTAATATTGGCATCCTGGCATCCGCATCGCTTGTTTATGCTCTAATGTACTTAATCTTTGCATTCGGATGGTATGTAATTTTGAAATATCTGCGCTGCAACGTGCCGTTATATGAAACTATTTTGTACTTTTTCATTACGCAACCGGCGAAATACGTTCCGGGCAAAATTTGGATTGGCGTTACGCGCATGAAATTTTGTAAACCGCACGGAGTTTCACATTCCATTACTCTGCTTTCGACCGGCACCGAAGCCGTGATGGAAATCTTTGCAGCCACCTATATTTCTCTTGTTGCCATATTAAAAACAAATATGTTTGGCCAATATTCAATATGGTGGATCATCGCCATTAGTATTTTGGGGCTTTTAATTTTGTGGCCACGCATATTTTATTGCCTCATTAATATTTATTTAAAAATAGTGCGCCAAGAACCAATAGTAAAGGATCATCACGTTTCTTTTTGGAAACTGCTTTCGCTACAGCTGCTTTATATAGCCGGCGTGCTTTGCCTCGGTGTTTCGAGCGCACTTTTCTTGCAGTCATTTGCGCCGGTGAATACAAGCCATTTCCCATTCTTGATCAGTATCGGCGCATTCGGATATCTAGCGAGTATGCTCGCAATATTTACACCGAGTGGACTTGGCGTGAGAGAGGGTGTTTGGTTTTTTGCGCTAAGGACAATCGTAGCACCTCATGTCTCGCTCGTTTACGCTTTTGTAAGCAGAATTTGGACAATAGTAATGGAGGCGATTTTGTTATTTATCGCTCTTCTTCTGCTTTGGACAAAAAGACGCAAGCAAAAAGTATCAATTTAAAGACATGCCCCTACGCCTTCTTCTTCTTTAATTCTGGCGACCATTTTTCACCGGCACCATTTACGAGTAGGGCGAAAGCAACTCCAAATAGCGGTAAATTCCCGATAAAATTGTAAACTCCAAACATACTCATATTAAAAAGCAGAATAATTAAAAGGATTCCGCCGACAAAGCGCGGTAAAATTCCAAATAATATTAAAACACCCAAAAGTATTCCAGACACGCTGGAAAATAAAATAAAAACTTCGTTGGAAACGCCAATTGTTGAGTTAAAATCCACTCCGTGCGTGCGCAATGCGCTGAGCGCGGTTTCCGAATTGTACATATTGTAAAACAAGGCAACCAACACAAATGAAAATGTTGTAAATATACGCATAATTGCCATTGCATACGGTGCAAATTTTTCGAGCTCAAAAATGTCCGCGAAATCCGCAAAAAAAGTTCCGCCACGAACGCGCGGGAGATGCGAGTCCCCTACAAGTATCAAATAAACAAATATACCAACAAAGGCAATATACGGAAGAACATTCAATGCCGGATATGCCAACGCCGCGATTATATAAAGTACAAGTCCCATTAAACTGGAAAAGCGTGGAAATATGCCAATAACAAGCATTATGCCGGCGAGTAATTGAATGGCAAGAAACACACGTTCACTCACTACCGGAAAAATCGTACTAGTTAACTCTGGCGCAAATAAAAATCGCGCAAAACTACCCAAAAAAAGTACCAAGCCGGTCAGTACGCGCAACACAGTTGGTGTCCAGTTCTTAAAACTGCCAACGTACGAACGCACGCCCCGCATCCACGGCCTTGAGCGAATTGAAAAATGGATAATAACCGCGGCGAGCAACGCAATGAATGCCGAAACTAAGAGCCACGAATTAGTATTATTCCAAGTAGTAAAAAGAAGTGGTTTCATATACATTGATTTTAACATGTTTTCCAAAGTTCCATTCACCGTAGTGGACATAGAAACTACCGGCAGCAGACCTGGAATAGACCACATAATTGAAATCGGTGCAGTGAAAGTTTTTGACGGAAAGATTCGCGAGACATTTTTTACTATGGTAAATCCGGGACGACCAATCCCGCGAATAATAACGAATATTACAGGGATCAGAGATTCTCACATTGCCGATGCACCGGCTTTTTTTGAAGTCGCTCGCCGACTGCGCGCATTTTTGGATAGCAGTATCTTTGTGGCGCACAATGCGCAATTTGATTATCATTTTTTAAACAGCGAATTCCGAATTTTTAATCACGACCCCCTAACGACGCCGATGGTCTGCACATTAAAGTTGGCGCGAAAGATTTTTCCTGGGTTGCGGCGATATAATTTGGTGGATTTGTGCAGTTCGCTTGGAATTAACCTAAATAACGCCCACCGCGCACGGCACGATGCCATGGCAACGGCTCATTTACTCATTAAGATTCTCAAGAAAATCCAAGTGGCACGATCGCAGAAATCTGATACAATTCAGGTTCTATGAGGTTGCAAATAGCCAGAGATGAACTCAAGGACATGCTGAAAAACAGAATTCCGTTGCGAAATTTGCAAACTTTGAGCGAAAATTTTGAATCAGAGACAAAGCCGCGTTGGATGAAGTTGCGGTTTAAAGAACCTTCTGCCAGGTACAAGAAAGTGCGCGAAATGTCCTCAAAGTTGAGTTTGGCAACGGTTTGCCAAGAGGCGATGTGCCCAAACATAAATGAGTGCTGGGGAACCGGCACCGCAACTTTTATGATAATGGGGGATACGTGCACAAGGGCATGCAGATTTTGTAATGTGAACCATGGAAAGCCGGGGTCACTAGATAAAGCCGAGCCGGAAAAATTAGCAGATGCAATACAAAAACTGGGACTGGATTACGTGGTTTTAACTTCGGTGGATCGCGATGATTTGCCAGATTCGGGCGCTGGCCACTTTGCAGAATGTATTCGAGTTTTAAAGGAAAAAAATCCAAAATTGTTAATCGAAATTTTGACGCCGGATTTTTGTGGCAAAGACGAATTGATTCAAAAAGTTTTAGATGCCGCGCCTACTGTTTTTGGCCACAATATTGAAACTGTGATGCGACTGCAAAAAGTGGCGCGTGATTTTCGGGCAAATTACTCACAGTCGCTGCACGTACTTGATTATGTAAAAAAATCCACACCTGAAATTTACACAAAATCCGGAATAATGGTTGGACTCGGCGAAGAACCTACAGAAGTCATTAAAACGATGCGCGACCTGCGCAAGGTCGGCGTAGATTTCTTAACTATCGGCCAATATTTGCGACCTTCCGCCTGGAACTTAAAAATAGTAGAATATGTGACACCCGAGCAATTTGAGGTGTATGAAGAAGAGGGATTAAAAATGGGGTTTAAATATGTCGCCGCCGGCTCATTTGTGAGATCATCGTATCGTGCCGGCGAATTATTCATTAAAAATGTAATTCAAAAACATGGGACTGATTGAAAACTTCAATCCGCTGAAAGACGAAATGATTCAGGCGTTAAATCCTGAAGGTGAAGTTGTGCGCTCTGAACTCATGCCGAATTGGGATGACGTAAAACTGCGCGAACTTTATGCTCTCATGATTTTTTTGAGGCTTGCGGACCAAAAGTTAATCGCTCTACAAAGACAGGGTCGTTCCGGCTCGTATGCTTCGATCGAGGGTCAAGAAGCCGCACAAATTGGCAGTGGAATTATGTTAGAAAAAACCGATTGGATATTCCCATCGTTCCGCGAATTTGGAATTTCATACGTGCACGGCATACCGCTGGAAAAACTTTATTTGTATTGGATGGGAAATGAGTGGGGGAGCAATTACGATGCTTGCGTGGCGCCTGTTTCAATCCCGGTTGGCACGCATCCACTCCATGCAGTGGGCATGGCTTGGGCTTTTAAATTACAGAAAAAATCGAATATCACTGTTTCTTACTTTGGAGACGGCGCAACTTCTACCGGCGACGTTTATGAAGCGTTAAATTTTGCGGGCGCATTGAAAGTGCCAACGATATTTTTCTGCCAAAATAATCACTGGGCAATTTCCACACCGCGCCACAAACAAACAGCCGCTCCAACTTTGGTTCAAAAAGCTTTGGCCGGCGGCATTGCCGGCGTACAGGTGGATGGGAATGACCTGTTCGCAGTGGCCGCAGTAACAAAAGAAGCCGCAGATCGGGCTCGCCAAGGACTGGGTTCCACTTTTATAGAAGCCGTTACTTATAGGCTTGGGCATCACACAACTTCGGATGATTCCACGCGATATCGCACCGATGAAGAGGTAAAAATGTGGGCGCTACGAGACCCCTTGCTGCGCATGCGCAAATTTATGATGAAGAAAAATTTGCTGGATGCTGCATTTGAAGAAAAAATCATAGCGGATGCGGAAGAAAAAATTCGCACGGCGGTAGAAAAAGCGGAATCCGTGCCACCACCGGCTCCAGAAGAAATGTTTGACTATTTATATGAAACACCGACCCCGGAACTTGAAGAGCAAAAAGCTTACCTTCTCAAATTCCTAAACTCTCGCACTTAGACTTTTATTTCTATCGTCACTTTACCCTGTGACCCCATGTTAATGTCCCTTGCAGAAGCTATAAATCACACACTCCGCCAAGAAATGGCGAAGGACTCGCGCGTCATGTTGATAGGCGAAGACGTTGGAATTGGCGGCGGCGTTTTTAGAATTTCGGACGGACTTATTAAAGATTTTGGCGCGGATCGCGTTATAGATACCCCTCTAGCAGAGTCAGGGATTGTGGGCTCAGCCATTGGTCTTGCCATGGCTGGCATGCGTCCAATTGTAGAAATTCAATTCGACGGTTTTGTGTACCCGGCTTTTGACCAATTAATTTGCCATGCCGCTCGTATGCGCACTCGCTCTCGCGGAAAATTAACGTGTCCAATGGTAGTGCGTTTTCCTTATTGCGGCGGCGTAAAAGCGCTTGAGCATCACAGCGAAAGTATGGAGGCAATTTATGTGCATACTCCGGGATTAAAAGTCGTATGCCCTTCTACTCCGTACGACGCAAAAGGCCTCCTCGCTGCGGCAATTCAGGATCCGGATCCTGTGATTTTTATGGAACCAAAACGTCTTTATCGTTCACTCAAAGAAGACGTGCCGGAGGAAGAATATACAATTCCGCTTGGCAAGGCTCGCGTGATGATTGAAGGCGATGACGTGACGATAATCGGCTGGGGCGCAATGATTCCGGTAATTTTAAAAGCGCACGCGGAATTATCAAAAGAAAATATTTCAATGGAAGTTATAGATTTACGTACGCTTTCTCCGCTCGATACCGAAACTATTTTGGCATCGGTACAAAAAACCGGTCGCTGCGTGATAATTCAAGAGGCGCCGCGCACAGGCGGTTTGGCCTCGGAAATCGCAACTATAATTATGGAAAAGGCCATGCATAGCCTAAAGGCGCCAGTTGAGCGTGTAAGCGGATTTGATGTAATTCCGCCACTTTTAAAAGCTGAAGATTACAATATTCCAGATGAAAAGAGGCTAATTGCGGGAATAAGGGACGTGTTGACTAAGTAGCATATTAGGTTTAGGATACCACCTTGTTTTTACCTAATCCGCCTTTGTTATGTTAAGAGAAATTGCCGACTGGTTTGTTGATGGGGAATCTCGCCGAGCAGCGGCACGCGAAACAGCCACGGCATTCGAAAGAGCTTCTGCTCCGCCTACAACAAAGAGATCACGAAAATTAAGACATAAAGGGCTGGAAGAAGCTCCCGGTTTTCGCCAACATCAAGCTATCGCCGAGGAACTTATTGATTTAGCAAGAAGACACGCTATCCAAAGAATTGGTGGCGGCATTTTGGCTCTGGTAGCAGCCACCGGCGTTTCATCTTTAATTTTAGGACGTGAGGGGGAATTGGACGATCCAACTGCTCAATATGCATTAAATGTAGAAACCCAACGTGCAATGGAAGATTTGAGTCCGGCAAGCGAAGCCCTAACGGGCACTTTAATAAAAAGAGTTGAAAGCGGCATGTCCGAACTTTGGCGCAAATTGCAGCCGCAAATAGAATCTCTGCCAGCCGGATCTTTTAGGGACAATTTGGAATCTCCTTTTAAACTAGTTCAGGTGAACTCAAAAAACCCTTACAAAAATCGCATCACTATGGAGCGGGCGTTGCAGGCGGGCGATGAAGATCCTCGTACACTGCAAAATCTTAATTGGTTTTCGTATCTTGCAATGAATAAATTGCCTACCGGTATTGCAGCAAGTTTTTCGTCTTTAGAAAGAACTTTGATTCTATCAAAAGATTTCGACCCGACTAATCCGATTCATTTATTGTTGGCATATCATGAGCTATTTCACGCAGCCCAAGATGCCAATCAAAGGCAGCACATCAATGCTGCGCCAACGGATGCAGCCGGTAAACACATGTTTGAAGAATACGTGCGCTTTGCTCGAGTACGGCAGGGTGAGCGTCCGCGTTTGGCTGTCAACCTAGAAGCTACGGCTTACGCGTATGAGATGGAACTTATGGACATGATGATGGATGGCAAATTGCGTCGCTTGTTTCAGGAACCTAATCTCAGTATGACGGTGGGGCAAGGCCTAAAGTGGCTTGGCGCGGATGCAAGCCAAGGCAATTTGAATAACATGGGTTCTATGCTTGAAATAGCGTCAAATTATTTTCCGTATGGTGGAATGGATTCTGGCAGACTACCTGCGAAGTTTATGAATGCTCTTGCGGAATATTTTCAAAGTAATGGCTATCAACTATTTGAAATAGTGCCGGGTCGTGGTATTTATCCATACACAACTGAGCGAACTGAGCGACCGGAATATTTAATATATTAGGACATGCTGTGTAATTAATTACTCTGGTATAATAATTTCGTTATATGGCATACGAATTTAAATTTCCTGACGTTGGCGAAGGCATTCACGAAGGTGAAATTGTTCGCTGGCGCGTAAAGGTTGGAGACAATATTAAAGAAGATCAGCCGCTTGTGGAAATGGAAACCGCAAAGGCGATTGTAGAATTACCGTCGCCGCGTGCCGGCACGATTTTGGCTTTAAATGGCAAAGAAGGAGAGACTATAAATGTGGGCGCGGTGCTTATTGTAATTGGTGAAAAAGGAGAGAAGCCAAATATTTTTTCCGGTCCCGGCGTAATTGGGCGGATTCCAACGGATGCCGAAGGAGTTGTATTGCCGCCACGCAGGCCAGAAGGTTCAACTCCAAAATCACCAGTGCAAAAACCCGAGCAAAAGTTTGACGGATCAGTTGAGCGCGTGCCACTAAAGGGCATTCGCAAAGAAATTGCAGCCCACATGGTAAAGTCCGCATTTACAATTCCTCACGTCACTCACATGGACGAAGTGGATGCCAGCAATTTAATAAAAATGCGCGAAGCCAAAAAAGCGGAAGCCGAGAAAAAGGGGATTAAACTCACGTTTTTGCCGTTCATTATTAAGGCCACCACCGAAGCTCTCAAAAAACATCCGGCTCTAAATGCCAGCATCAACGAAACCGGCACCGAAATAATTTATAAAAAATTCTATAACATTTCGGTTGCGGTGGATACGCCGGAAGGACTCATGCTGCCTGTAATAAAAAACGCGGATAAAAAAGATGTTTTTGAACTCGCAAAAGAATTAAATGAACTCGCCGTTGCGTGCCGCGAACACAAAGTTGCGCTCGCCGATTTGCAGGGCGGAAGTTTTGCTATCACAAACATCGGTTCGGTCGGCGGGATTTATGCCACTCCAATCGTGGCATACGGCCAATCGGCAAACTTGGGCGTGTTTAAAATTAAAGAAAAACCGGTAGCAATTGACGGCAAGGTTGAAATCCGTCCAGTTCTCACTTTGGCACTTTCATATGACCACAGAATAGTGGACGGTGCAGAAGCGGCGCGATTTATGAATGACTTGATTGAACAAATGTAATGAAAGACTCTATTATCTTTAATTTTTCTCACGTGATACACTTTTCGCGTGGTGAGCAAACGATTTGATGCAACCGTGAGAAAGAATCCGCAAGCAAAACTCCCAAAGCGTTTTGCGGCGTTTGTTGCTCAATTTATCGAAAATCGCAGAAAAGAAATCACACCTCAATTGGTTGTCCTGACGATCATAGCCCTCACCATACACGCATTCTGGGCTATGATATATGTATTCTATTTCACAAAACTGCCGTGAAAAAGTTTTTTAGAAACACAAACACCGGCGAAACCATTATAGAGGTTGTAATCGCGATGTCCGTGATTATGATAATTATTCCGTACGTTTCGGGGCTGTATGTTTCGAGTGTAAGAAACCTTGCGATAGACCGCAATGAGATTGTTGCATCGCTGCTTGCGGAAGAAGGACTTGAGCTGATGCGCAATGTTCGCGATACGGATTTTCTCAGGTTTACGCAAAAGACGCAGAGCTGCTGGGATACCGCTCCGGGGGCTGCTACGTCGAGCACTTGCGATATAAATCCAAATAGGATTTCGGATAAAATAAAAGCGCTTACGGGAAACCCGGCATTGCCGGCGTGGTTCACGATAGGACTCGATCCTGTTCCGGCCAATTTTCCCATAATGTTGAGTCAGCCGTTGAATGAAGCGCTGGATTCCGCCGCTCCGCTTGAGCAATACAAGTTGTGGCTGGACGAAGATTCCAGGCCGGCCAGCCCGACGTGCGCGCTCGGCGACCCAAATTGCCATAAAGATTTTAGAGACGATACCCATATATATACCACCGTGCAAAGAGGCGTGCCGACGTTTTTTTATCGCGGCATCAAAATTCAATTTTCAAATGATTTAAAAAGAATGCATGTTGAATCAACGGTTATTTATCCGAATGGCAAAGATATGGTGGTAATTAGACGCGCCAAAAATTTAACTAATACCCCCAAAGCGGAATGAAAATCTTTTCTCAAAAACCCGGCGTCTCCCTCCTCATCGCTATGATTTTCGTATCGCTGCTAATGTTGGTGGTGGCCGATTTGGCGCGGGTTCATTTGAACATTATTAAGAATG
>CAYHNW010000002.1:0-82663 GCA_964358095.1 uncultured Candidatus Peribacteria bacterium
TTATTGCTACTAACAATAGCTACTGTTTATATTTACCAATTAAGAAAAGGTGATCTGCTTGAAAAAAAAATTATTCAGTGGATCAATACAAAATGTGACAGCACATCGCCTGATCCATGTATTATAAATATGTCCGATCTTACAAATTTCAAATGGGATAAAATGTATGCATTTCGTGCGGGTTCAATAAGTAAAGAATTAAATGGGAGATTCTCAGCAGTAAAGGGCGATGATATGTTTAGCCGAAAAATTATTTTCGTAAAAGACAATAAAATTATACTGTTTCAAAGAATGAAGACAGATCTTGAGAAAATCGTTAATGGTGGCGTATATTTCGACATTCCTTCAAGAATGAATTATGAAGAATATACGCAGGAATCAGCAATCTTCTCCGTAAAGAGAATAGAGGGTAAAAAATCGTATTTTGAACTAACCAGAATAATGATAAAGACATGAAAGAATACAAGAAAATTGCACTATTTTTGGCCTGTATTGCGTTACTAAAGGTCGCATCCGCATTTTTAGGTGACAATTATATTTCGCTGCGCGATTTCTTCGCGAGTGTTTTAAATACCGAGAACGTCGTGTCACTCACAAACGATGCGAGAAAGTCAGTGGGGCTTCGCGAATTAAAAATCAGCCCAAAACTTGAATCTGCTGCGCAAAAGAAAGCCGAAGATATGCTGAAAAATCAGTATTTTTCACACGTAAGTCCCTCAGATCGAATGGCGTGGGATTTTATGAGTGATGTGAAATATAAATATTTGTTTGCCGGAGAAAATTTGGCGATGAATTTTAATTCTGCCGAAGACGTGACACAGGGTTGGCTTACAAGCGTGACGCATAGAGAAAACATTTTAGACAAGAACTACACGCAAATTGGCGTTGGTGTTGCAACCGGGAAATTTCTTGGCGCTAACACCATAGTTGTTGTCCAGATGTTTGGTAAACCATTACGCTCCGGCGCAAAGGTTAGTAAAAAACTGGCCGTGCGGAGCAAGGGAAAGCCAGTCGTAAAGAGGATATCCGTCAAGAATTACATTGCGGAGTTACAAAACAACAGTCTGGCTGAGTGGACTCCATTTGCGAAAATGCATCAGGTTTATGCGTTTAACGACAATATGATTTCTACAAAAACAATGTTGGATATTTTTCTTTTATACATTGCCTCATGCGGTATAGGTATATTTATTTATCGTAAAGCACTGGCGCGACATTGATCTCTTAGTTTGTCCACGCCAAAAAACTTGACTTTTGGGCTTATTAGTGTAAGGATGCGGTTAAATTTATTTAACATATTTTCTTATGAAGGTATTTTCTTCGCAACCCAAACGCTGGTTGGCGCTGTTTATTGTACTTTTAATGGTCAGTGCAAATTTACCTCTTACGGCAATGGCGGCAAAAGACGTGGGAAAAAGAGGGAAAAGTATTTTAGGATCAGAATTAAAGAACACGTTAAATCTTGCTGGTAGTCGCGCTGCTTCTAAAGCTAAAGGCAATTTTCGCCAGGGAGAAGTATTGGTGAAATTTAAAAAAGACCGCGTGGATGTTTCGCGTTTTCTTGGCAGGATGTCCGTGAAAAAATTTGAATTACTAAAGGGTCTCGAGAGAAAAGAGATGTTTGAACCCCAGAATCTCACTCTCATGAAATCGAGACTGAATGAAACGACAGAGCAGTTAATTGCGCGTCTCAAGAATGATCCGCAAGTAGAGTATGTTGAGCCGAATTACATTAGGCATTTTTCATCAACTATTCCCAACGATACAAATTTCTCAGAACTTTGGGCAGCAAATAATACCGGCCAAGCCATGCTTGGCATTGCGGGAACAAATGACGCAGACATTGATGCGCCTGAGGCTTGGGATATATATACCGGTGGAGCAAATCCTATCGTTGCCGTTTTAGATACGGGCGTTGCATATAATCATCCTGATCTTGCCAACAATATGTGGGATGGCAGTGCCGGATGCAGAGACGATGCAAACAATCAAATTGATGGCGGTTGCCCGAATCATGGCTGGGATTTTGTTAATAATGACGCCAATCCTATTGATGACTCTGGTCATGGAACTCACGTAGCTGGAATATTGGGAGCACAGGGAAATAATAACCGCGGAGTTACCGGCGTAAATTGGACGGCGAAAATTATGGCGGTGAAAGTTGGTAATGCTGCAGGTGATATTCTTACTTCGAATTGGATTAAAGGCCTTAATTTTGCACAGAACAATGGGGCAAAGATAATAAACGCCAGCTTTAGTGGCGCACTATATTCTCAATCAGAATTAAATGCTGTTGCGTCATTCCCCGGGCTTTTTGTTGCCGCGTCTGGCAATGAAGACTATAACAACGATATAGACCCCTTTTATCCTGCCAGTTATGAATTGCCGAATATTATTTCTGTTGCGGCAACTGACCAGAATGATACTTTGACCGACTTCTCCAACTATGGAAGAGCTTCGGTTGATGTTGCAGCACCTGGCACAAATATTTATAGTACATATCCAACATTCTCAATCCCATTTAGTGAAGATTTCCAAAACGTTTCGCCACCAAACATTGGTGGTAAATTCACTCATGGAGGAGCTTCAAATAATTGGGGGACGTGGTCTTTTGGTGGCGAAAAAGTTCTTTATACTGACATTTCTCGTGTCCCATATGTAAATAATGCAAATACGTCGGTAACTTCAAACCCTATTGACCTTATCGGCAAACCCGGAGCAAAACTCTCCTTTGTCGTCTATTGTGATACCGATAGACGTCTAATGGCAGACGAAGAATTGAGCGATTACCTTGCACTGGATGTTTCCAACGGGTCTACATTTACTAATAATGTAGCAGTGTTTGATGAGACTGGAATGATTTACTATAACGAAGCATTTCCTCTTTTTGATGGTGTTATAATGAATTATTCGCATGACTTGGCTCCATTTATGAGCCCGCAAACTCAATTGCGGTTCCGGTGGGTAACAAATGGAAGTAATAATGCACTGGGTAATTACGATGGTTGTTTTCTGGATAATATTAAAATTGAATCTGCCGAAAGAACCGGTGAAAATTATGCATTTATGGACGGCACTTCCATGGCCGCCCCGCAAGTCGCCGGCGAAGCCGCAATGGTCTGGAGTTACAATCCTTCGCTCAGCGCTGCGCAAGTAAAATCAATTATAGAAACAACCGGTGATGCAAAAGCGTCTTTGGCAGATAAAACAGTGACGGGCAAGCGCATTAATCTTTTTAATGCACTAAACGTTTTTAATCCGCATGTTGGAAACCAAGAAGACGATGTTCTTTTCGCCGGAGGGCGTGCATTAGAGAATAACGCGCTTATTAAATTCAACTTTGCGGTGCGTGATGGCGTTGAGGGGCTCCCATTCACATTGAAGCAGTTCGAGTACTCCACAGATGATGGTGCAACATGGCGTGCGCCGGCAAACGGCGATGCATCGGAGGCGATTGGACTTTTTAGCCTTGATTATGAGCGCACAACTTTCACTTCGTTTCCCCCTCCAGATGGATGGTATGCGCTTTTTATTGATTTCGCACATGACGATTTTTCCGCCGGTCTCGTCGGCACAGATCAAGATGATGTACGTATTCGCTTCAAAGCGAATGACGGCGCAAAAGACTCACCGTTCGCGGTGAGTACGGCATTTGTGGTAGATCTTCTTGTGCCTATTGCGACGCTCATAAATACGCCTAATGCGCTCACTAATGCAACGACTACAAACATCACCGTAGGCGGTGAGGAGGCGGTATCGTACCAATTCTCACTCGACGGGGGCGAGTTTTCCGCGGTAACGGCTATTGCGGAACCTATCACGCTCCTTGGACTCATTGATGGAGAACATACACTTCGCGTCATCGCCATTGATGATGCCGGGAATACGCAGCCGATTGCGGATGCAACCACTTATTCATGGCTGGTGGATGCTACCGGCCCGACCGGCACGATCACAAATGCTTCCGGTAATCCTACAAACGACGCAACGCCAACATTTAATTTAACATTTACCGATGGCGGAGTTGGAGAGTCTGATGCGGAGATGAGTTTTTCTTGCGATAACGCCACATGGACAGATGCCGAACCCTTCCAATATACAAAAAATAATTTTGATATAAAATCGGGTTTAAATGGCTGCACCAACGCCGATGGTGCCAGGATTGTTTATCTACAATTGAAAGATGCCTTGGGAAATATAGGCGTTTCCAATACTGGTGAATTTATTCTCAATGGTAGTGCTGCGCTCGCTCAATTAACGCTAGCACCGTCAAATCCTTCCAAGGAACAAAATCCTCAATTCACCGTTGGCGGGGTAGACGTTGTTGCCTACAAATTCCAGATAGATGATGGTGATTTTTCCGAAGAGATAAGCGTCATTTCTAATATTCAACTGATAAATCTTGTCGATGGAACCCATGAAATTAAGGTACTTGGAAAAAATAATGCGGGTACTTGGCAGCCGGAAAATGCGCCCACAATATTTACATGGCTAGTGGATACAACCGGCCCCGTGCTTACCATTACAAATGCGGGTGGAAATCCTACAAATGACGTAACTCCTACATTGGAGCTTTCACTTAATGATGCCGGAGTTGGCGCAGAGAATGCTATGGTTAGATTCTCATGTGTTGATGCACCTGATGATGCGAGTGAAACCTGGACTGATTTTGAACCTTTCCAAGAGACAAAAAATAATTTCGATGTGCATTCCATATTAAATGGTTGTACTGCGACTGATGGATCTAAGGTTATTTTTGTGCAAGGACGTGATTCTTTGTTAAACCTTGGACGGCCTGCACAAACAGCCGAGTTTGTACTCGACAGGGCTGCACCGGATATTACCGGTCTTGTTTCTGACGCTGTGCCAACTAAATCAAAGACATGGAATTGGGATTCAGCCGATCAATCAGCGACTTTCAGATTCTCTATTGATCAGCTGGAAGAGGGTATTCCTGATGGAGAATATGTGGCTCTCAAAACTGCAACTCAGCCGATTGGTAATGGAGTCTTTTATATTCATGTTCAAGCAAAAGACGCACTTGGTAATGAAAGTGGTGTACTGACCGTTTCTGCGGTTTTGGATAACACGGCTCCTACGGCAGGTTTGCTTGCATATCCGCATAATCCCACGAAGTTTAATTCAATTAATATGACAGTGACCGGAGAAGGAGTAACTCATTATAAATTTAAAATTGATGCCGGAAATTTTAATGCGGAAACACCGGTCGCAACCCCAATTATTTTATCGGATTTGTCAAATGGGGAGCATACGCTTGAGGTGGTCGGACGGGATATCGCTGGCAATTATCAGACAGAATTGTTGTCTACTCGAGTTACGTGGGAGGTTAACACCAGCTTATTAACGGCTGTTCTTAGCGGCACACCGGCCAGCCTAACAAATTCAACTTCTGCTGACATTACAGTTTCCGGAGAAGGCGTTGATTTTTATAAATTTAAACTTACGAATATAGCCGGTGAAGTTGCAGAACTTACTGCCAGCGATTTTGGAGAGGAAATGCCGGTTGCTACACATGTTGTGTTAAATAATCTTACAGAAGGGAATTATGCGTTGGTTGTGATTGGGAAAAGCATGACAGGTCAATATCCAAGCGTTGCTGAGGCAACAATATTTTCTTGGACCATCGATCTTACTCCGCCTGTCGCGGTTTTGGCTGGCGCGCCAACAGACACCGTGACTTCCACAAACGCAACAATTACCGTTTCGGGCGCAGATGTCACTCACTATAAATTTATTCTGGACGCTCAGCCTCTTAGTTCAGAGGCTTCCGTTGCAACTCCAATTCAATTAGTTTCACTCGGAGTCGGCTCACATACACTAAAAGTCATTGGTCGTGATGCGGCCGGCAACTACCAGACCGAAGCAAATGCCACCAGTGTGATGTGGGTGGTGGCAACTGTACCTATTCCGGCAGTGGTTGGCGGTGGGAGCACACCTATAATTCAGCCCGTCCCAACTGTGCAAACTCCAGGAAAGGTATTGGGTGTCAAAACTAAACTTATTAAAAACGGTGTTATCGTAAAACTTAAAGGGAAAAAACAGTATTATCTTATTCAAAGCGGCAAACGGGTTTCTATTACCTCACTAGTCTTTAGAAAGAAATACAAGAAAAGAACGCTTATAGAAGTGGATAAAAAGACTCTCTACAGTATTCCTCTAAAAAAAGCTACAAAAAAGAGAACCGCGTAGATTTATTTACAAAAGTGGCGCGTCAAGAGAAATTGATGCGCCACTTTTTATAGTTAATAGCGGTTTTTGGCGTAATGTACTTTTTTATGTGGCTGAGAGGCGGAGGAAAGAAGTTGGTTAATAAGCTTCAGTTTTCGTGATTTTTTCAATCCTCTGTGCAGTCGAATTTTCTCTTTGAGAGGCGAAAAACTGCCGTCGAGTGTATTTGTCGTATTTGGCATTTCGAGCTCTTTGAGGCTTCTGTAAGCGCTCCGTAGCCGTCGATGTGTGAATCTAAATTGTTTTCATTGCGAATCAAAGCTCTTTTCGCTAATAAATGTCTTCCATTTTTCATGCCATTTCTGTGATAAGCAAAGCAATATCACGTAATAGGCGTCCATGTTATAATAACTTCATGTCACAAACTGCAATTTGCAGGATAACAAAAAAACCCTTCGAGATTTCCGACAAAGAAGCTGATTTCTGCAAAAAACTCGGCGTGCCGCTACCGACAATTGCACCGGAAGAGCGTATGCGAGCGCTCATGGCAACACGCAACGAGTGGAAGCTTTATCGCCGCAAATGTGACTCAACAGGGCAGGAAATCATCAGTGCTTACCCGCCGGACAGCCCTTTTAAAGTCTATAACAATACAACTTGGTGGGGAGATACTTGGGATGCGCTTTCTTTTGGAAGAGATTTTGATTTTAACAGATCATTTTTTGAACAATTCGCAGAGCTTCAAAAAGTAGTCCCGCGCGAAGGCACTTCCATATTCAACTCCGAAAACTGCGACTACAACCTGCACATTCGTCAGTCAAAAAACTGTTTTTTAAACTCACTCGTGGCCAATTGCGAAGACACACATTACTCATACTGGATTGTGAATGACAAAGACGTTATGGATTGCGGCTACACAAACGACAGCACACTTTGCTACGATTGCAGCGACATAAATAACTGTTACAATTGCGCGGCGATTTATGAAGCAAACGACTGCAATGATTGTTTCTTTTCTTTTCAAATGCGCGGCTGCCACAACTGTATTTTTTGCAGCAATTTGGTGAACAAGGAATTTCATATTTTAAATAAGCCTGTTAGCAAAGAGGAATTTGAGGCGGCCAAGGCAAAGATTTTTGATGGCACGATCGCAAGTTGGCGCAGAGCATACGATGAATTCTTAAAATTACGCGGTGAGGCAATTCAACAGGGCGTGCACACATTAAAATGCGAAAAATGCACAGGCGATCACATTTATAACTGCAAAAACTGCACCAATTGTTTTGATTCTTTTGAAAGCGAGGACTGTTTTAACGGCATTTCGCTTTCCGATTCAAAAGATGTTTTTAACGCGTATTCCGCGGGCTGGCAAAGATGCGAGGTCGTTTATAATTGCTGTGTCTCGCGCACAAGCACTAACATTGCCTTTTGCACATACACTTGGTTTTCCACTAATTTGCGCTACTGCGACAGTTGTGTGAGCTGCCATGATTGTTTTGGGTGCATTGGACTGCGGCACAAACGATATTGCATTTTGAATAAACAATATTCCAAGGAATCCTTCGACAAGCTCAGGATGACAATTATGGAATATATGAAAAAGGCAGGGGAATGGGGCGAGTTTTTCCCACCTCAACTTTCGCCTTACGCATACAACGAAACCGGCGCGACAGACTTTTTCCCGCTTTCAAAAGAAGAAGCGATTGCCCACGGATGGCGTTGGCGCGAGCCGGATCAAAAAGAATATTTGCCTGCAACTAAAGAAATTATGGCATGCGAGCAGTGCGGCAAAAACTACAAAATCATTCCACAAGAGGCGAAATTTTACGTTCGCATGAATCTCCCAACTCCAAAAAAATGCCCATCCTGCAGGCACGCGGCGCGCATGGCAATGCGAAACGCACCACATCTATTTGAACGCGCCTGCTCAAAGTGCGGAGAAAAATTTGAGTCGACGTTCTCACCAAAATCAGACGGAAAGATTTACTGCGAAAAGTGTTACAGAACGGAGGTTTATTGATATACAGCCCATGCTATAATATGCGCAGTTTATGCAACACGATCTACAAAAACTCGCAAAGAAATACAAACTGGATTTCATGGTTCTTTTTGGGTCAACTTCAAAAGACACCACTCATGCCAAAAGTGACGTCGATATTGCCATAAATACAAAATACAAAATGAATTTATCGAAGGAGCTCGCCTTACGCAGTGCTTTATTTAAAATTTTTAAAAAGGAGATAGATTTGGTGTTCATTAAAGAAGCTTCTCCTTTGCTTTTGGGGGAAATAGCCAGTGATGGGCGATTTTTGTGTGGAAACCGCCAGAAATTTCTCAATTTTCGCGTTATTTCAATGATGCGCTTTATAGATTTTGGTCCTTATTTTGCACTGCGCGAGAAAACTTTAAGGCAAACCATCTCCTCATATGCCAAATAAAAAACTTATTTTCAAAAAACTCGAAGAAATTCTGAAACAGCTTGGCCACTTGAAAATTCTGGCTAAAATAAAAGAAAAACAACTTGTTGGCGATGCAAGGAATTTCTATTTTGCCGAACGCGTTATGGAACGTCTTATTGGCGCAGCTCTGGATATCAATATGCACATGGTCGCGGATTTAACCGGCGAGGTTCCGGAAAATTACTTTGACTCATTCACCGCACTGGCAAAGTTAAATATTTTGCCTCCAAGTTTTGCGCAGCTTTAAAACGCGGGCTGATTGATTATGCACGTTATGTAAAACACATCGAAGGTTTTTTGCGGTAGAGTTCCACTAGCACTCTTTTTGGATCAATTCCGGGAACATCAGCAACCACAATTACATCTTTTAGCGTTTCCCTAACATCAACCTTTGGAAAATTTTGGCCAAACATATTTGGCATTTGTGGAAAAGGTACAAGATCCATAGCACTCTACACTTTAGAGTGCCAGATAGCAGCGGTCAAGATTTTGATGTATAATAATGGCGTATGTTAGTTTCCATTATTTTGGGTTCAGAGTCAGATAAAGACCACGCAAAAAAAATTACGGACGAACTGGATAAGTTCGCCGCACCGTATGAAATAAAAGTTCTTTCGGCACACAAAGTGCCGGAGCTTTGCGTTGAATATATAAAAGAGACCAATAAAAAGGATCAGGTGGTTTATATAACCTGCGCCGGACGCAGTAACGGCCTTTCGGGAGTAGTTGCAGGTTCCAGCATTCATCCGGTAATCGCATGTCCACCTTTTTCCGACAAAGCCGACTACCTTGCAAACATTCATTCAAGCGTCGTTATGCCTTCAGACACGCCATCTATGACGGTTATTGATCCAAAGAACGCGGCACTTGCGGCAGTGAAAATCCTGGCTTTAAACGACAAAAATCTCTGGAAAAAAGTGGAAGACAGAATTTCCTCGGTTAAGGGGAGTTTTAAAAAGTAGAAAAAAGGATGCGTCCTTTGGCCGCATTAATTGCTTAACCGAGCTGAGGCTCGGTCTGCCTTATAATTCACCAATCCATATAAATCTATAACCCCCATTTTAGCCAACTCCGCATTAAGCAGGGGAACTATTTTATTATATTCTTCCTTGGAAATCGGCTTATCCAAAAACAGATACTCCTTGTGCTTAATATAAACGCACCCAAAACAGTGATTTGAATTCCAAGTGTTTATGCACCAATCACAATCATTCAAGAAGTCGCACCAATAACAGTGCTTGCAGTCAAATAAATAGCCGCAGTAAGCCAAATCATAAGAACGCTCAAAAGTATTTGCAATCGGGCCACAATCAACCGAGTCTTTTGTGCCTCTTTCCAGATTGGCATTAAAAATATACAGGCTGTCCTCACACAAATAGCTGTCAAAACACCAATAGCAGTTTTTGCTGTGTAAAAGATAATCCCCAAAACAATTTTCATTATCCATTTGATGCATAAAAACCCGTGGCGTTTTTACCTGCACAGCTTCAAACTGCTCTTGAATTTCACTCTCGGACATTTTTTTAAGCTCTGCAATGCGTTTTAAATACTCATCTTTGGAATATTGCGCGTTAAAAATGCAGTATTTCTTACGCTGGAGTCCGGCACAGCCAAAACAATCGTTACATCCGATGCAGTAATAACAAAAAGAGCAGTCTCTGCACTGCTTGCAGTCTTGCAGATAATTGGATCCATAACAGCGCACACAATCTATAGCCTGGTAGCAAAGCTCGCAGTCCTCGCAAAAAGTGCAGTCGGCACAAGAAAGGTTTTTTCGGGATTCATAACAATAAAAACAATTTTCCAAGTTGGAACTCCAAAAACACATATAAGAATTCTTGGAAACGACAATTATATCTCCATAATCGCAATTTTCGCTTTGGCGGGTCCAGTGGGAAATTTGTGGTGAACCGGTATATAGCTTTTGAAATTCCTTAATAAAGCCGAGCGCATCCATATCTTTCGCATTATACTTGAGAAATAAGCATGTTTAAACTATTCTAAAAATACCTATGATAGATACACTTACAGCAATTTCACCATTAGATGGCCGCTACCGCGAAAAAGTGCGCCACCTCGAGACTTATTTCTCTGAATATGCGCTAATTCGATACAGGCTTTTTGTAGAGCTGGAATGGTTTATTTTTCTGTGTAACGAAGTAAAACTGGCTGACACAAGGCTTTTAACAGATGCGGAAATCAAGATTTTGCGCAGTCTTTCCACGGATTTTGAAGTCATAGACGCTAAAAGAGTAAAAGAGTTCGAAGCCACCACAAATCACGATGTAAAAGCGGTGGAATATTTTATAAAAGAGCATTTGAAGGCTTATCCAAAGCTCGCAGAGCTTGGCGAGTTCATACATTTCAGCTGCACATCGGAAGACATAAATAACCTTTCTTATGCTTTAATCATCAAAGATTTTTGCACAAAGGAATTTTTACCGGTTACAAGCGGCGTTGTGGTTGCGGTTTATCGAATGGCACAAAAATATAAGGCCGTACCAATGCTGGCTCACACCCATGGCCAGCCGGCGAGCCCGACAACGGTTGGAAAGGAGTTAATAAACGTTGTAGCCAGGCTGGAAAAACAAATTGAGATTTTAAAACGGGTCGAACATACCGGCAAAATCAACGGCGCAGTAGGGAATTTTAATGCGCACATGGTTTCATATCCGGAAGTTGATTGGAACAGCGTCTCTCACAGATTCATAGCTTATCTTGGCCTACAACCAAACCCATATACAACGCAAATTGAGCCACACGACACGATGGCGGAACTTTTTGATGCAGTGGCGCGCATAAATACAATTTTAATCGACCTCTCTCGCGATTTCTGGATGTATATTTCGATGAAATATTTCAAACAGAGAGTAAAAGCCGGTGAAGTTGGCTCATCCACAATGCCGCACAAAGTTAATCCTATTGATTTTGAAAACGCGGAAGGGAATTTAGGAGTGGCAAATGCATTATTTCACCACATGGCGGAAAAATTGCCGATCTCGCGAATGCAGAGAGACTTGTCCGATTCAACCGTGGAACGCAACATTGGTTCGGCTTTTGGTTACAGCGTTTTGGCTTATAAAAGTCTGATGAATGGACTTTTAAAAATTGAAATAAACAAGACTGCGTTGGCAGCGGACCTGAACGACAATTGGGAAGTTTTGACAGAGCCGATTCAAACAATGCTACGCAAATATAAGGTGGAAGGCGCTTATGAAAAGCTTAAAGAGCTAAGCCGCGGAAAGAAGTTAACGGAAAAGGAAATATATGCATTCGTTAAGCAACTTAAAATCTCGACCGAAGACAAAAAACGATTGCTTTCGCTTACTCCGGGAAATTATACTGGCCTTGCGCAAAAGTTGGTGGAAAGTTACAAACTCAAGGTTTAGAAAATTTTTATAAAAAGTTTAGAAAAATTTAATCTCGCTCTGCTAGGGTTACGAGTATGTTTTTTAACTCCTAACCTCATGGCAAAGCAACTTTATGCTCTTCAAATAGACCTAGACATGGAAAGAATTCTAATGGCCATATGCAAGAAACTGGGAATTGACACATCAAATTTATGATTCTTTCGGATCGAGACATTTATAAGAAAATCGAGACCGGCGAAATAGTTATTGGATCACCGGATAATGGGCATATATCAAACATAAACGCCTCATCCGCCGACCTGCGGCTGGGAAAATTCTTTAGAATTTTCAACCATTCAAAACAGGCGATTTTGGACCCCAAAAATCCGGACAGTTTTAAAGAAGTTACAAGTCTGGTGGAAACAAAAGAAGGGGAGTCTTTCATTGTTCAGCCGGGCGAATTTATTTTGGGCGTAACCATGGAGAAAATTAAGCTCGCCGATGATTTGGTGGCACGAGTTGAAGGTCGCAGCTCCCTTGGCCGGCTCGGAATAATTATTCATTCAACTGCCGGATTTATTGACGCGGGGTTTGAGGGCACAATCACACTTGAAATAACCAACATAAATCGTATGCCGGTGGCGCTTTATCCCGGAATGCGCGTTTGCCAGCTGGCCTTTGAACCGATGAGTTCAAAGGCCATTGTGCCTTATTCAAGCAAAAAAACGTCAAAATACCAGGGGCAGATTTTTCCTCAAGAAAGCAGAATTTTCACAGATCCAGAGTTGAAAAAGGTTTAATAAGTGTTGTACAATACAGCCGAAATCTGGAAGGATTTTTATTTATGGAAAAGCAATTTTTCAAAGCAGTAGACGCAAAACAATCTTTTCCTGCGGTTGAGCACGAAGTTTTGGATTTTTGGGAGAAGGAAGACATTTTTGAAAAGTCGCTGGAGAAAAGCAAAGACAAGCCGAAATATGTATTTTTTGATGGGCCGCCGTTTGCGAACGGGCTTCCACATTATGGCCACATTTTGGCCAACGCGCTCAAAGATGCAGTGACTCGCTATTGGACAATGCGCGGACATTACGTGCCGCGCGTAAACGGTTGGGACTGCCACGGACTTCCGGTTGAATACGAAATAGAAAAAGAATTAAAACTTTCCGGCCGCAAAGATATTGAAAAAATGGGAGTCGCAAAGTTTAACGATGCCTGCCGAGAAAGCGTTTTTCGCTACACCGGCGAGTGGGAGAAATTATTGAAACGCATCGCCCGTTGGGTGGATTTTGATCACAGTTACGCCACGCTCGACAACAATTACATGGAATCAATTTGGTGGGTTTTCAAGAGCATTTGGGAAAAGGGGATGGTTTATGAAGGGTTTAAGAGCATGCACATTTGCCCGCGATGCGAGACTCCGCTTTCAAATTTCGAAGTGACGCAGGGATATAAAGACGTGACGGACACTTCGGTAACTTTAAAATTCAAACTGCTGGAAGGCGAATACAAAGACGCGTTTGTTTTGGCTTGGACAACAACTCCGTGGACGCTTCCGGGAAATATGTTTTTGGCGATGAATCCGGACGTGACGTACGTGCTTGTAGACATTGATAATGAAAAATATATACTCGCTGAACCAATATTTGAGAAATGGATGTCCCAACCAAAAGGAAGTCCTTTAGAAAAATATTTTATTGCACATGCCATGCCGGAAGGTGAACCAGTTACTTATCAACCTTCAATCCTAAAGAGAATTAAAGCAAAAGACCTCGAAGGCATCCATTACGAACCACTTTTTCCATTTTACAAAAATCGAACTGACTGTTATCGCGTTGTGCTTGGCGATTTCGTGACAGTGGAAGACGGCACCGGCGTTGTTCATATTGCACCCGCTTTTGGTGAAGATGACCTAAGAATTGGCCAGAGAGAAAAGGTGGATCCAATTTGCCATGTAAAAATTGACGGCACATTTACGCCGGAAGTTCTGCCGTGGGCAGGCAAAGCGGCTTATGACCAAAACATAAACGTAAACGTCAAAGATTATTTAAAAAAAGAAGGCAAGCTTTTTGCGTCTGAGAATTTCAAGCACAGCTACCCTCATTGCTGGCGCTGCGACACGCGACTTTTGAATTATTCCACGCGTGCGTGGTTCATTCGCGTCACAGACATAAAGGAAAAAATGCTGAAGAACAACAAGAAAATCCACTGGGTTCCGGATCATATTCAAGAAGGACGTTTTGGAAAATGGCTAGAAGGCGCCCGCGATTGGAATATTTCGAGAAATCGATTTTGGGGCTGCCCGATCCCGGTTTGGACATGCGAGTGCGGCGAGCAAAAATGCATTGGATCGCTAAAAGAGCTGCGCGAATCTTCAACAGGCGGAAATAATTTTTATATTGTGCGCCACGGCGAGGCAGAGCAAAACGTAAAAGGCGTTTTGAATTCTGATCCGTCGCTCGTTTTTCATCTCACAAGAAAAGGCCAAGAACAGATCAAGAAAACCGCCGAAAAATTACAAGGCAAAAAAATAGATTTGATTATATCTTCGCCATTCATGCGAGCTCAAGAAACTGCTGGAATTTTGGCGAAAGAGCTCGGCGTGAAGGTTTCTGTGGACGAGAGACTTAGCGAACACAACATGGGAATTTTCACCGGCAAAACCGAGGAGGAATATTTGAGCCAATTTGCGGACATCGAAGCGCGTTTTTATCAAAAAGTAAAAGGCGGCGAGTCTTTTGAAGAGATGGAAAAACGCGTAATTGAAGTCATAAATCACATAAATCAGGCGCATGAAGGCAAAAACATTGTGGTTGTGACTCACGGCGATGTGATTAGAGGAGCTGCGCGATATTTTGACCGGATTTCCATTGCGGAAACTTTTAAATTTGCGCCGCAATTCGGTGAAATTTATGAATATCACGCCGGCAAGCTGCCAACGCGCGGAGACAAACTTGACCTGCACAAGCCATATATTGACGATATCAAGTTGGTTTGCAAAAAATGCGGCAAGCAAATGAAGCGCATCAGCGAGGTTTTGGATTGTTGGTTTGAAAGCGGTTCAATGCCATACGCTCAGCTGCATTATCCGTTTGATAATAAAAAAGAATTTGAAGAAAATTTCCCGGCAAACTTTATTGCCGAGGGCTTGGATCAAACCCGCGGCTGGTTTTATACGCTTCACGTTCTGGCCACAATTCTGTTTGATAAACCGGCATTTAAAAACGTGATTGTTAATGGAATTTTGCTGGCGGCCGACGGCGAAAAACTTTCTAAGCGAAAGAAAAACTACCCTGACCCAACTGCGCTTTTTGAAAAATTCGGAATGGATTCGATGAGGTTTTTCCTTTATTCATCAACCGCGCCGCTTGCAGAAGATGTGCGATTTTCTGAAAAACACGTGGAAGAAATTGTAAAGAAATTCACGCTAACCCTTTGGAATACTTACAGCTTTTTTGTGACGTATGCGAATATTGATGGATGGAAGCCGGAGACGGAAGCACAAAATCCAAAATCCAAAATCCAAAACAAACTGGACGAATGGATTCTTTCGGAGCTCAACGTTTTAATAGAAGAGGTCACTCAAAATATGGAGGATTACAATCTCACAAAGGCCACGCGCCCTTTGCTTGAATTTGTGGACAATCTTTCAAATTGGTACGTGCGCCGCAGCCGACGCAGATTCTGGAAGAGCGAGAACGATGGCGACAAAGCCTCCGCATATCAAACTCTGCACACGGTTTTAATAACAATGTGCAAACTCCTCGCGCCGTTTATGCCAACGACTGCCGAGGCGATTTACAAAAATCTCACCGGAAAAACCTCCGTGCACCTGGAAGATTGGCCGGTAGCAGACAAAAAACTCATCAAAAAAGGACTGAATGAAGAGATTCACATTGTCCGCGCGATAGTTTCATTGGCGTTCAGCCTACGTTCAAAGAACAACATCAAAGTGCGCCAGCCTCTTACACGGGTTATTTTGGCTCTCCCAAAAAATATCCCTCAAAAACTGATTGAAGCATACCGCGACGTGATTCTGGAAGAATTAAATGTAAAAGACATTTCGTTTGAACACGAAGGCAAAATCGCAACAATCGCAATCACCGTTGATCCGCGAAAAATCGGCCCGCGATTCGGCGCAGAAACTCAAAAAATCATCGGATTTTCAAAATCCGGCAATTATGCGATGCAAAGCGACGGCTCAGTTAATATGCCGGCCACCGGAAAAACGCAGTACAAACTTGCCGCAGACGAAGTGAGCATCGGCTACAAAGGCCAAGAAGGTTTTGACGTTGCAAGTGAAAACGGAATCCTTGTGAGCATTGAGACTAAAATCACGCAAGAACTGCTTGAAGAAGGTTACGTCCGCGACATGGTTCGCTTTATCCAAGAACTTCGTAAAAAAGCCGGCTACTCAATTTCTGACAGAATTTACGTTTACGTTAGTGGTCCAAAAGAAATCACTGAAGCCGTAACTCGTTTTGCAGACTTTATAGAGAGAGAAACCCTGGCCATGGAAATCCAAGAAGGAGGGGATTTTGAGTGGGACGCGGAAGAAGAGCTGGAAATTGACGGCAAAAAAGTGAAGCTGGGCGTGAGAAAGTAGCTTTTATGCTATAATCTCCCCCGTGCTCAAGAAATTTTTTCTCGGCATCGTCCTCAATGGCGCATCTCTGTATGGCGTCATCTACCTCCTGCCAAAAGACATCATTTATACAGGTGGTTTGGCGTTCTTTGTTTTGGGCGGCTTGGTAATGGGGCTTTTGAATTCAATAGTAAAACCGGTACTAAAACTTCTCACTCTTCCCCTTCAGATAATAACCCTTGGTCTTTCTCTGATACTCCTTAATGGAATTATCTTCTGGATTTTTGATGTAATTATAGATACCATGGTGATAAAGGGAATCACCATTCAGGTTAATGGCATCGCCACTTATGCGCTTGCCGGCTTACTGTTTGGCCTCATTAACTGGATAGAGCACCTACTTATTCGTAACAAATAGATATGCGTTCCTTTCTAATCATTTTCCAGATCGTCGTTTCGTCTCTCTTGATACTCACAATCCTTGTGCAAGAAAAGGGCGTTGGCCTTTCTGCAGCTTTTGGTGGTGGTGGAGAGTTCTACAAGAGCAAAAGAGGCCTTGATCGAGGACTTTTCATTGCAACGGTGGTGTTATCTTTGCTGTTCATTCTCACTTCTTTGGCCTTTATCTTCGTTAAATAAATGACACCCTTTAAGAAAGTCTGGAAGATTTTTTTCGTAATGCAGAGAGGGGAAAAGTTTTTGGTAAGTCTGCTAGTCGCAATTTTGTTTGTCTCGTTGGGGCAACTATTTTTTTCGGAATTTCATTTTATATCTAAACAGGAAAAAGGCGTCTTTAGCGAAGGAATGGTTGGAAAAATCCACACCTTAAATCCGTTATTTGTGGATTTTAATGATACAGATCGAGATATGAGCGAACTGATTTTTTCCGGGCTTATTCGCTATGACCCCATTAAAAAGAATTTTTATCCGGATTTGGCGGAGTCTTGGACTCGTGGCAAAGACGACAAAACGTACACGTTTAATTTGCGCACGAATGTTTTATGGCATGATGCCAAGCCTTTTACAGCGGATGACGTAGTATTCACGTTTAAAAATGTCGTCCAAGATCCGGGATTTAGAAATCCAATATTAAAAAATGCTTTTGAAGAAGTAGGCGTGGCAAAAAGCGGCTCTCACGAAGTTACTTTTACTCTGCCACGTTCAAATTCCTACTTTATTTCAAATCTGACGGCAGGAATACTCCCAAAGCATTTGCTGGAAAACTCGGCAATTGCAACTATGGAACAGTCCCCATTTAGCCAACAGCCGGTAGGAACTGGATCTTATAAAGTTACAAAACTCAGCATTGATTCCGACGGTGATTACATTGATTTAGTGGCTTTTGAGCAGTATTACGGCGATAAACCGGTTATTCCTCACATTCGTTTTTTTACATATCCAAACGAGAATTCATTGATGGGAGATGCCAGCGTTTTGAGCGCAGTTAGCAAATTGGGTTCAAAGAGCGAGGCGGCAGCAGAAATTGCTGCGGGTGGTAAGTTTTCTATTTACAACTACACGCTGAATCAATTTACGGCGATTTACTATAATACCGACCATCCGGTGCTAAAAGACAAAAAAACGCGTCAAGCGCTCACGAAGATTTTGGATAAAAACGCTTTTATATTGGATGGTGAACAGCGCGTGGATTCGGTAGGACTTTATGACCGTAGCGATGAAGATATTTTTAAATCAGCTTCGGCCGAAGGAGAAAAGATGCTGGATGAATTAGGCTGGAAAAAAGGAGAAGATGGCATGCGCGCAAACGAAAAAGGTGAAAAACTCTCGTTTTTGTTACTCACTATTTCCAAAATGCCAAAAAAGTTAGTTGAGAGCATCCAAAAACAGTGGAAGGCTGCGGGAATAGACTTGAGCGTCCAAGCGCAAGAAAGCGAGTCTTTTTCCTCACAACTTAGCGAACGCCGTTATGCAATCCTTCTAATTCGTCAAAATCTTGGCTATAACCGCGATATATACCCGCTATTCCACTCCAGCCAAGCAACGACAACCGGCCTGAATTTCTCTAATTTTAAGAGTTTTAGGACAGACGGCCTAACAGAGGCTATAAGGAAAGAAACAGATTCAAAATCCAAGGAGAAGCTATTGGTAGAGCTTTCCAAGGCCATATCTGACGAGACCCCTGTTGTTTTTATTTCAACACCTGTATACTCCTATGCGCTGCCGAAAGGGCTAGCGGAATTCCAGGCAAAAGATCTGGATTTCCACAGCGATCGGCTATCTATAGTTCCTTTCCTGACAAGTATAAATCCTTAATTAAAATCATATGAAAGTAATATTTGTAGATTCAGTCCCTGGAGTTGCCATGAAAGGTGACGTAAAAAATGTAAAAAATGGCTTCTTCCGCAATTTTTTGCTTCCTTATAAAAAAGCGGTTCTTGCAACCGGCAACTTGCTCAAAGATTGGGAAGACAAACGCAAGAAGGTAATGATAGAGAGGGAGGAACTCCGTGGAAAGCTGGAAGAAATCAAGCGACGCGCAGAGGGTGCAAAGGTAAAGATCGAGAAGAAAATTACGACTAAGGGAACTTTGTATGGTGGTGTTAAAGAAGCGGATATTGCCGCCGCCATTAAAGATCAGCTTAATCTGGATATACCTGCGAGCGCTGTCGTGCTTGATAAAGCTATCAAAGCGATCGGCACTTATGAGATTAAATTGAATTTTGGTGAAGGCATTGAGGCGACGGTTCCAGTTGAGATCACCAAAAAAGCTTAAATATATGGGAAAAATTCTGGCGCTGGATGTTGGAGCAAAACGCATCGGCTATGCCGTGAGCGATGAATCGCGAACGATGGTTTTTCCGCGAAGTTTTCTTACAACTCGGCCGGAGGAAAAAATATTCGAAAATTTACGCAAAATAGTGAGAGAAGAGGGGATTTCTCAAATTGTAATTGGCGTGCCGCTTGGAGAGGATAACGAAGAGACAAAATCTTCCGCCAAAGTGAGGCGCTTCGGCGACAAATTGGCGCGAGAGCTGATGCTGCCTATTTTTTATGTTGATGAATTCGGATCAACCAACGAGGCACTTTCAAAAATCCCGTTCCGTAAAGATCGGCGAGAGCGCGGAAACGATGATTCAATTGCGGCGCAGGTAATTTTGCAGAGGTACTTGGATGGGAGGAAGTGAAAAAAATATTTAAAAAGGAACACTGCGCTCATCTCTGCAGTGAGCCATCTTCTTCCATGACAGGGAGCGCAAATGGCTCACTGCAGGATTCGCTTGTATTCTATGGTGTCAGGGGCCGGGATTGAACCGGCGACCTTGGGCTTATGAGTCCCACGCTCTAACCAGCTGAGCTACCCTGACACGAATCACGGAAACCACGAGACCTAATAAAGAAAAATACTACGCGGGCTTAAAAATTTCCTAACTCATGCCTATTTATAAAGATCAATACCCTGGTTGCGGGGGGTGGATTCGAACCACCGACCTCAAGGTTATGAGCCTTGCGAGCTGCCTCTGCTCCACCCCGCAGAAGCAGTCTATCTAAAAAGCACTCACATGGCAAACCTCTCCCTATCGAAGAAAAAGAAGAACCACTTTTGAGGATTATTCAGTTTATCGTAGTATCCCTTTGAAAGCAGGTCGGCGCGATCCTCGTTGCTCAGCGCTGGTGTTTGATTCGTAGATTTGGCCAGAATTATAACTTCTTCCCCAGGCCTGACTAACCCAAAATTCTGTTTCGCAATCTTTTCTTTGTACGAGTCAGATTTGTAGTATTCGTAATCCTCAATTAAGAGTGAATTAGACTTTTCAAGTTTGGCGTTGTCCTCCTCTGCGCGCTTTATAAAATTATCCACTTGGTAGCTCTTATAAAGCGAAGTGGAAAGCACATAAAGCATATATGAAAGCAGCACAAACTCGGCTATCAAAATCATTTTTGTCGTTCTTGAAACTTCCGGCGTTGTCATATTAGTGTCCGAAAATGCTGGAAATCAATATGATGAATGCACTTCCCAGAATCATTAAAGGTACATTGGCTTTGCGTGAAACCTTGTGTGTTTGCGGAATCAAGTCCGAAGCGGCAATATAAACAAACGAACCTGCGGCAAGCGCCAACAAATTTCCGAGCAAGATCTGAGGCACATCTTTGATGAATAAATTTGCAAGTACCGCGCCAATTGGGGTAGCCAACGCAACCACCACCGTATAAATGATGGCTTTCTTAAGTGACATTTTGGCGTGCAATAAAATACTCAATGTAAAAATACCCTCTGGCAATTCGTGGAGGATTACGGCGATGGCAGTTATGAGACCAATAGTATTGCTGACTTCAAAGCCAACGCCTATCACAATGCCGTCCAAAAGCGAATGTAGCCCAATCCCAAACGCCGATACTATCCCAAAACTGTGAGCGTCACAGTCTCCCTCTGTGCAGGTATGAAAAACCACAACTTGCTCCAAAATATAAAGTACACCAAAACCTAGCAGCGCAAAGAAATACGGCGAGTAGAATATATTTTCTGAATCTTTTGCCAGTTCGACTGCATCCGGCATCAGGTGAAAAAAAGCGGTGGTAATAAGGACTCCGGCCGCGGTGCTTATAAGATAAATTGAATTATCCTTTGCCCATTTTTCTTTCCAAAGCACAAGGAGCAGGCCAAGAATCGTGGCTGAACCTGCAATTGACGAATAGATGATAGTGAGAGACATGGTATTCACTGTAGGATTATAACAGACTACAATGGACTCATGGAAACAAACATTTTGGCAGATTCCAGGCGGATACATTTTGTTGGAATAGGAGGCATTGGGGTCAGCGCTTTGGCGCAGATTTTGCATAGCCATGGCAAAGAGATAAGCGGCAGCGATCAGGAAACGTCGGCACTCACGGAAATTATGAGCCAAGACGGTATTCAGATTTTAGTTGGACACTCTGCTGAGAATTTAAGCAAAAATACAGAACTGGTGATTCATTCACTGGCAATTCCAGACTCAAATCCGGAATTGCGTGAAGCTCGCAAACTGCATATTCCAATTTTGTCTTATCCGCAGGCCGTGGGGAAGCTTACGCGCCAATTTTATACGATCGCAATTAGCGGCACTCACGGAAAATCAACCGTTACGGCAATGATCACAAAGGTTTTAATTGAAAATGGATTTGATCCGAACGTGATAATTGGCACGAAACTGAGTGAACTTGGAAATAACAATTTTAGAGTTGGCAGCAGCAAACTGCTCGTGCTGGAGGCGTGCGAATATATGAGGGCGTTTTTAAACTATCATCCTCGCGTAAGTGTGATTCATACTATAGACTCGGATCATTTGGATTATTACAAAGATTTCGAGGATTACAAAAGCGCGTTTCTGGAATTTGCACTAAAATTGCCACGCGACGGCCATTTGATCGTAAATGCAGATGATGAAGACATACATGCGATTATGCAGCACATGCGGAAAAATAAATTCCCTGTCTATAACACCATTATGTATGGAGGAGAGTATGTGACGGCGGATTATAATTTGAAAGGAGACAAAATTTATAAAAAGAATGAGCCCGTCGGTACTTTGCATTTAAGCGTTCCCGGCGCACATAACAGAAGCAATGCATTGGCGGCGTTTGCCGTCTGCTCTTTTATGGGAATCGCCAAAAAAAATATCCTCAAAAGCCTAAATTCATACGGAGGTGCATTTAGGCGCTTTGAAATTAAAGGAAAGATTGGGAAAACGGTTATAATTGACGATTACGCCCACCATCCGACCGAAATTCGCGCAACTTTGCAGGCCGCGCGCGAAAAATTCTCAAAGGGCAAAATATGTGCGGTGTTTCAACCTCACCAATACAGCAGAACCCGCCAGTTGCTTCCAGAATTTGCTACATGCTTTGATGATGCTGATTGCGTCATTGTCCCAAATATATATGCGGCGCGCGATTCGGCATACGACAAAGCTTCCGTTTCGCCACAGAAATTGGTAGATGTAATATCTGCCAATCACAAAAATGCGCACTACGGCGATGGTTTTGATAATACGCTGGCAATTTTGCGGCGCAGCGCATCAAAATTTACCGCAATAATCACGATGGGAGCGGGGGACGTGTGGAAAATCGCCGAAAGTTTGCTTAAAAAATAATTTTTGTTCCCAGTTTTTTGATTTTGGCTCCCATAATCTTCCAAAACCCACGGAAATAAACTATGTTGAGCAGAATGACGCTCGTTATTATGATTGCGTCATAACTGCGGCGTCCCCAATACGCATCTTGGTTTAGAGTTACAAGCAAACCAAATTCGTCCATAATCAGCGCCAAACCAACTCCATATAATATCGCAACGCCGCGAACGTGTTTGCGAATAGTGTCGGTGAGACTTATGAAACCGGCAACGGCAATCAGAATTATTCCAAAATTAAAATGGTGAATATGTATTCCGCGAATATAAATGGTTCTTACAAAAAATAAAAAATCCGGAACTACATCGTAATAAATTGAATAGGCAACGCTCCGCGAAATTGCGAACGTCACCAAAAACGCAAAGAACACGATAAACGGAATTTCTTTTCGTTTGCTCAATATGATTTTGTCTATTAGTTCTGCTAACATTGAAAAGGCGAGTTAGTGCTTTAAAGTGCGCGTTTCCAGGTCGTACCTTCTTTTGAATCTTCGAGTATTATGCCGCGCTTCTCAAGTTCCGCGCGAATTTCGTCGGAGCGCTTGAAGTCACGGTTTTTACGAACTTCGTTGCGCTCACTAATGAGCTTCTCAATATCTTCGGCCAAAGCCCTTTCTTCCACAAAAATCAAACCCAAAACCTTATCAACATCTTGCAAAAACTTCTCGGCTTCATCTACGTCTCCTTTTACTAATTTACCCGATTTCCTAAGTCCATTTACAGTGGTTATAAGGTTAAAAACTTGAGCCAATGCACCAGATACTTCAAAATCATTATCCATCATTTCTTCAAAACCTTTTATCTCATGTTTTACTTCAATCATCAGTTTTACCTCATCGATTTTTTCAGGCAAATCCTCATATCCAGTCTTCAAACTTCGCGCAAAATCATGAATTCGTTGCAGCGAATTTTTCGCCTGCTCCAAAACCTCGGGCGTAAAATTGAGCGGCTGTCTGTAATGCGTTGAAATAAGCAAATATCTCACAACCAGCGGATTATATTTCTTAAAAATATCCTGCAATGTCGTAAAATTGCCCAAAGACTTGGACATTTTTTCACTATTTACCATCACATGCCCATTGTGCACCCAGTAGCGCACAAACTGCGTGCCGTTTGCAGCCTCGCTCTGCGCGATTTCACATTCGTGATGGGGAAATATCAAATCCGCTCCACCCCCGTGAATATCAAAAGTTTCTCCAAGTAGCGCCTTACTCATAGCGCTGCACTCAATGTGCCAACCCGGCCTGCCGCGCATTCCAGATGGTCCGTCCCATGCCGGCTCACCTTCTTTTGCAGCCTTCCACAGTGCAAAATCGAGCGGACTTTTCTTTTTATCATCAACCGCAATGCGAGCACCAGATTGCAATTCATCCAGCTTTTGCCCGGACAATTTTCCATATTCGCGAAACTTGGAAACTTCAAAATAAACTCCGTCGGCCGTCGCATAAGCGAATCCCTTAGAGATCAAAGTTTCCACCAATTCCACCATTTGTTTAATATATTCAGTGGCGCGAGGCTTATTTGTGGGTGGCAAAACATTTAGCGCGGCATAATCTTTTTCATATTCTGGAATTATTCTTTCGGATAGTTCTTTTTCACTTATGCCTTCCTGCGCTGCGCGTTTAATAATTTTATCATCAACATCGGTAATATTGCTCACGAAAGTGACTTTATGGCCTTTATACTCCAAATAACGCCTTATTAAATCCATCGAAACCGCCGCTCTTCCGTGCCCAAGATGCGCCAAGTCATATACGGTCGGTCCGCAAACATACATACTTACTTCACCAGCTTTAATTGGCGTAAACTTTTCTTTCTTTTTCGAAAAGGTGTTAAAAATTTTCATGTTAAAAAGCCGATCAAAATACTGCGTAAAATATCCAATGCAAAGAACGCCAATATTGGCGAAATATCCAAAACGCCGCCTATCGGCGGGATCAGTCTGCGAAATAGTCCCAGTATTGGCTCCGTTGCCTCTACAATTATGTTAAACAAAAATCCGCGTGGCGGAACTTTTAGCCACGACAAAATGACCCTCACAAAAATCGCAAATATGAGGAGTTGTATGAAGATCGAGATTGATTGTACGATGTAGGATTGGAGCATAACAAAAAACCGCGACTATTGTATCACAACGCAGTGTCGTTTTTTATTACGCCTTTTTCTTGAAAAACTTAATTACTCCTCCGCCAAGAAGGGCTGCAATCACCATGCCAATGACTTCTGGTCCATCTTCCGGAGACGCAGGTGGCAAACCAGCCTCTGGACACGGTTCAGGTTCGCATAAAACTGGCATCTGGCTAACAACACTTGTCTGCACATTAACTGCAGAAGAATTTGGCGCTGAACTCACCATGTCACTCCAAAGATCGCCTTCGTTGCCGTTTTTATCAACTCCGACTACGCGAAAATAATAAGTCATACCATTTTGCAGATTTGGAACATACCAAGTATTTCTGGCATCCATTGTATTCACAATAAGGTTTAACTTATTTTGATCTGTGCCATAATAAATTCTATATAGTGCGATGCCCACATCTGACTGCGAGGCTGACCACGTTAAAGTAACGCGACCATTGCCAGAAACCGCCTGCACGCTCTGAACTTTGCTAGGAACGCTAAACGATGCCGCTCCCGAATTGAGAGTTGAATCTACTCTAATTTTGCCAACTTCCTTTGGCTGAGAAAGGTTTCCCTGCTTGTCAGTAATTATAACCGTAACGCTGTATTGGCCGTCTGTGGCTGGCGCGGTTAGTGTGCCGCGATAAAGTCCCGGATTTTGAGAAACAGGCTGCAAATCAATTATAGAATCGCCTACAGTTGCTTGTATTGAATTAATGTCCGGATCAGTGCGAACGGTTAAATCAGTCGTGTCTCCCGGCGCGAGTTCTGTCCTTGAGAGTTGCACGTCCTCAACCTGCGCTGGAGTTGTGTCTATAGTCACCGTGACCGGCGAAGATTGCACCCCGTTACTTTCAACATGAAAAGTGTGTTGGCCATCCTGCAATAGCGCCGTCGTATAAGAAAATCTTCCGGACGAATTTGCCGGGACTTCGGCTATTTGCTGGCCATTATCAAAAATTTTCACCGTGGCATTTGGCGTAACTTCACCCTCAACCGCCAAAGTTTTTACACTATATGTGCCGGTCGCCGGTTTTGTGATCCGAACTTGTCCGCCTGCGTTTCCGGCAGCAGCCAAAATCTCTATAGATTTTTCTCCTTTAATTAAATTGTTTGCGTTGTCTTTGGCCGTCAATTTTTGACTTCCAATTGTGCGGAACGTGAGACTCAAAGAAAATGTTTTGACACCTTGATCGCTCAGTTGAAACGTATATGGGGCGGGGGATTGAGAGGTCGGATCTGTTGTTGTAAACGTCACTTGGCCGGTATAATCGCTCACCGCGCTTCCGGAAGCATCAACCGCTTTAACCGTAAAACTAAGTGTTTCATTAACACTTGCCGTTGCGGGCATGTTTTCGATTGTGAACCCGGTTGGTGGTGTTACCGCCGCCAACAAAATTGTCTGCGGATCGCCGCCAATTGCCTTATAAACGCCGGACGAACGGACGAATACAATTTTCTGACGTCCTTCAACCGTGGTGTCTGCCGTCACGTCCGTAGCACTCAAAGTCGAGATTCCCGATTCTTGTGACGAAACAAAGAATGTCGCCACTCCGTTTTCATCCGTTTCTGAAGAGATTGAAACTATTTTATCCGCCATGCGGTTTGAAACCAATTTAACTTCGTGAAATGCCAACGCGTTTGAGAATTCGTCAGTGATTCTAATGTTGACTTGCGCATAATCGGCTCCATTTGCAGCCACATATTCCTTTGTGGAATACATGCGTGAAATCTTCGCATTCATCTCACCCGGAAAGACCTTGAATGTCGCCGTACCCGAATACACATTTGAAGTGACCTTATAAATTCCTGCTACTTTAGTTTCATCATCAGATATAACAGCGGTGGCTTTGCCATTTGAATCCGCGATAGCCTCAGCTTTAAAAGCTGTGCCACTTGGCTTAACCACAGAAAAATTAATTACCTGTCCGGCCTGCAGAGCTTCTGCCTTTAATGCAGTTTCAAAATGTGCGACCGTATCCAGGGCATAAAACGAACCCGAACTTCCAAGACTTAGGCCATATACATTTTGCGCCGAGACAAGAAACAAAATTGCTACAGCGAAAAGTAATTTTATTTTTCTCATTTGTGTGTTTGTTTAATCCATATATGATACCCTTTTTGCATAAGAAATGGAAGTCCGACAGAGGGTGTTATAATCTATATAGCTAGTACGTCAATATGAACAACCTGAAAAGCTCAGAACTAAAGGAGTTAAGATCCGCAGTGGAAGCTATAGATCTCCAGATCATTTCTCTTCTCGTGAAACGTTTTAAGAATACGGCGGAGATACAAAAGCTAAAACGAGGCCTAAAAATACCAATTTCTCAAAAGAAAAGGGAAGCTGACCTGCTCAAAAGATACGAAAAGCGTGCCATGCGCGGCAAATTGCCGGTTGCCTTACTGAGAAAACTCTTTACCCTCCTCTTTGCATACTCGAAAGAATCTGGTATAATAAAGTGAATATTTCGCGTATGGATAGTACACAAAAACTCACCGAGCCGGTCAAGATTACGATCACTCTTCCGACCAACGCTTACTTTATGTCGGGAATACGTGATTTTACGCTCGCTTTAATAAAAAATATGACCGGATTCTCCGAACAATGGGCGTATAGGTTTCAATCGGTCGTGGATGAACTCTGCAATAACGCAATTGAACATGGTTCCGGACCGAATCAAGAAATCAAAGTTATATTTGTTGATAATCCAGGCGACAGCATAGAAATAATTGTGGAAGATACCGGCACCGGAAAAAACAAATTGTTAGCTAGTGATTTGCAAAAACTGGTTGCGGAAAGAAGTAAACCGGGCTATGCTTTTATAGAGATACGAGGTCGCGGACTAGCAAAAATTGTTGCGGCCTGGACGGATGAATTAGAATTCACCGACCTGCCAAGCGGCGGGCATCGTGTGAGGGTTAAAAAATTCGTAAAAAATCCTCCGCCGGCGGAACCAATGATTGGTGTTTCAGCGGATCCGACTCATGTCGTACTAAGTATATAAAAAATAATTAATCAAAAATTCCTATGGCTCAAATAACAATCACTGTCGAAGATCTCGTTTCTACTTCAGCGGACAAAAAAATTAAGCTCGTGCGATTTGCCGGTCAGCTCGACGAAAGCAATGTAGATGATAAGGCCAAAGAGATTTACGAGATAATCAATAAAGCCACCGGATCCCTTTTCCTTATTTTTGATTATGAGAAATTGGAGTATATGAACAGCAAATCCATAGGATATTTGACTGACTGGTACACTAAACTGTCGGAGAAAAAGGGCGGCATCGTGATTGCCTGCGCCCGTCCGAATATCGTGGATATTTTGCAAGTTGTGGGACTTACACAGTTAATCCCGTCTTTTGGCAGCGTGGATGAGGCCAAAACTTCGGTGATGAAATAACAAATTTTCACCATGCCCACTTGGTTTCCGATAGTCGCGAGTATTGCCCTGGCGGTTATTCCGGTTATTATTTGGCTGGGCATACTGATTAAAAAAGAAGAGGCGAGAAGCCTCTACATAAAGACGTTCTTGGCTGGAACACTCGCCGTGGTTCCGCCGTTTTTGCTAATCCTGCTTTTTAATAGGTTTCCTAATTTGGATTTTTATGCGCAAATCCAAAATAATATTAGGCAGGCAGCGTTAGCTTCCATTCTAACTAATGTGATGGTGGCGATTATTGAGGAAGTGGCGAAAAACATGATTGTGAGGGTTATAGATAAACGCCATCCGGAACATATTCAGACAATTTCTTCCGCACTCAAACTTAGTATTTGTGCGGGTCTCGGTTTTTCTTTCGCCGAAAATATCTTCTATTTTTACAATATCTCAATTAATTATAGTTACACGGATTTATTTTCGGCATTTATATTCCGTTCGGCGTTCACTACGTGTGGCCACATGGTCTTTTCGGGAATATTCGGTTACTACTTTGGTCTCGGCAAATTTGCCGCGGATATTACGGAACTCTCGAGGTGGGAAGGTAAATCCATGTGGTTTTCTCGCCTAATAGGAAAGATCCCCGGCAAAGCGACCTTTGAAATGGTTAGAGAGCAGATGAATTCAAAAGGTCTTATGATAGCTCTTACTCTCCACGCGGTTTTTAACGCGTCGCTAGACCTTGAACACAAATTACCGTCCATATTTATTGTGGTGTTCAGTGGTTTTTTTATTGCATATCTTCTAAATACCCAATATGGTCGTTTACTTTTCAGTATTGGGAAAAGGCGCGGTTCCACAATGGCCGCAAAAGATGAAGACGTTGTAATGGAACTTTTGGGAATGTGGACCAATCAGGGGAAGTACGAAGAAGTCATGCAAATTTGCGATCGCTTGCTTCAGCGCGACCCCGATAATAATGTTGTGAGAATGTTTAAGGCAAAAGCCGCAGATGACACAAAACTTCGTCAATTTTATAATTCACTTAAGAGTGTTTTTGGAAAAAATACTGTGAATACGTCGGCTATTTTTGATCCGACAAAATCTTTAAACATCGCCAATGAAAAAGTGGTGTTGGAAGTTATGGATATGTGGTTTAAAGAAGGCAAATACGGCCAGGTTTTGGATATCGCCAATAATTTGTTAAAACGGAATCCAAAGAGCGAAGGCGCAAAAATTCTTTTGCAAAAGGCGATGGACAAAGACAAACTTCAGCGCATTTTTGATTCTCTTTCAAAGCTTTTTTCGGACTAGAGTCACAATGGCGATCGGTTTTTTGCTATAATCTTTTTTGATGGAACTGAAAATCGCAATTGTGTGTGATTGGCTCGTTTCTCGCGGGGGAGCGGAGCGGGTAATTAATGCTATTTCCGAAATGTTCCCAAAGGCTCCTATTTATACCTCCATATATAATGAGCAAGCTTTTCCGGAATTCGCAGACAAGAAAGTGGTTACTTCTTTTATACAAAAGCTGCCGTTTGCGGTAAAAAAACACGACATGTATTTGCCGCTCATGCCTTTTGCGTTTGAGCAGTTTGATTTGTCGCAATTCGACATAGTTATTTCCAGTTCGCACTCATGTGCAAAAGGAATCATTACAAAGCCGCGTACGATGCACCTTTGCTACTGCCACACGCCAATGCGCTACGCTTGGGACAATTGCCACGAATACATTGAGCAGTACGGCCTGCCAAAATTGTTAAAAGGCAGAGCTAAAAAAATTCTGCATGACATACGAATGTGGGACAGGCTCTGCGCAGAAAGAGTAGACCATTTTTTAACAAACTCGGAGCACGTTAAAAAAAGAATCTGGAAGTACTATAGGAAAAACGCACAGGTGGTTCATCCGCCTGTTGAAACAAACCAATTCACTCAATCAAAAAAGGAAGGGCAGTATTTTTTGGCTGTGGGAAGGCTAACTCCATATAAAAGGTTTGACCTGCTTGTGGAGACTTTTAATGAGTTAAAAATACCCCTTTTAATAGTAGGAACTGGCAAGGAACTGACCCGCCTGCAAAAGATGGCTGGCAGATTTACGACCTTTTTGGGACATGTACCGGACGATGAATTGGTGGAAATATATCAAAAGGCGACCGCACTGGTTTTTCCACAGGTGGAAGATTTTGGCATCGCTCCTTTGGAGGCTATGAGCTGCGGCAAACCTGTCATAGCACTGGCTCAGGGGGGCGCTCTAGAGACCGTAATCCCAGGCAAAACGGGTCTGCTTTTCACTGAGCAGAGCGTACCCGACCTAAAAAAGGTAATTTTAGAATGTGGAGCCATAAAGTGGGATTCAACCATAATAAGGGAGCATGCCCTTAGATTCAGCAAATCCGTCTTTAAAGATAACCTGAAAGCCTTCTTATTTGAAAAATGGGATATTTGGCGCAAGGAAATGGTTTCCTAAGGACATGCTGAAAAACAGATTATTGAAGCGAGCCAAGGCGAATGCCGTGCGAAAGGATCCTTTTACAACCTGTTATTTAAAAGGTGTCGATTTAATATTGACAAGTTTATAGTTTCTACATATAATTGCCCCTTCATTTAATAACAACCCAAATATTATGCTTAAGCGCATCACTATTTCTGGTCTCATTTTAATACTTTTGGCGGGTAACATGCTCGTGCCACAAGCTTTGGCTGTAGGCGGCTCCACAGTAAGCGTTACGTCTGCCACGGCTTCTTTTGACCCAACTATGGGACAAATTGCCACTATTAACTATAGGGTGATTGGCCCAGATGCTGCGTCTGAATTGCGCGTCAGAATATTTATTAGGGCTGCTGCCGCTTTGCAGGGTCGCCTTTGCAATACCTCAGCAGACTATTTGGTTTCTACAATTTACGGACCTGCTAACCGCTCGGTGGGCAATTATACTGCGACTTGGAATGGGAAATATGCCAATGGCGCAAACTACGCACCGGGCTTTTACTGCTATTCCATTTCGTGGTCAAATCCACCTGTGGGCGCAGTAAATGTGCCTGTCGAGGGTCACATTACAATCAACAATCCAGGCAACCCAGCCACAGGCGCTGGTTACAATTATGGTGACGGCGGTGCTGCTGGCGGAAACAACAACAACAATGGTGGCGTTATTAATCCATCGGCTGGCGCAGTAAGCGCTTATGCTGACCCGGTTGTTATTAATCCAAATGCCGCGGACGGCAACTATACAACTATTCATTACACGGTGAATCGAGATCTTCCTCAGGGTTTTGATCTTAGCATGTACGATAATGCCGGCATAAAAGTTACGACTTTGAATATGACTACTGGCCTCGTACGCGCTGGATCAATCGGCTCTCCCCAATGGAACGGCAGACGCAGCAACTGGCAAGTAGTTCTTCCTGGCGACTATTTCTTCAAATTTAAAGACAGAGTCACCAATACCGTTGTGTCTTCTGGTTTAGTTCGCGTTACATATGACACAGTGGCCGGAGGCGGCCAAAACGGCGGCAATCAGGGTGGTGGTAACCAAGTCCAACCCGGCAGTGTTACCGCAAATGTTTATCCAGGTGTTATTGATCCTACAAAAGGCGAATCTTCAAACATTTCTTACACAGTTAACGGTGGTGGTCTTCCAAATGGGATGAGCCTCACCATTCGCGACAATCAAAACATTATTATACGAACATTTTTTAGAACTACCGGTAATATTCCTGGTGGCACGACTGGTTTCTATTCATGGAATGGTAAATATGACGATGGCCGAAATGTTCCCGGCAATGCTCAGGGTATGCCTTATAAATACGTTTTTGCCGTTGGTGATCAGATTCTTACGTCCGGCTGGATTTATGTAAAATATGAACAAAATGTAAATCAAGGAACATTCGTCCAATCTCACAGCGCAAATCCGTCTACGTTTTATCCTGCAAACAGCGAAAAGACTGTAATTTCTTACACTCTCGGCAAAAATGTTCGCAATTTCAGGGTTACGGTTAGCGACCAAAACTATTCAATGTCACGCATTTTGCGCACATCTGATTCATTATCCACTGGCTCTTATTCAACAGAATGGGATGGCACATTTAATGGTTCAATTGCCTCAAACGGCCAGTATAGATACACACTTTCTGCAGACAACGAGTCTTCGGTTTCGGGCAATTTGATAGTTGCTACGCGGATAAATCCAGATCCGGTGGGCCGCCCGGTAATTACCGACCTCGGGGCAAGCCCATCCAGATTTGACCCATATTCAAACAATTCTGCCGATAACGATACAACTATTGGATATCGTTTGACTCAAGATTCTCGCGTTGACGTTACGGTCATGCGCGGCGATCTTACAATCCGCAGATTGCTAATTTCTGGTTTTTCAAACAACGGACTTGCAAGCGGAATCAACTATGTACCTTGGGATGGCCGCAGCGATAATGGTTCAGTTGTTTCTTATGACACTTACCGTTATGTAATAGAAGCCAGAAATAACAATGGTGTTGCAACTCTTGTTGAAGGTTCCGTGACGGTTGCGGATTTAGCCACTCATGATTGTTCTTACTATAACAACTGCGGAACATTCGTCCAATCTCACAGCGCAAATCCGTCTACGTTTTATCCTGCAAACAGCGAAAAGACTGTAATTTCTTACACTCTCGGCAAAAATGTTCGCAATTTCAGGGTTACGGTTAGCGACCAAAACTATTCAATGTCACGCATTTTGCGCACATCTGATTCATTATCCACTGGCTCTTATTCAACAGAATGGGATGGCACATTTAATAGTTCAGTTGCCGCAAACGGCCAATACAGATATACGCTTTCCGCAGACAATGAGTCTTCGGTTTCGGGCAATTTGATAGTTGCCAGCAACAATAATAATTATGGCTTGATGAACGTCAGCGATGTTTATGCCGATCCTGTAACTTTTGACCCCGAGAGCACAAATACCTACTTAAATTTCACGCTCAATCAATCTTCTTATGTGACAGTCACGGTTCGCCTCAGATCTGACGACTCGTTTGTTAAAACCGTCCTTACTAACCAATATTACAATTCTGGCGCACGCAGCGTGGGTTGGAATGGTACAAACTCTTACGGTAGCGTAGTTGATAACGGCAGCTACAACTTTAGGGTGGATGTAAGCAATGCCGATTACGGCAGCGATACTGAAACCGCATCCGTGACGGTTGAAAGAAATGGTAATAATTCCGGCACATTAAATATTTCTGCCGACGGTTTCTCACCAAATCCTTTTAACCCAAGAAACCAGAGTGCAAGAATTACTTTCTCCACAAATAGATATGTAACTTCCACTCGGGTTAGGATTTACAATTACAACAGCGACTACCTTGTACGCGAACTTTCTGTCTATAACACAGGCAGCAATTCTTACCGCGCCGACTGGGACGGACGCAACAGTGCCACAAACGACATGGTTGCAGAAGGTAACTATACTTATAAAATCAACGTAACTGATGCTAGCGGCAACACTGTCGAACGCACAGGTACGGTGTATGTAAGATACTACGATTCCGGTTCTCCTTATTACAACGGTAATTGTGGCGGATTCACCGACATTAGCCGCAACAATAAATTATGCCCAGCCTTGGAATTTGTAAGGACACGCGGCATTTTCAACGGCTATCCGGACAACGGAAAGATTGAAATGAACCGCGTCATTAAAAGAGCCGAATTCTTGCAAGTCATACAGAAAGCTTTCGGATTCCAAATGGATCCATATAACCCTTATTATGACAACGATCTAGGCTATAGGGATCTTCGCGACCAAACAAACGAGTGGTACATGCCACTTGTAAAAACTTTCTCAAGACTCAAGCTCATGGTGGGATATCCGGATAACACAATGAAGCCTGAGCGAACCATGAATATGGCCGAATTGTTCCTTGTATTCTTCAAGGCCGCCAAGAAGGCTCCGGACGGAACTACTCATTATACCGTCAACAGTCTTGTATCAGAACAGCCGTACCTTGATACTCCTATTAACGATGACACCATGTGGTATATCAGATACGCTGCATTCTCAAAACTTCACGATCTAGTTACTGGCAATTACTTTCACCCAAGCAAAGGCATTACAAGAGGCCAAGTAATTAAGCTCATTTACGAGACCAGCAGCAAAGATCTTATAGATTACGTTCCTCCGATTCTGACTTCGAATTCCGATTACAATTACTACACCAATAGGAACTACTAACTAGCTTTACGACGCTCCTCATCCCGCTTAGCGGGGTGGGGAGTTTTGCAAATACGCCAATAATTGATAGGATGTGATGGTAGATGAAAGATTTAGAGAGGATTTTGCTGTATATATTGAAAGGAGGACTGTTGCTGTCTTTGGTTGCGCCACTCGTGAATTCAGACAGTTTCTTTTTTCCGTTCGTTGTCCCGCGTACTGTATTTTTTCAAATAATCACTGAAATACTTCTGGCCGCCGCGGTTGTATTGGTTGCATTTTTCCCTGCACACAGGCCAAAATGGACAATGCTTGGTTATGCAATAAGTGCTTTTTTCGTGGCAGGTGCACTCGCTACTATTTTTGCAATTGATCCTTCAAAAAGCTTTATGGGAACTGTGGAGCGCGCATTTGGTTTTTTCAACATTCTCCATTACGGCATCTTATTTCTCATAGCAAATATAGCCATCCGCAGCCAAAAGAATTGGACAACAGTTATTTCAGTTAGCATCTGCATAAGTGTATATGCTGCCATTTCCTTTTTATTTGAATCGGCCGGCAGCGTAAAAGCAACTAGTGTTGCTGGCAATCCAACATTCTTGGCGGCTCATATGATGTTGAATTTATTTTTTGCCATTTATTTATTGAAAGCGAGCAAGAGAACCCTAACGGATGCATTACTGGCTCTTGCCGCCGCAATATTGCTATTTGGTGTTCTTATTTCAAATGTGCGCGGCGCATTCGTGGGACTCTCGACCGGCATACTTTATTTGCTCGTTCATACGGCAATTAACTCACAGAAATGGAGACTCAAGATAATAGTTGTAATGGCAGTTTTGGTTGGCAGCTATATTGCACTATTTGTCGGCCGTAACACCGATTTTGTGCGCACCAATTACACTTTGCAGCATGTAACTTCATTTTCCTTGAACGAGGGGACTATAAAATCTCGCTTTGAAATGTGGAAGATGGCCACGTCCGGACTTCAAGAAAGACCAATCTTTGGGTGGGGGAGAGAGAATTTTTCCTATGTATTTGATGCCCAATACAAGTATTCTGATTTTGAAAGTGCTGGTGTGGGAGAACAGTGGGAAGACCGCGCTCACAATATATTTTTTGATGAGGCCATAAACGGCGGAATAGTTGAGCTTTTGGCGTATATAGCTTTGCTTGTGACGGCGTTCATAACTATGCGCAAACGTCCGGTTTTGCTCGCAGCTCTCATTTCATACACGGTTCAGAACCTCTTTGGTGTGGACACCCTCAATTCATTCTTACCATTTCTCATACTTTTGGCGTTCGCGGATTTCTTAAAACAACAGCGCCCCGAAGCGAGTTTAAATAGTTACGTCCCCATAAAAATGGAACAAGCCTATGCTATAAGTATCGTCGGCGTGGGTTTTGTTTTACTTGCATCCTTTCAATTCACTATAAAACCGATGGTAGCAAATGCAAATGTGTACAAGGCGGCAAAATCTATGATGACCAATCAATATGAAACTTTTAAACGCTCATATAAAAACGGCATAGAAAATTTAAAAAGTTTTTCGGGTTTAAAGCGTGAATATCTGACTCTCATAGGGTCTACGCTGGTAACAAACGCATCCCCTCTGGTACAGACGAACGCCTATTTGAAGTATGCAAATATAATAAGCGCCGATTTTGAAACTATCTATAAAGCCAATGCCTTGGAGCAGAAAAATATGCTTTTGCTGGCTCAGTTGTTCTTGCAGAGGGGAGTTGTGGCTCAGAATATGTATCTGCTTGACCAATCAGAGGATATTTTAAAGCGACTTCTAGAAATCTCTCCAAACAAAAAGTTATTCCAAACCACCCTCGAGAAACTAAAATCCCTTAAAGAGAACGCTTTTAAAGCTCCTCCAGTTCCAAGCAAATAAAACAAGTCTTAGGACATGCTGAAAAACATCCTTTCTGCTGCACTTTGCAAATTTCGGCTGCAAATTTTTCACCACTCTCCAAAATTTTCGCTCAAAATTTGCAAAGTTCGCAACGAAATTCTGTTTTTCAGCATGTCCCTTATTTTTCCCTATCAGCGTAATCTTTGACGAATATTGCCACAGCCGTTGCGACCGGCACAGAGAGCACAATTCCTAGCACGCCGAGCATTGAGAAGCCAACGAACATCGCAAACATTATGAATATCGGCGAAATGCCAACCGCTTTATTCATGACAACTGGGACAATGAAGTTGTTTTCCAGTACCTGCACAACATACATCAATATAGTCACCCACAGTATAAGCATAGGCGATTGGTTGGCCACTATAGGCATTGCAATGAGCCAGGCGATGAATGGCCCCGCATATGGGATAACTTCGGTAAATCCAGCTACTAAAGCGATTGTAGCCGCATAGTCCATCTTGTGCGTAAAAAAGCTGATCAGTATAAGTCCAAAGTAAGTCAAAAGTCCTATCACGAAACAAAGGACAACCTGCCCGCGCAACCAATATCCCATTTTTTCCTTGATCATGCTGCTCTTTTGTTGAATATAATCGGCATATTTGGAAGGGAAAAGGGAAGTGATGAATTTATCTATGCCTTTTTCGTCAACCGTCATCATAAATGTGATGACTAGCACAATAATCGTGTTAAAGAAGCCGTTGAACACTACCATGATGCCGTTAAACACGTTGCCAGCGATGTCTGATAATTTGTTAGCAAAACTCATCAGAGAGTCTTTGTAGTTTCCAATTTGCGAAACATCCAGCCCTTCAAAGAATTTCTTTATGTTCGGGCGGAAACCTTCCAGAAATTGAGGGAGTTCGATTTTACCATTCACTATATTTGCTATGTATTCCTGAATATTCCCAGCTAATTTGGCCAGTTCTGTGGCAACCACCGGCACAAGGCTCGAGACAAAAAAGCCAATAACGAATAGGGCAACTATATAAATGATGATTACACCCAAAGCTCTTGGGATTCTGCGTCTCTCGAGAGCATCAACCATTGGATCAAGAGCAGCTGCAAAAAGCAGAGATACGAAAAATATCACCAAAATATCGCTTATTTTATATATAAAGACAGCCAACACCAAAAAAAGAATCGTTATGGCAACAAATTTAACCATTGTCCCAGCAGAAATCTTCACCTCGATTTTCTGCACCTTCTCCTCTTTTGGAAGATGTATTGGCAAAGAACGCTTTTCATCTCTATCTCGTCGCAAATTTGTTACCCTGCTGCTTAACTCTTTTATTTTTTGGTGTGTCTTTTTGAAAAAGTGTTGAATCATATCACTTCGATACTACCAAAATCCGAAGTGTCTTCAAAACTATTTCTAGATCAAGCAGTAGACTACGGTGCTTTATATAGAATAAGTCGTATTGAAGTTTTTTTAGAGCATCGGATGCCTGCGCTTTTGGATCAAACAATTGCGCCCAGCCGGTGACACCCGGCCTAACGAGCAATCTCTCATTATAGAAGGGGATATTTTGCTTGAGATCCGCCACTATGCTCTCTTGCTCCGGACGTGGCCCCACAAAACTCATCTCACCCTTTATAATGTTCCACAACTGTGGAATCTCATCCACATGGGTTCCGCGCAAAATCTTGCCAACAAAAGTGAGAGTCTCTTTTGAGTGTTCATGTTTCATTGAACGAAATTTATATATTCTAAACGACTCACCAAATTTTCCTACTCTTATTTGTGAGTAAAAAATCGGACGGCCATAACTGATCAGAATTGCGAGTGCAATAAACGGCGTAAGCAGAGCACCAACGATGCCCAACATTATGGAAGTTATTATGTCTACCCACCGTTTAATAGAAGAAAAGAACTGTTTCCCCGGTTCATTTAAATTTTCCAAAAACCAGGCGCGATCAATAACGGCGAGCGGAATTTTTTGCAATCTTTGCTCATAAAAATCCACAAAATCCACGAACTGAACGTGAAGGGGGATACATTCAAAAAGAGCTTTTTGAAGTTCTGGCGAATTGCGATAATCAACGGCAACCGCGACGACATCAATTCCTTTATTGCGTAGCAAGTGGGTCAAATCCTGCCCGTAACCTTTGGCATGGAATACGCATTTGTAACCTTGCTGCGGATGTTTCTCTAAATCTGCAATAATTTCGTCCACCTCTGACCCTTCGCCCAAAATCGCGAGCTTTAGTGGTGGCAAAGAAATATATGAATTAAAAATAACCCGCCACGCCAATAACAAAGCAAGAGTTATTCCCAAGTCTAAAAACAAAACAGTCTTGGGCGTAATTGAGAAATATTGAACAAAATAGAAAAATAAAATCGCAATGCCGGCGTTTATTGCGAAAACCGTGAAAAACATTGCAAAAAAGCCGCGTTGGTTTTTTGACCGTCTAAGCCCATAAAGCCCACCCACGTAAAACACAAAAATCCATACAGCAAAGATTATCGCAAATGGAATTCTGTGAATTTCTAGGGCATTTTGCGATATTGGCCAACCATAGCGCAATAACAGCGCCGCCAAAATGCCTAAAAGAAGACAAACCATGTCTCCAAGGAGTAAGACTAACTTTCTAAATCTTGTGAAAAATTTCATCTAGCTCGTGAGTGCAATCTGAATAAAGTTTATTACCATCCAAGAAGAAAGTGCGATGATGAGTCCCATTAACGCGTTCTTTATTACCTTCTTACCGGATTCTTTGTCTTCTGTAATTCCACCAATCGTGTATTTAAAACCGCCATAAATCACAAACAAAACCGCAATTAATCCAGCTAGACTAAGCAGAAATTGTATGAGGTATGTTATAAAAAACGGCATCATATAGAGCCGAATTCTGCCGGTTTTAATTGCGCATCCGAGTATGGCGGAAAGTATGCTTCTGTCTCCCTGTACGGCATCTACAAGCCCTTCTCTGCCTATAAACGCGTCTCTCCATTCACCTTTAACTTGAGCATTGCAATCTATATTTGCGGGCACAGACGGCAGGATTTGGGCTTCTGCAACAGGTGCGCTGACAAAGCCCGAAAGAGTGCTAACCAAGAGGATTCCAATAAAGGCCTTCTTTATTTTCAACATTGCCCCTATTATATCACTGCATGGCTCTCCCGATAATCGCTATTGTTGGCCGCCCAAACGTGGGCAAATCCACCCTGTTTAACAGGTTAATTGGCAAGAGGTATGCCATTACTTCACCTGTGCCCGGCACCACTCGTGACCGAATCTACCACGAAGCGGAAATAGGCACTTATAACGTAATTTTGGTAGATACGGGCGGAATGGAGTTCGATAAAAAACAGGATATTGAGGCCGATGTTCAGCTGCAGGCAAAGCTGGGAGTTGAGGAAGCTGACATAATTTATTTTGTAGTAGATACGACGCAACCGCTTACCGCGAGCGACTTGGACGCGGCACAATTCTTACGCAGGTCAAAAAAGCAAATAATCCTAATTGCACATAAAGCAGACAATGAGCACAGCAAAACGACAACGGAAGAATTATATGCTTTGGGCTTTGGTGAAGCCGTTTCGGTTTCTTCTATTCACAACATGGGGTTGGAGGAGCTGGACCTTGCCACTGAGAAAGTTTTGAAAAAATTAAAGTGGAAAAAGGAAAAGCCTCACAAAAAAGATGGCATCGTGCGAATTGCGATCGTTGGCCGGCCAAATGTTGGAAAATCTTCTTTTGTGAATGCGCTGCTTGGCGAAAATCGGTTGATAGTTTCCGATAAGCCGGGCACGACGATTGATGCCACGGATACTCCTTTTAAATGTAAGGTTGCTCCCGCAAGCGGGAGCGCTAATTGCTTAGCCTCGCCACGGCTCGGCCTGGCAGAAGACAATTTTATTTTGATTGATACGGCCGGGCTGCGCCGCCGCGGAAAAGTGGGGCAGGGAATTGAGAAATACGGCGTTTTGCGCGCTCTGCAAGCTGTTTCACGCGCCGACGTTGCGTGTTTGATGCTGGACGCCACCGACAAAATCGCAAATCAAGACCTACACGTGAGCGAATATATTTTGGAAGCCGGCAAAGGGTTGATAGTGATCGTAAATAAAACCGATTTGATGGAAGATAAGCAGAAGGATCAAGAAAAACTGCTTGGCATAATGCAATATAGAATGGGCTACATGCCATGGGCTCCGGTGGTCTTTGTCTCCGCAAAGGATAGGAAAAATATTTTCAAAGTCTTGGAATCGGCAAAAAACATTGCGGCGGAGAGAAATAAGAAAATTTCCGACGAAGAATTCGCGGTTTTTGTAAAAACCATTGTAGTTACGCATCCTCCGTCACACGGCAGTCACAAAATTGTTTTTTATAAAGGCAAACAGACCGGTTTCTGCCCTCCAACCTTCACTTTTGAAGTAAACAAACCGGATTTTGTTCATTTCTCGTACAGGCGCTTTTTGGAAAATGAAATACGCCGCAAATTTGGATTTTACGGCACGGCGATCAGACTTCAGTTTGTAATTAAGTTTTGGGATTAAGTCTCTGCTCAAAGTCTTGCGCAATTTCTTCGCGAGGGTCGTTCTCGTGGAATTTAAAAACGTCTTTGTTTGTAACTATGCCTTTTGAATTTGGAAACATTTTTTTGCGTTCCGTATCTTTTTTCCCCTGATGTTTGCCTAAAAACGGCTCGATCACACTGCCAAAAATACTCAATATAGATTCTAAAACGCGGCTAAAAACGCCGACAATTGGATGTCTCTGTAAATATTCCAGTTTTGGCTTGAGTGGACGTTTAAAATAACGCGAGATCCATTCGTTATTGACACGCAAAAATTCCACGTACGTTTCTTCGCCACAAACAGGCCTCATCGTGGCCACAAAATAGGCCAAATGCGGATCAAAATCGTGCGCCAGTTTTTCCAGATTCATCGCACTTTCACTCACAAAAAAACTCAAGCAAAAACGGCCGGCAATTTTATTATGATGAACTCTCACCCCAAAAATCTGTGTTAAAACTTTCATAAAAAAACGCGCGGTTGCGAGATGACCAGTTTTTGTGACAACAAAAAGATCAATGTCACTCTCCGGCTTCACATTTTCATACGCCAGGCTGTTGCAAACCGCCACCATTTTCACAAAAGGGCATAAAGACAGCATCCAACCACATTGGCGCACTTTTTTCCACAATTTTTGAGTCAAATGTGCGTGCTCTTTTCGCATTTCGGCCAAACTTTGTCTGCCTTTGAGAAAATAAAATCCGTGCGCGTGCGCCACGTCCTCCATTTTTGCCAATTGGGCCTCAATAACCTCCACCGGCGCGGACCAGCCATACAAAAAATCCGCCAATTCAGCAGCCGTCGGCGCAAAATCCAGCAAATCAAAATAATGAAGAGTAGCCAGTATTGCCTGTTTTAGGGAGAGCACTTCATTCACGCAGGCAGTAGTATGCCACAAGTGGGGCTAGGTTGGCAGGATATCTTGATGCGCCTCAGCGAACCGCATATACACTGTTCGTATTCTGAAATATCATAAGAAACAGCTTTAAATTGCCTGTCGTTTGCAACCGTTATTATTAAAAAAGTGTTAATTCGGTCTTAATTGGCTTGAGTCCGACTTTTTCGACAATTTCAGAATTTAACGGTAGCCGTTCTAAAGATCTTGGCTCTACCTTAATAGCACCAGAGCCGTAAGACTTACCAACCATTTTCAAATTTGCGATTGTATCCGGGTGTTGTAATATTTGCCAAAGTTTCTCAATATAATCCTTATTATTTGATCGAGGATAGACACAGAGAAATCCAGTAAGCGGAACTATGCCAACTTCATTCTCGCTTGGCCTACGATAGGGTAGAATTGGGCTGCAATGGAAAAGCCAGTCAAAAACATCCCAGATTCGCCAGGCATCTACAAAATGCTGGATAAAGACGGCAAAATTATCTATGTGGGCAAGGCGAAAAACCTAAAAAAGCGCGTTGCCAGCTATTTTCGCAAAGATTATGAGCATTCAAGCCGCACCAAGCATTTGCTCAAAAACGTGACAGACATGCAGTTTATTGAGACCGATACCGAGCTTGAGGCGCTGATCTTGGAAAGCAATTTAATTAAAGAACACCGCCCGCGCTACAACATTTTGATGAAGGACGATAAGAGTTACGTTTATATAAAAGTGGATATGAATGAGGATTTTCCGCGGATTCGGGTTGTGCGTGAGCATGATTTGAATAAAGAGGGGAATAAAAGAGCGCACGGCGTGCATTTTTTTGGACCAAAGCTGGCGAGCGGAAAAGTTTATGAGACTCTGCGCATTTTAAAGAAGATTTTTCCGTTTCGGCACTGCCAACTGGATATAACTTGGCTCGGTCACGATGCAGCCGGAATCATAACTTCGCCGGATAAAAATTCTGTACAGATAAAAAATAGAGTCATAGATTTTCCATGCCTGGATTATTCCATAAAACGCTGTGGTGGGTCTTGTATTGGCGCAATATCGCCGGTTGAGTATAAAAAAGTTGTTCAACAAATTTTGGATTTTTTGAGCGGAAAAAGTGAGGCGGTTGAGAAATCACTAAAGGCGCAAATGGCGCAGGCTGCCGAGCAAAAACTTTTTGAAAAAGCGGCGCGAATTCGTGACAAACTTTTCGCGATTCAATCAATTACAGAAAAGCAAAAAGTTGATGAGCAGGGGAGGCCGGACACAGACATTGTTAATTTTACTGCGGACATCGGCCACGTTTACTTCAATGTGATTATGATCCGCGGCGGAAAGCTTATAAATCAGGAAAGTTTTATTCTGGATGCGCTGAAAATCGCGGCGGATTCCGCAAAAAACAGTTTTGCGGAAATCCTGGAATCATTTTTGGTGCAGTATTATGAAAAAGCGGCCAATATTCCAAAAGAAATTTTGGTTCCGGAAGTTTTGGAGTCAAAAGAAACTCTGGAAATTTGGCTCAAACAAAGCCGCGGAGACAAAGTGACAATTACAAATCCACAGCGCGGTGAAAAAAATAAATTGCTGGAACTTTCGCTCAAAAATGCAATTTCTTTTGCTAAACAATATCGCATAAAGTGGTTGGCGGCTCAGCAAAGCGAAGGCGCGATAAAAGAACTGATAGAAGTTTTGGGCTTGAAAGACACAAAACTCCGCCGCATTGAAGCGTACGACATTTCGCATCTCGGCGGCACCGACACCGTCGGTTCAATGGTGGTTTTTGAAAACGGCGTGCCGGCGCAAAACCAATATCGGCACTTTAAAATCCGCACAATCACAAACAAACCGGACGATTACGCCTGTATGGAAGAGGTTTTGATGCGCAGGTTTAAATATTTGGGGAATTTGAGTGATGACAAAGAGTTAAAAATAAAAATCCCTAACAAAAAAGACTTTGCATATATAGAAAAAATCTCCGCGGAACAATCTGATTTAATCACCGGCGATAATCTTGTAAAAAACGACTACCTAGTGATGAAAAAAGGCGATCAAATTCTCGGTTTTGGACGCACGGTGAAGCTTGATGAAAAAGTTACTGTGATCTCAAGTCTTTGGATTAATGGGGAATCCCGCGGCAAACATCTCGGTTACAAAATTATGAAAAAATTAATTGCAAAAGCAAAATTAAAGCGTGTTCATATTCACGCAAATAAAAGTTTGGAAGATTACTATGCGGTTTTTGGATTTACCATGATGCATGAGTTCCCAGATATTTTATTAAAACGCATGAGTCACCTTTGCCCCAATATGCAGAAAAACACTATTTATATGGTATTTGACGCATTAAAACACAAAGTGGATTCGTCTTTTTCGGCAAAACCGGATTTGATCGTTATTGACGGTGGAAAAGGCCAACTTGGCACGGCAAACCTGGTTTTAAAACGGCTAAAAATTGAGATTCCGGTAATTTCGCTGGCAAAGCGGCTGGAAGAAATTTATATTCCAGGTCAAAGCGCACCAATTTTGCTTGAAGAAGGGGACGAAGCCCTAAAACTTCTGCAAAGACTGCGCGACGAGGCTCACCGGTTTGCGATCACGTTCCAGCGGGATTTGCACGGGAAGAGAATGTTGGGACGAAGGCTCGACTAGAGAAGATATTGACCGCTTTTTGAAAAAAAGTATTTTGCCAGACGCGAATGATTTAGGGACATTAACTTGGTGCCCAGGGAGGGACTTGAACCCTCAAGGGATTGCTCCCATGCGATTTTGAGTCGCACGCGTATGCCAGTTCCGCCACCTGGGCTCGAGAAATCAGGTATAATATATCAGATTTATGTTTTGCGATGAAACCCAAGTACATTTTATAGCCGGTCGCGGAGGCAATGGCTGCGTTGGATTCCGACGTGAAAAGTTCATTCCAAAGGGCGGACCAAACGGCGGCGACGGCGGTGTTGGCGGCTCCATATATTTGGAGGCGAATCAAAATATCAACACGCTGGCCGAGTTCAACACACATAAAATTTTTCGCGCAGAATCTGGTCAGCAGGGACTTGGCAAACAAATGGGAGGCAAAGACGCGCCCGATTTGATTCTGCCGGTGCCGGTTGGAACCATAATTTCTGATGAGCATAAAAAAGAGATGCTGGGGGATTTGAAGACTCATGGCGAAAGGTTTTTGGTTGCACGCGGCGGCAACGGCGGATTTGGCAATGCTCACTTTAAATCCTCCACGCGCCAAGCACCGCGCTTTGCGGAACTCGGCGAACCGGGCAAAGAGCATAAGTGCGTTTTAGAACTCAAACTCGTGGCAGACGTTGGCTTCATAGGCCTTCCATCCGTTGGCAAATCCACCATGCTTTCGCGCATTTCAAACGCGCGGCCAAAAATTGCCGATTACCATTTTACTACTATAGTGCCAAATCTTGGCCTCGTGACTCTCAAAGAATTTGGCGGCAGCATTCAGCAAAGCTTTGTGGCCTGCGATCTTCCTGGGCTAATTGAGGGCGCTCATGCAGGAAAAGGCCTCGGCGTTCAGTTTTTAAAACACGTCGCCCGCAACCGCGTTTTGGTGCATATGTTGGACGTAAATTCGCTGGATCCGTCTGTGGATTTCAAATCCATCAATGCCGAAATAAAAATGTTTGATAAAAAGTTGGCAAAAAAAATGCAGCTCATTGTTTTTAATAAAATTGATTCAGTGGATGAAGAAACGGTTAAGGAAGTTATTAAGGCTTTTAAAAAGACAAATCGCACGGCAAAAAAAATATTCTCGGTTTCGTGCGTCACCGGCAGCGGACTAAAAGAATTAATGTTTGCGATTTGGAAAGAGCTTGAAGCCGAAAAAGCGCTTGAAAAACCTGTGAAAGTCGAGGAGGAAGAGCCGACAGAAGAGACTGTTAAAATTTACCACCCGCATCTTGAAGACGACACCCGCTCATTCAACGTAAAATTAATTAAAAAAGGAAAGAAAAAAGTTTTTGAAGTCACGGGTTCGCGCATTTCTCAAATTGCAGTGATGACGGATTTTGATAATCCGGAAGCCGTTGCCCGCGTTTATGACGTTTTTGAAAGAATGCGCATAAACAAAGAATTGCGCAGACAGGGAGCCCGTTTTGGGGACGAAATAAACATCGGCAAAGCTCAAATTCTCTATCGCTGGGAATAAGTGCTAGAATCAACACTATGAAAGTCATAGTTGGTCTGGGAAATCCAGGCAAAGAGTATGAAAAAACGCGCCACAACACAGGTTTTATGTGCATTGATGCCTTTTGTGCCGCCAACAACTTTTCTGACTGGAAATTAAATAAAAAATTTAACGCGCTTATTTCCGAGGGCAATTTGAATGGCGAAAAAATAATTTTGGCAAAACCTCAGACTTTTATGAATGTATCGGGGGAAGCGGTGCAAAGCATAGTGCATTTTTATAATGTGCCGCTCACGGATCTTTGGCTCATTTTCGACGATATTGATTTGCCGCTCGGAAAGCTGCGAATTCGCCCAGACGGCGCGCCCGGAACTCACAACGGCATGAAATCGGTAACTCAAATGCTCGGCACACAAAACTTTCCGCGAATTAGAATTGGCATTGAGAGCAGGGGAGAAACAGCCGCCAAAGAGCAGGACATTTCGTCTTTTGTACTCAACCAATTTGGCAAAGAAGAAGCGCCGATTATTGAGAAAGCCACAAAAAACGCCGCATCTGCCCTAGAAAAGGCTTTAAAAGAAGGAATTTCGGCCTCCCAAGAGACCTATAACTAGTATGCTAGCGAGGGGTACTTCTCAAAGTGATGTGCTAGGAGGTAGGATTCAGGCAATATGATTGATATGAAAGAAGCTGAAAGACTGGTATATCGAAGAGATGATGAACTTCGCTTCAACTATTGCTGATCACGAAGGAACCATACTCAACTACTTTGAAAGCGGACAAACCAATCACGGTGTCCTATATGTCTGAGAGGTGTTCATTTTCAGGAATACAAGGCTTGATAACCTGGTGCTTTTCTGGTAAAATATATAGATTAAAAAACCAAGATAAACATGAACATTTTCACGGTGAATTTCTGGAAAAATATAGATTGGAACGGGATTTTGTCGTTTGCTACAAAATATCCGCTTCAGATATTGGGTGCAATCATTGGTGTAATAATTATCTGGAAGCTTTCCTGGGTAATTTTTAGATATGCAAGGCACAGGTTAGTGGAGAAGACGTTGGTTTACATGCAGATCACTCTCCCGCGTGAAGATTCGCCAAAAGATAAGGAAAAAGAAGTGGAAAAGGACTTTAGAGAGCGAATTGGCATTATGGAACAGCTTTATCGCAGCTTATATGAAATCCGAGAACTCTCTATAAGAAACATAATTCGCAGGTTTTTTTTTCAACACAACATAGTTTCTTTTGAAATAGTTGCTAAGCAAAAGAACGTGAGTTTTTACGTTGTTGTCCCTCAGGAATATCAGAGCATAGTGGAAAAACAAATTACTTCGTATTATCACGATGCGGATATTCAAATAATGCAACCGTATGAGATTGATAAACCGGGCTACAAAACGGTTGCTTACTATGCGTATGAAGCAAATTCGTTTTGGTATCCAATAAAAACTTTTAAAACGATAGAAAATGATCCGCTCAACAGCATGACCAACGTGCTTTCTAAGTTGAACGAAGACGAAACTGCCGTGGTTCAACTAATGATTCGTCCGCGAAACGGAAAATGGAGAAAAAAGGCGGAAGAGGAAGGTACCGCTCTCATGAAAGGGAAAAAAGAAAAAGGTTTTTTTAGCAAAATTCCGATTATATCTCACATAAACACGTTTATAACGATGCTGTTTTTTGGATATGAAAGGGCAAAGGAAGGCACCAGCGCCCCTGGCGCGGATCGTGGAGATGCGTATGTTCGTATGTTGCAGACAAAAGAAGAAGTCGCAAAGCAAATTGGTACAAAATCTCAACAAGACGGATTTGATACATGCATAAGACTGGTTTCTTGCGCAAAGACAGGCGCTAGGGCGGCAGAAATTATGAATGACTGCGTAGTTTCATTAAACCTGTTTAAAGATCCGGCGCAGAATTACCTTCAGACTCGCAGAATAATTCCGATTCACGCAATCAACAGCCCTTGGATGCTTCATAATATAAAACACAGGATATTTAGTCTCGGTGAAAAAACTTCAATATTTGTACCGGAGGAATTGGCTTCATTTTTTCATTTTCCAAGCAGCAGATACAATTACACTCCGATCATCAAGTGGTTGCAGTACAAAGTTCTGTCTGCACCAATGGATCTGCCAGAAGAAGGGCTTTTGCTTGGCAATAACGTGTATCGCGGCGTAAAGCGCGAAGTGCGCATCATGCGCAAAGACCGCATGCGTCACCACTACGTCATCGGACAAACCGGTACTGGTAAATCAGTATTTCTTGGCTGGATGGCGCGGCAAGATATTCGCAACGGAGAAGGAGTTTGCGTGGTTGATCCACACGGCGATTTGATCGAAGATATTTTGGAATATGTGCCAAAGGAACGTGCAAAGGACGTAATTGTTTTTGATCCGTCAGACCAAGAAAGGCCGATGGGTTTAAATATTTTGGAGGCGCGTACTCCGGAACAGCGCGATATGGCATCTAGCCAAGCCACGGAAATTTTTATAAAACTTTTCGGCGATGAAATTTTTGGTCCGCGTATTCAGCACTATTTCCGCAATGCGTGTTTGACCCTTATGGAAGACGAAGAAGAAGGCGCAACACTCATAGATGTTCCGCGAATGTTCGTGGACGACGCATTCATGAAATACAAAGTCAAAAAGGTAAGGAATCCCGTGGTGCGTTCGTTCTGGGAGCATGAATATGCAAGCACCGGCGAGCGTGAACGTCAGGAAATGATTCCGTACTTCTCTGCAAAATTCGGTCCTTTTATAACGAATACAATCATGCGCAATACAATTGGCCAAACACGCAGCGCATTCGATTTCCGCGAAGTAATGGATACCGGGAAAATTCTACTTATCAAGCTCTCAAAAGGTGCCATCGGCGATTTGAATACTCAATTGCTCGGCCTCGTGATTGTGGCTCGTTTGCAAATGGCCGCCATGGGTCGCGTAGATTTGCCGGAGCCAAAACGTCGTGATTTTTATCTCTATGTTGATGAGTTCCAGAACTTTGCCACAGACAGTTTTTGCTCAATTCTTTCCGAGGCCAGAAAATATCATCTGGCATTGATAATGGCTCACCAATACATCGGCCAGCTCACCGTCAATAAGTTTGGGAATACAAGTTCGCAAATTCGCGATGCGGTATTTGGTAACGTCGGTACTATGATGTCGTTTAAGATTGGTGCCGAAGATGCGGAATACATGGCAAAAGAATATGCGCCAGTACTTTCCGAACAAGACGTGATCGGTATTGCAAATTACAAGGCATACATAAAATTAAATATTAAAAATTCAACGACGCGTCCGTTTTCGCTTGAAACTATTTGGGACGAAACCGGCAAGAGTCCGAAGATAGCGGAAATTTTAAAACAATACTCGCGCATGAAGTACGGTCGTAAGCGCGAATTCGTGGATCAAGAAATTGAAGCGCGCATTGGCATAGACATGAGCAGCGCAAAATAATTATGAATTCAAAAAGGCTAATTGATGTGGTTCTGGCAATTGTCGTCGTAACTGTCGGCGTGTTTTTTTATCAGTTAGTTCGCGATAGTAAAAATCTTGAAGAAAGCGTTCGGCAGCAAGAATATCGCGCCGGCGTTTTGATGGAAGAAGTGGGGCAAGCAAAGCAGGACAACACTTTGATTTTTCAAAGGATGTTGGAGACTCAAAAAGTCTTGGATAAGTTTGAGGTGATTCCCGAGACAGGTTTGCAAGATCCTAATTCCGCAGGAAATTTAAATTTGGCTTCTGGTGAAAAAGTTCCCAGAGCAGTTGCTGTGCAACCTTCATGGTTACCAATTAATCATACTAGAAATTATTTAGTAATAGGCCAGAATAGTAATCTTGCGGACTCCATAATGTTGGTCGCCGTGGAAGAAGCCACAAAGGCAATTACGCTCATCAGCATCCCGCGGGATATGTACGTCAACGGCCGAAAAATAAATGAATATTTGTCCCTCTATGGCATTGAAATTTTTAAAGAAAAAATTGCACTGGTAACTGCAATGGGCATAGACGGCTATGCAATAATTAATTTCGACAGTTTCGAGAAAATCATAGATTCATTAGGCGGGATAGACTTAAATGTGCCATCTGCAATTTATGACGCGCAGTACCCAAATGGCAGGGGAGCGTACGAGGTTTATAGCCTTTCGGCCGGCTCACATCATTTAACCGGCACCGAAGCCCTCAAGTACGCGCGCAGCCGGCATTCAACTTCCGACTTTGATAGAGCCGGTCGCCAGCAACAAATTCTAAAATCCGTGCAAGAACGTCTGCTAAATTTTGATTTCATAAATAATCTCGGAAAAATAAAAGAAATATACGAAGGCGTAACAAATTCATTGGAAACCGATATGTCATTCTTGGAGTTGGTAGATAGCCTCTCAAAATACCGCGATTATTCAACCAAAAGCGGTAATGTGATATCTACTTCAAATTTTCTGTACTCAACGTATAACATCGCTGGACAGTACATACTTCTGCCGCGCGGCGGCGATTTCTCGAAAATTCAAGAATACATAAGGGGACTGCTCTAGAGCCATTTTGCAAAGTTCGCAACGAAATTCTGTTTTTCAGCATGTCCCTAGCCTTTCTCTTTTTTGCGAAGCCTTTTTCGGGTCGCTACCCAGTTGCCCGAAATCTTTTTTCTCATAGCCAAAGAAAAATGCACTTTTCTGGAATTAGCGTTGTTCCTCGGTGTACGTGAAAGTGGTCGTTTTGACCTCATACATATATAAAATACAATATTTTTTATGACTGGTAAATAGCGGCGAAAATGCTATAATAGCGCGCGAATCCCTGTTTTATGAGAGAAATACTGATTTATGCACTCCTGTTAATAGCGGGCTTCGTGATAGCGATAAATTTGCTATCCGCTTTCATAGGAATGCGCCGCAAAAGCTTTGAGCGAAGAAAAAGATACGCCGTGCTCGCAGTTAAAGTCCCGCACACGAGTGAGTCAGGGCCGATTGTGGCAGAGCAGATTTTTGCAACGCTGCACGGTTTTTATAAAGACCTTTCACTCTTTGATATTCTTCGCGGTCGGCTGCAGGACAAAGTGAGTTTTGAAATTGCCAACGTAGGTAGGCAAATAAAATTTTACGTTTATTTTCCGTGCAAATTGCGCAATTTAATAGAGGGGCAGATTTATGCGCAGTACCCGAATGCCGAGATTGAAGAAGTGGACGATTACATCAAATCATTAAAATTCAAACACAATTCAGTTGGAGTTGAGCTGGACTTTGAAGACCCAACTATTTTTCCAATAAAAAGATATACGCAGTTTGAAGACAAGTTGACGCGTATGCCGGTTGATCCGTTGGCCAGCATGACCGCAACTATTTCTAAATTAAATAATCCGGACGATATTGCAAGTATTCAAATAATAGTCCGTCCGCTTGGGGCAAACGTCCGCATACTCTTTATAAAATGCCTCCGCATAATTACAAAAGGCGTTTTTGGAAATATTGATACGCTCAAAAAAGCTTATATAAGAGTTTTCATCAATCGAAATTGGAAACATAGAATCCTTTTCTTCCCGCTTTATATTTGGTTCTGGTTCAGGGGAATTACTTCTGGTATAAAACATTTGTCGGATGATGAGCTACGTGAAGAAATGTCCAGTAGGCACGACAAAGAAACCGATATAGATGCGGCTATGGATAAGATTTCCAAACTGCTTTTTGAGGCAACTATTCGCATAATTTATGTTTCAAGAGATTCGGACGAAGAGGCAGTCACGGTCAAAGTTCGCGAAATAGCTGGTTCTTTTAAACAGTTTAATATTCCTCATTTGAACGGATTTAAAACTTGCAAGTTAGAAGATGGAGAATATTTTGAGCGCAAGTTTAGGCATAGGATTATGGATGGCAGTTTAGTTCTTAATAATGAGGAATTGGCCACCATGTATCACTTGCCACATATGTCTGTGGCGACTCCAAACATCTCGTGGGTGAGATCAAAGAAACTTGAACCACCGGCGGATCTGCCAAATCCTGCGAATATTGGAACTGACGAAGGATTTACTACTCTGGGTAAAACAAATTTTCGCGGCGGATCTCAGGAATTTGGAATTAAAACCGCTGATCGTCGTCGCCACATATATATCATTGGTAAAACTGGCATGGGAAAATCCACGTTGCTCGAAAATATGATTTTTTCAGATATTCAAAGCGGCAAAGGACTGGCTGTGGTTGACCCGCACGGCGATTTGGCCGATAGAGTTTTGGATTTTGTGCCTTCAAACCGCACCAATGACGTGATTTTGTTTGACCCATCGGATCGCGATTTTCCGGTCGCTTTCAATATGCTCGAAAACATCGATCCGACTTATAACACCATTGTGGCATCTGGCCTCGTTGGAATTTTTAAGAAAATTTACGCGGAGAGCTGGGGGCCGCGGTTAGAGCACATTTTGCGCAATACGATTCTGGCGCTTTTGGAATACCCAAATACGACAATGCTTGGCATAACGCGGATTTTGCAGGATGCGGATTTTCGCCAAAAAGTGGTGAAAAAAATCCAGGATCCGATTGTGAAAAGTTTCTGGGTTAATGAATTTGAGAAAATGGAACCGCGCATGAGAAGCGAAGCCATTTCTCCAATTTTAAACAAAGTCGGCCAATTTTTGGCGAGCCCAATAATCCGCAACATTGTCGGTCAGCCAAAGAGTTCCATAAACTTGCGCTTTGCCATGGATAATAAAAAGATAGTGATTGTTAATTTATCCAAGGGCAAAATGGGGGAGGACACTTCGTCTCTGCTTGGTGCCATGATAATCACTAAATTCCAGCTGGATGCCATGAGCCGCGCAAATCAGGCGGAAAAAGAGCGTACAGATTTTTACCTCTACGTAGACGAGTTTCAGAATTTTGCCACGGAATCTTTTGCCACAATCTTGTCTGAAGCGCGCAAATATAAACTTAATCTGACGATGGCGAACCAATACATCGCACAGATGCCGGAAGAAGTTCGCGATGCGGTTTTTGGCAACGTCGGCACGCTTACTTCATTCCAGGTCGGATTTGATGATGCAGAGGTTATTGCAGGCCAATTTGGTGGCGATGAAACGATGGTTGCCGACCTCACCGCTTTGCAAGTTGGGAATACTTATATTAGATTGTTAATTGACGGAATGCCGACACCGGTATTCTCAATGACAACTTTTAGATCGCCGGCAATTGAAATAGAACATGGCCGACGCGACAAAATTATGAAGTTTTGCCGCGAGCGCTACAGTGCGCAGCGTGAAGTCGTTGAAGACAAAATTAAACGCTGGAGTGAGAGCCAGCTAGTCCGAAGTGAAAAGGAATAAATTTATGAAAATTTTTGCAATAAGGTGGTATCACCAGTGGAAAGAACTCTTGCGTGATAAAAAATATACGGCTTCACTTTTTGCGGCCGCCGTTTTGCTGTGTGTAGCCTATTATATAAATTATCGCGCCGCCCTTTATACGACTCAAATACCGGTGTTGTCCGTTGGCGATTTAATTTTAGACTACATACCGACAATTGATTTGAGTTTTATGTTTACGTTTGGAATTTATTTTACGGCACTGATTTTTGTCTTGTATCCGTTGCTTTTTAAGCCGCAACTTGTGCCATTTGCGGCAAAAACTGTAGCTGCATTTATTCTGATCCGTGCGTTTTCCATAAGTCTGACGCATTTGGGCGCGCCGGAAAATTATTTTCATTTGCCTCAACTGGACGACCAGCCCGGCATGTTCAAGATGTTTTACATGAACGATCTTTTCTTTTCCGGACATACTGGCTTCCCGTTTTTAGGTGCGCTGATTTTTTGGGAAACTCGCTTTCTGCGATATTTTTTGCTGGCAATGTCGGGCATGCAATCTGTGACGGTGCTTTTTATGCACGTTCATTATTCAATAGATGTCTTTGCGGCGTATTTCATCACGTACTCAATTTACGTAATTAGCGACAAACTCTTAAGAAACCTCACTCTCTCGTTTAAAAGGATTGTGACCGACGTTGAAGCAAGATTGCACATAAAATCACCGCCGTCCCATTAAAACTTCAATGCCTGGTAATTTTTTGCCTTCCAGATATTCCAACATCGCGCCTCCGCCGGTAGAAACGAATGTGAATTTTTTTGTTGAGATTTTGCAGCGTGCAAGCGCGTCTACCGTGTCGCCGCCGCCCAAGTAGGTCTTGATTTTCCCTTTTTTAGCAGCCATCGCCTGCAAAATGGACTTTGTGCCAGATGCAAACGGAGTAAATTCATAAAGCCCCATTGGGCCGTTCATTATCACGGTCTTGGATTTTTTTATTGCTTCTATATATTTTTTACGAGTTTTGCTGCCAATGTCCAATATCTTCATGTCCCCTTCCACATCTTCTAGCGGTAAATCTAAAGTTTTTGCGTATTGAGTAACTACATCGGCAACTATCACGTCCTCTGGCAGGAGAATTTTTTGACCGCGTTTCTCTGCGAGCAGAAGCAGCCTGCGCGCCACTTCAATTTTTTCCGGTTCAAACAGGGATTTTCCAATATCGTAGCCCTGTGCAGCCAGGAAGGTATTTGCAAGCGCGCCGCCTATAATAATGTACGTGGCCTTTCCAAAATAACTTTTGAGCAGGCCAATCTTTGTATCAACTTTGGCACCGCCCACTATCAAGGCGAGAGGTTTTGAAAATTTGGAGAGCAGGGGAGAAAGGTATTTTATTTCCCTCTCCACCAAAAATCCCGCGTAAGCCGGGAGGTATTTTGCAACTCCGGCGGTGGATGAGTGCTTTCTGTGGCATGCGGCAAAGGCATCGTTTACAAAAATATCGCCAAGCTCCGCGAGTTCTTTTGTAAAATGGGGCTCACAAGCCTCTTCCTCCGGATGGAAGCGGATGTTTTCCAGCAAAATCACTTCGCCATCCGCCATTTTTTTAATCTCACTAGCCACCTGTTTGCCAACACAATTGTGCAATTTGTGCACTTTTTTGCCGAGCAGTTTTGAAAGGCGAAATGCAACCGCGTCCAGCTTTAAGCCGTCCACCACCTTTCCCTCTGGCCTGCCCAAGTGGGTTATCACTATCACTTTCGCCTGCTTTTTCATCAAGAATTTGATCGTTGGCAAAGTCTCGCGGATTCTGGCATCATCTGTTACTCCGCTTTTATCAATCGGTACGTTAAAATCCACGCGCAACAAAACATGCCTGCCTTTGATGTTTTTGAGGTGACTCAGTGTGCGTAACATACGATCGTACTATAACACTTTTTCAGTATGTCCCAAAGAAAGAAGTTCCTTTGCACATTCGTAGCCTTTGTTGTCTTTTTGGTTTTTGGAAGATCGCGCAGCCGCGTCTTTTCGTGTTTCGCACATTAAAACCCCAAACATTACCGGAAATTTATTTTCGATGGACACCTTTTGCAGACCATAAGTTACGCCATCACACACTGCTTTATAATGGTCAGTTTCACCGCGGAGCACGCAGCCAAGAGCCACGATGCCGGAGAATTTTTTTGCATCAATTATTTTTTGGCACATATATGGAATTTCAAAAGCACCCGGAACTTTGAAAACCTCAAGCTGCACGCCGTTTTCTTCCAGCGCTTTGCGTGCGCCGTCTTCCAGTCTGTCGCAAATATCTTTATTAAACTGAGATACCACAATCGCAATTTTCATCTTTTCTTAAAATTATAAAGATAACGGGCAATCAAGTCTACTTCGAGGTTTACAATACTTCCAGCCTCAACTTCGCCCAAATTGGTATTTGCGCGAGTAAAGGGTACGAGTGCTACAGAAAAAGTGTTTTTATTTACACCCATAACAGTCAAACTCACTCCATTGACCGCCACTGAACCTTTTTTTGCAATAAACGGCGCAAGATTTTTCGGAAATTCAACGGTAATCACGATGCCGGTTTTTACAGTTTTACCTACCGCGTCAACGTGCCCGGTTACAAAGTGCCCATCCAGCGAATCGCCAATTTTTAGACTCGGCTCCAAATTCAATTGCACGCCCGCCGTCATCTTTCCCAGATTTGTGCGTAGCAGTGTTTCCTCAACGACATCTGCTTCAAACCCATTCTTTGTTTTTTTTGAAACAGTAAGACAAGTGCCATTAACCGAAACGCTGTCGCCTTCACTCAGCGCATGTATTTTTTTACTTTCAATTACAAGCTTCAGTCCGCCACCAACTTTTTTGACACCTTTGAGATGCCCCACTTCTCGAATAATTCCAGTAAACATGCGTTAATGGTATATGATGGCGAGCAGCCAAAGTCAACTAAAACTTATGGGTTAATTGTGTCAATAGCGCAGGGTTAAGTCGAAAAATTCATAAAAAGTTTAGAAAAATTTAATGTGACTTTGCTAAGGTTGTCGCGTTTTATTCTTTAACCTCATATTTATGCGAGGCTTTAATAAGGTCATGCTGTACGGGAATCTGACATCCGATCCGGAGCCAATTCCAACAAAAACCGGCAGGGCGATGGTCACATTTTCGCTGGCCACTAACCGCGATTGGAAAAATCGCGAAGGAACAATGGTGTCCGAAACCGATTTTCACAAAATCGTGGCTTTCGGCAAATTGGGCGAAATAGTCGGCAATTACCTAAAAAAAGGGCGTCCGGTAATAGTTTCTGGTAGACTTTCAAACAGGTCATACCAAACAAAAGAGGGCGCAAAGCGTTATGTAACAGAAGTAGTGATGGACGACTTTAACTTTTTGCCATCTGGCAAAAAGGCAAAAGAAGCTGCACAGGTCGCTGACCAGCAAGAAATTGCCGCCTAGCGCTTGGGTTCCCTTGAGAATGCATAGAATACCAGTTAAGCTAAAAGCATTAGCTGGTATTTATGCGTTTTTCAATAATAATTCCAACATACAATCGCAAAGAGAAGCTTACGGAGTGCATAAAAGCTCTCTCTACCCAAGATTTTAAGAAATCCGAATTTGAGGTTTTGGTAATAGACGACGGTGGCATCGACAATACCGAAAACCTTATTGAAAAACTGCAAAAATCTGTACCAATGGTAATTCGCTATTTTAGACAAGAGAACCAAGGGCAGGGCGTGGCCAGAAACACTGGAATAAAAGAAGCCTTCGGCGAAATCACTTTATTGCTCGGTGACGACATAATTGCCACCAACGGCCTATTAAAGGAGCACGATAGGATTCACAAACAACACACGGAAGAGAACGCGGCGGTGCTCGGATTCATAACTTGGCATCCAAAGTTAAATGTCACTCCTCTTATGCACTTTATGGAGCGAGGAGGCGCAATTTTGGGTCGCTTTGGCGGAAATCAATTTGCATATGACCTGTTAGAGGGCAAAAAAAACGCCGATTATAGATTTTTCTACACTTCAAATATTTCGCTAAAAACCTCGCTTTTAAAACGGTTCAAGTTTGATCCATGGTTTTCAGGCTACGGTTGGGAAGACATTGAACTTGGCTACAGGCTCGCAAGAAATGCCGATATGGTTTTGTATTACGAACCGCAGGCGATTGCATATCACGATCACCCGATGAGCGAAGAATCTTGGGTTGAGCGCATGAGAAATATTGGCGAATCTAGCATTTTGATAGACAAAAAATATCCGGAAATTGGAAGGATGCCGTCACCGCGCAAGCAGAGGATTTTTAGATTCCTAAGCCATCCTATAACCCTTTCGTTCATTAAATCGTTAAATAAAAATCTTTATTTTTACGCACTTTCTAAAAAATATTTTCTAGAGGGGTTATACAGGGGGTATAATGATAAAAACTTAATTTAAAATTAAATTTATGAAAAAAAGAATTCTACTGGCTCTCCTTGTCATTGCGATAGTTGGACTGTCGTTTGGTTGTTTCCGCAGCAGAGAAGGCGACACGGGACCAATTGCCCTAACCGTTTACGGCTTGGATGACAGCGACGTTTTTGAGCCGATGATTACCGAATATAAGGATATTAATTCCGTCGTGACCATTAAATATAAAAAGTTCACAGATCCAACGGCTTTTGAAAACTTACTCGTGAATGAAATAGCAGAAGGGGAGGGACCGGATCTTTTTTATATAAACAACACTTGGCTGCCACGGCATAGCAAAAAGCTTGTACCAATGGTTTCGGCCAACTTTACTCCGCAAAATTACGCTGAAACTTTTGTGAATGTTGCCGCGAATGATTTTATACAGCCAGATCCGGCCGACGGCGTTAAAAAGATATACTCGATGCCATTATATGTTGATACTCTAGCCCTTTATTACAATAAAGACATTTTTGAACAAAAGATTCCGCAACGTGGAAAGCCGGCCACTAATTGGGAAATTTTCAAAGAAGATGCAGCTCTCATCCGTCAGCAATCTGCCGGTGGCAAACTGGAACGTGGCGCAATTGCGCTAGGACGAGCAGATAATATAAAACTCTCCACGGACATTCTTTATAATCTGTTTTTGCAGGCGGGTTCAAAGTTTTATGATGATGAATTCAAGTCGGTGCAGCTTGGAAGCCAGGCGCAAACGGCTTTTGACACTTATTTGAGTTATGCGGCCAACTCTGAGAAAAACTTTAGCTGGAACACTGAGCTTGTGGCTCCAAATCAACCAATGGGCGAAGTAGAAGCCTTTTTGGCAGGCAAAGTTGCTTCGGTCTTGGGTTACAGCGACCTTTATAACCATTTAGAAACCGATTTAAAGAACGTGGCAGCACGTGTCGGTTCAAGCATTGCCATGAAAAACATCGCCGTTGCACCAGTTCCACAAATGTCTGCCAAAGAAGCCGATTATAAGGCTTGGGCAAACTACTACGGCCTTGCAGTTTCACGAAATTCAAAGAATCCTGCTGCCGCTTGGAAATTTATACAATTTGCGACTTCCAAGAAAAGCGCACAGCTTTATCACCAAAAAACGCATCGTCCAACGGCTCGCCGCGATTTGATAGAAGACCAGAAGAAAGAGCCAATAGTTGATGTTTTCGTATCTCAACTTGGGTACGCCGGCAGCTTTAGACTGTTTTCTAGCCAAAAGTTTGCGGAGTATCTGACAGATGCGGTAACTGCCGCAAACGGCGGGCAGAATTCCAGAGAAGCTCTGTCTCAAGCACAGGCAAAAATGAACGATGTCATGAAGAGCGAAGCCCCAAACGGCATGTACCCAAAGCCAAAGGTGGTTAAGTAAGTTTGTTTGGTAAATTTCGCTGTCCACGTAAGAATTCAACAGCCGTCATTGGCTTCTTTGATTCGGGTTGGAGCTTTAAAAGTTCCAGCGTGCCGGAGTGGGTGCCGATCAACAAATTAGTACCATTTATTGCACTTATTTCCATAGAACCAATTTCTTGTTCGGCCTTGCGCACCTCAAGTATTTTTATCCGCTTAGAATTGAGGAAAAAGAAACATCCAGGCCATGCAATATATGCCTTAATTTTACGAACTATTTGGTCTGCAGTTTCGCGTTTAAAATCAATTAAACCGTCTTCTTTTTTGATCTTTCTGCAGTACGTTGCCTGGGTTTCATCTTGTGCCTCCTTATATAAGGACTTTACATAATCAAGAAGAATATCTGCTGTGTGTTCAGATGCCAGATCAGCCAGCTTATAGTGTAATATTCCAAAATCATCATCAGAAGATACACTGATCTGTTTTTTTGCGATTATATCTCCAGAGTCCATATGCTCGTCCATTGATATCCAGGTAACACCGGCAACTTTGTCACCATTTAACAAGGTTTCATGAATAGGAGAGGCACCTCTGTACTTTGGAAGCAACGAACCGTGAATGTTAACCGCTCCATACTTCGGAATTGCTAAAATATCAGATTGTATTATCTCTCCGTAAGAAACAACCAATAAAAAATCCGGTTTTGCTTGGATAATTTTTTGTTTCAAGCTTTCAATCTCGTCTGCTTGTTGGGTAACTAATTTGTTCGCAGCGGCGGCTCGTTTGACGGCAGAAGTAGTAACCTGTAGTTTTCTACCAGCCGGTTTATCCACCCCCGTGATTACTAGTGGGATTTGAATACTTAAATTGTTCACCAAAGAATTCAGAGTTTTGACCCCAAATTCCCCAGTTCCAACGAAAACTATAGACAATTTCTTCATGTCACTATTTTACAGCTTATTTCAATAATGTTCTAACCTGTTGACAAAAGATATTTTACCGCTATAATTGCGTGCTTTATGGAAATTTACTCAAAACATCTTGCAGAAGCCATAGACCTCATCAACGGAGCCAAAAGAATACTGTTGGTTTCGCACAAAAGACCAGATGGGGACACCCTCGGTGCCTCACTTGCGTTGCATTTTGGTCTAACTCAGATGGGCAAAAAAACGGTACTTGCGTGTATTGATGATATTCCCCAACGGCTCAGGTTTTTGCCCAAATCAGAGGAGTTTGTGAGGGAGTTTAATTTGTCACAATTCGACCTGATAATAATCAGCGATGCCGGCGCGTACCACATGACGGGTTTTCATGAGAAATATCCGGAGTTTTTGTCCAAGCAGATTCCGATTATTAATATTGATCATCACGCCAGCAATGAGGGTTTTGGCACTGTGAATATAGTGGATGCGTCCGCTTCTTCCGCATCGGTGCTTGTTTGGCAGGTTTTAAAGGCGCTCAACACTAAGCTGACCAAAGAAATAGGCATTTGTTTGCTTGCCGGCATTTATAACGACACTGGCGGTTTTATGCACGCCAATACTTCAAAAGAAACTTTTGAGGTCGCACATGAGCTGGTGCAAGCCGGAATTAATATATCTAACATTGTTAAGCCGATGTTTAAGCAGTCTTCATTCTCTCAACTGCGGCTTTGGGGATACATTTTGGAAAACGTCAGGAAAAACGAAGACAAGGTACTTTCGGCTGTAGTGAGCGAATCTGAATTTAAAATATTGGGCGCGCACCAAAGCGATACCGGCGGCATCATTGACTTGCTTAATACGGTTCCGGGCACGAGTTATTCCGTGCTGATTGCAGAGGACAACGGTTTTGTAAAAGGCTCTCTAAGAACCCAGCGTGACGATGTGAATTTGTCCGACGTAGCTGGACAATTTGGCGGTGGCGGCCATGCAAAAGCCGCTGGTTTTCGCGTACACGGAAAACTAGAAAAGAAAGTGGTTTGGAGAATTGTGTCGGCGGAGGAAACTCAGGGACATGCTGAAAAATAGAATTTCGTTGCGAACTTTGCAAATTTTGAGCGAAAATTTTGGAGAGTGGTGAAAAATTTGCAGCCGAAATTTGCAAAGTGCAGCAGAAAGGATGTTTTTCGGCATGTCCTCAGGTATTATAGGGGACGTGATTAGAAAGTTTTTGTGTTTTATTTTGGTTTCGGTTTTTGTACTGGTGACACCCGCGCTGCTGCTCTTCTACGGCATTGCAGCGAGCTTTTTGAATAGAGAAACTTTGACTCAAAAAATAATCCCTGACAGCTACAGCCCGGTCACTGGCATATTTGCCGACCAATTTGCTCAAAATCCTGCAGACGCGGAACTTTTTGCCGGTCGCATCCGCACAGCTATACCCAAAGAAAACTACGCCGACTTGCTACAGACCGTTGTCACACCTTTTTTTGATCAACTGGAAAAGTGGAGATCAAAAGGCATCACGTTGCCGGCCGAAGTAGACCTAAATCCTCTCAGGACAAAAATAAAAGAAACATTCCCGCGCCTGGCAAAGAATTTTCCAAAATGCGAGCCAAATGAAAACGCAAAAGATACGTTCAGATTCTGCAAGCCGCCAAATTTCCCATCCGATAAGCAATTTGAACTGATTGCCGCTGATGTCGTGGAGAAACAAATCCCGCCGCAATTAAAGATAAATGCCCCGGACGGCAATCCCGGGGTTATAAATGTGTTGTCAAAGGCCTCGCTTGTTCTAAAACTATTTAATTACATTGTTTTTGGATTACCCCTATTGATAATCATTATGGTCGGATTGATTGTTTTTTCTCCACTTCACAAAGTCGCGAGCCGCATCAGTCTGATGTTGATTGAAGTATCCAGCTTGTTGATTTTGTTAATGGTCATTCTTCATAATCTTCCAAGTATAGGTCAAATATCAACTATGTTAACGCCAGCGCAGATAAGTTTGATGAGTTTTACGATCGATCAGCCGGTTTTGGCGCTTCGCCCAATCGCAATAGTTATGGCTGTGCTCGGCATTGCGCTCTTCGTGTTAAGCATCTTTTTTAAGAAAAAGAAGATATGAGTTACAAAAGGTATTTGCTGATTATCGGGCTGGTTGCAGTTGTTGGGTGGGTGTCGTTTTCTCTCGTTATCTGGAAACTTGATCCGTGCACTGCGCCTGGAGAAGTTACCATTTGCCATTCGGTTTCTTCGTTAGCGCTAATTCTGTTTTTTTTAAGCGCTTTTTTTGCGCTCACGGCAACTTTTACGCTGCTTGGTTTTGGCCTGCGCCTGTGGCTGCACCGTTACGAAATTTACCTGGATCATTTTAATATTTCTCTCCGGCAGGGGATTATGCTCACGCTTTGCGCTCTGGCCGTGTTTGGTTTCCTTTTGCTAAACGCCCTCACGTGGTGGAGTGGGTTGCTGCTGATATCTATAATCGTACTGCTTGAACTTTACTTTACGCGTCCCTAATAGGCCGGATCTTGCAAGACTCTGATTTTGTTAAATGGCCACAGAACCATCCAGGCTTTGCCTTCTATGTTGCTGATAGGGAGAAAATTGTTGACCGAATTGTTGCAATCGCGATCGCCAATTCCCCTAAAGCATGTACGCGAATCCGTGCTTTTCTTTCTGTTGTCGCCCATCACAAAGTACATGCCCTGCGGTACTTCATATGTAGTCACCAATTGCGCGCTATGCGGCAAAGTTTGGTTTTTATTGTTCTTATTCAAATACTTCTCGGGCAATTCATAGCCGCTCTGGTGTTCTTTGTTAGAAATGTAAACTTTGCCATTTTGAAGCTTAACCGTCTCACCCGGGAGCCCAACTATTCGCTTAATATAAAAGTCTTCCGTGTTATGAGGTGGCCTAAATACAATTATATCGCCCCTTTCCGGAGTGGAATATCTGTAGACTGCTTTATTTACTATTAAATATTCACCAAAACTGTCTTGGCATGTACCTTTGATTTGATTGAGAGTATCGCACATCGAAGGGCCAGACACTTGAAACGGAGATATTAAATAAGTGCGCACCGTGAAAACCAAAAATATGATGATTAAGATGTTTAGCAGAAGATCGCCAAACGAATACAGCACAGGATGCTTATCCTGGAAACGATCTAACCAACTTTTATCTTTTTTAGTTTCAAACATGCGTGTTAAACTTCAGTAAGAATGATTCGCGACTATCTTTACCACCATTACCTCAGTGAAGGGGAGAAAATTGTCTTCGTGATTCACCGGCACATTTTTATGGAATTGAAGAACTTTTTAAAGATCTTCTTTTTTGGCATATTTTTACCGGTCTTTTTCTGGTGGCTTTTTCCTCAGATAACCATATTCGCAGCCGTCTGGCTGGTGATCGGCGTATTTCGCTTCCTCTATGAGTTTTTCGATTGGTACTACGATGTCTGGCTGGTCACCAACGTGAGCATTGTAGAGATAATGTGGGAAGGTTTCTTCTCCAAAAGCTCAGCGCGCATAGAATATCACATTATTCAGGGCATTGGCTATGAGGTGAAAGGTTTTTGGCAAACGCTCTTTAATTACGGCACGATTGCACTGGATAAATTTACCGGTAATTCTTCCGCTTTTGAGGCGGCGATAAATCCTAGAAGAAAAGCCGAAATGCTCACCAATGCGCAGAATGATTTTGTCAAAAATAAGAGTTTCCGCGATCACAGAGCGCTACAGGGAATCTTAACCGATCTTCTGCAACAGCACGTCGTTCAGCACGGTTTGCCGGATGATGTAGAAGAACGAGACTAAATTATGGAGTTTGGGAATAAAACATTTGTCCTAGGCATAACAGGGGTGATTGGCAGTGGCAAAAGCGAACTGTGCAGATTTTTGGCTGAGAGATACGGTTTTATTTGGATTGAAGCGGATAAGATTGTGCATGAGTTGTATAAAGTTGGCCGGCCTGGTTATGAAGTTATAAGGAAAAAATTTGGAGAATACGCCATAGGCGCTAAAGAAGTAAACCGTAAATGGCTACGTGAGTTTGTGCTTAAAGATCCACGAAAAATTCCTGCGCGAATTCGAACACTAAATAGGCTCATTCATTCACTGGTGGCGGCAGAGATGAATAAAAAAATAGTTCAATTGAAGGCGCAGCACAAAAGCAAAACTCCACTTTTAATTTGTATTGAGGCGGTTTATTTTAAAAAGAAAAATTTAGGCAAGTTTGTAGACAAAATTATTACAGTTGATGCGCCGGACAAAGAAATTTTGAGAAGGCTGCGGAACATAAAAGTTCCGCAGCATGAGATAAAGAGATTAATTGATTTCCAACGGGGGAGTTCCAAAGTTTGCGGCTAATTGCCCTTCTATTTTGGCTTGTTCTGGCTGCTGCGCAGTATATTCTGCCACCCTTTGCTGCCACTTCAAGTGATTGGCTTGAATCTGTTCCTCAATTTCTCGCACCTGTTCTGGATTTATGTCACTGGTAAGAATCAGTGCACCCGATCCTGCTTCTTCTTCCATTAGTTTTGCAAGCTCTGCGCGAGTCATATTGCTAATTCCGATTATCAATAAAAGTTGCCCATCAGGCAATTTGGCAACATCTGTCCTTGGGGCAAGCGCGACTTTTCTCACCTCCTCGTCGGTCAACGATCTACTTGTTACAACTTTCACTGTCGGTTCTTCGCCTGGTGTAGTTGGTGTCATATTTTTGAGTTAAATTACTAAAGAGAGGTGATTCTAGCAGTATTGTGGGTTTTATGCAAGTGGTAGTCGGCCTTTGAATACCTGGGGTTCATCTGGAATCGTTAGGAGTATTAGTGATAAAATGGCCGCATGTACGAACCAGTCATAGGAATAGAGATTCACGCGCAGGTGGCGACCAAAACCAAGATGTTTTGCGCCTGCAGCTGTGACTCCTTTGGCGCGCCTTGCCTACCGGCAGGCAGGCAGCCAAATAGCAACGTTTGCCCGATCTGCATGGGTTTTCCGGGAATGTTGCCTGCTATAAATAAAACGGTTGTGGAGAAGGGGACGCTGGCCGCACTCGCGCTGCATTGTTCAATTCCGCAGTTTTCCAAATTTGATCGCAAGAATTATTTTTATCCCGATTTGCCGAAGGGTTTCCAGATTTCACAGTATGATAAGCCGATTTCGCAGAATGGTTTTATTGAAATTCCTGTTGAAGGTGCGGATGGCGCGAAGACAAAGAAAATTCGCATAAACCGCCTGCACCTAGAAGACGATGCCGGAAAACTCGTCCACACGGCCGACGGTACGCTTTGCGACTACAATCGCAGCGGCTGTCCGCTCATGGAAATTGTTTCGGAGCCGGACATGAATTCTGTAGCCGAAGCTTCTGCCTACGCGCAGGAAATTCGCCGCATTTTGCGCTATGTGAACGCCAGCGAATGTGACATGGAAAAGGGAATGATGCGTTTTGATATCAACATTTCTCTGCGCAAAAAAGGAGTTAAGGAACTTGGCACAAGGATCGAAGTTAAAAATCTAAATTCTTTCCGCGCGCTGGAAAGTGCGATTGCATATGAAATTAAAAGGCAGGCTGAGAAGTTAGATGCCGGCGAGCGGATTATTCAGGAAACTATGGGTTGGGATGATGCCACGGGCGAGACGGTTTCGCAGCGCAGCAAAGAAGAGGCGCACGATTATAGGTATTTCCCGGAACCGGATTTGCCGCCGCTGGAAATTTCAAAACAAGCTGTGGAAAAATTGCGTGCGCAGGTGCCGCAGTTACCGGCCGAGCGCAAGCAGAGGTTCATGACCGAATATGGGCTTATTGATGAGGACGCAGGGATTCTCACGGAGGAGCGCGACATGGCGGATTTTTTTGAAACTGTGGCCAAAACTTCCGGCGATGCCAAAAAAGCCGTGTCTTTTATAAATACAATTTTGTTAAAGCACTTGAAGGGCGAAAAAAAAGAGCTCGCAGACTGCAAAATCCAGGCGCAGGATTTGGGCAAGTTAATTAAATTGATAAACGATGGCGTGATTTCAAACAACATGGCGAAGTCGGATATTTTTGAAGAAATGTATGCGAGCGGCGATGCTCCGGAAAAGATTATTGAAAAGAAGGGGCTCAAATTGGTGAGTGACACGGGCGCAATTGAGGAGATTTGCAAAAAGGTGATTGCGGCCAACCCTGGGCCGGTTGCGGACTACCAAGGTGGCAAAGATGCCGCGCTGGGATTTTTGGTTGGGCAAGCCATGAAGGAAAGCAAAGGGCAGGGGAGTCCGAAGATGGTGAATGAAGTTTTAAGAAAAATTTTATGAGCTTAGACTCAAAAGATGAACCAGAAGAACTTGAAGAAGGTGAGTCAACTCCAGCGGAGATTGCAGAAGCATGCCGTGAGATTTTGGATCCAATTGATCCAACTGCGTGCGACGAAATTGCAGCACACGAAAGAGTGGGGGACGCTTGGATGAACGCAATGTTTGCGCTCATGGGACTTGCCAATATAGAGAAGACCTTAAGACGAATTTAAAACCTAAAACCGATATTAGATTTCTACTTTTGTTTACCAATTTTTTTCCCCCCCCATGCTCCCCACCCACCACTCCGCTGAACACATACTCACCGCAGTTTTTGGGCAGCTCTTCAATGCCAAAATCCTTGATTCCAGATTCAAGGGCACAAAAGTTCGCTGTGACTATGAAATTACAAGCGCCGAACCGCCAGGCCAAGCGTCAGGCTTGGCTAAGCAATTAATGTGGCCGAAGGACACACCCTTGGATCAAATCATCGCAAAAGCGGAAAAACGCGCCAATGAAATAATTGCGGAAAATTGAGGATTGGGCTCGGCGTGGTGACGCCTTGCGTTGGCGAGCATGTGAAAAATACGTCGGAAATAGGCGGACTAAAGATTAGGACGTTCTCGTATGTGCAACCGGGGATTTTAAGGCTCAATTTTGGGCTGTACAAATAGAGGAGTAATATAGGCCTATGAAGAAGGAACACGCTATTGTCGTTTTTCAGGGTAAAACAGGAGCCATCGAGCTTCGGGAAGATATTGGTACAGAAACGATATGGGCAACCTTACACCAGATCGCTGACCTTTTTGATACCGACAAATCCGGCATATCTCGCCATATCCAGAATATTTTTAGCTCCAAAGAGCTAAGTCGAAAGGCAACTGTTGCAGTTTTTGCAATAGTTCAAAAAGAAGGGGGGCGTGAAGTTTCTCGTAGTATGGAATATTTCAATCTGGATATGATTCTTTCTGTTGGATATCGTGTGAACTCGAAGAAGGCCACAATTTTTCGCCAATGGGCAACAAAAACCCTCCGTTCTCACATTGTTGACGGCTACACCATCAATAAAAAACGCCTGGCCAAGAATTACGACGCCTTTTTAAAGGTTGTGGAGCAGGTAAAAGCTCTGTTGCCATCAGGCGGCGCGGTGGACGCTGTAAATGCCATGGAACTTGTGAAAATGTTTGCGAGTACGTGGCTTTCGCTCGACGCATATGACAAATCAAGGTTGCCAAAATCCGGCGCAACCAAACGGCAAGTAGAGTTTACAGCTGAAGAGTTGATCCAGGCATTACAAAAATTGAAGCATGAACTTATGACAAAAGGTCAAACCACCGACATTTTTGGCAATGAACGCGGCGGGCAAAGCGTTTCTGGAATTGTAGGAAACATTTTTCAAACATTTGATGGGAAAGATCTGTACCCGACCGTGGAAGAAAAAGCGGCGCATCTTTTGTATTTCATGGTAAAAAATCACCCATATATTGATGGCAATAAGCGCTCCGGCGCGTTTGCTTTTGTTTGGTTTTTGAAACAAGCTGGCATTTTGAATCCCGCGCGGCTTACTTCGGAAGCCTTAACCGCCCTCACTTTGTTTGTTGCGGAGAGTCATCCAAAGGACAAAGACAGGATGGTCGGGTTGGTTTTGTTGCTTTTAAATTAATTGCTCCACGAAAATCCACTTCATCATAACCGGCGGAACCATTGATTCGCGCTACGACGGCACAAAAGATACGGCCGTGCCAAACGACGTATCCGTATCCGCAGTTTATCAAAAGCCTAAAACTTGGTAACGACTGCGATTTTGCCGAGATTTGCATGAAAGACAGCCGCGATTTGACGCCGCAAGACGTTGAGCTGGTTTGCAAAACTGTGGAGAAAAGCCAGCACACAAAAATCATAATCACGCATGGCACATACACCATGCCGGACACCGCCAAATATTTGAAAGAAAATTTGAAAAGAAAGGATCAGACAATTATTTTGACCGGTTCGCTGATTCCAATTCACGGTTTTTCGTCTTCTGATGGCGGTTTTAATTTGGGCTATGCCGTTGCGCAGCTCGAACACCTGCCCGCAGGCGTTTATTTGTGCATGAATGGCCAGGTTTTTGAGGCGGGAAAAGTAAAGAAAAACGTGAAGGAGGGGAGATTTGAGAAAGACTAGATTCCGCATCATATTCAGTCATACGACATTTAGCTATTAGCCAACTTGCTGGCGACCTCCGACCAAACGACTGCTTGATAAGAACTAACCATCTTTCCAGGTTGCGTAGCAAATACTTCGTTTACACTCGCCCCTAGAACACTTTGCGATACTGTATCTCCCCGTGTAGCGAGGTAGGCATCTGCAATTAACTGTGCAGTTCTGTCCATTGCCAAACTTCCTTCATTTAGATCTCGGGCTAAAAATATCAGTTTTATCTCCCGATCTAATTCTGATTGAAAGTTAGCGATATCAAAATTTTCTCCTGGATTTTGAGATAAAGACATATAAATCCGGTGCAGCCGGGGGTGAGTAGGCTTACCTATTAGCCAGATTCATAGCGGCCGCTCGCCAAATTGATGCTTCAATATCCAATCCTTCTAATAATTTTCTATTTGCATTAATTACATTCTCTACAGTGATCCAAACGGTTACTTTGGCTAAACGATCTTCTGTTTTTAGAGATATGCAGGCATCCGCAACCATTTCTCCAATCCTATCAATTTCTGAGTCCCATGCTTCTTGTTGTCCACTACTTAAAGCTAACACCTTAACTTCCCGATCCATATCCACTCGGAACTTTTCCATATCTATGGTGGACTCTTCGCTGGGACTTTCCGATGGAGGCATATAGTTTAATTAAATAATCAGGGGGTCATAATAGTACTTGTGGTATATGTGTCAACCTGGCAATTGTTCAATTCCTCCCCGGGGAGAAATTTGGCAAAGCGCGGTGATTGTTGTCAAATGCGTCTGTACGTACAGACCTTAAAAATCGCGTGAATTTAGCCTACTTTCTACTAAAATTCACGCTATTTTGACATTTTAGCGTGAATTCGATATAATGCAATACGTAGATATGCCAATTACACGAGACATGAAAACAAGGATAGATACACTCAAACGCGAATACGATTCCCTTAAAAAAGGTAAAGAATCCCTTTTGAATCTAATCTTTGAAACCGAACTTCCTGAATCCGTCTATAACTCCAACGCAATTGAAAACTCGACCCTTACAATTGCCGAAACGGAAAAGATTTTGATGGAGATGGAATTGTCGCGCAATGTTTCTATTCGCGAAGTATTTGAGGCAAAAAATCTGGCACGTGTTTTCGAATACATCAAAGACAAGGTTGACACAAAAAATATTGATAAAGACTTAATTTTGTTTCTTCACAAAATGCTTATTTCAAATATTAATGAAGGCATTGCTGGCAGATTCCGCGAAAAAGATGAATATGTGCGAGTGGGAACACACATTGCTCCTGCGCCTGAAAATGTTGAAGCAATGACTAATGCGGCGTTACTTGAATATTCCAGCAATCATAGTGCGTATTTGTTAGAAAAAATTGCACAGTTTCATTTGGAATTTGAGCACATTCATCCGTTTTGTGATGGCAATGGCAGGATTGGGCGGGTACTTATAAACTATCAATTGATGCAACTGGGTTTTCCATCAATTATTATTCGTGATAAAGAAAAAACGACGTATTACAAAGCATTTGGGGAATACAAAGCCAACAAGCGAAAAACTAGAGTAATGGATAAAGTTATTTCGCTGGCGCTGCTCGAATCATTTAATAAAAGGATCACTTATTTGAAAGGAAATACCATTGTACGACTGGTTGAATTTGCCAAAACTACAGGTGAATCCGTTTCTATTCTGCTTAATAAAGCGAAAAGACAAACCATATCGGCCTTTAGAGAAAAAGGCGTTTGGAAAATAGGGGATTAAAGAAATATAATTCAACCATGGAAAGAACTACGTGGTGCTTTTTGCGCAGATATATTAAATAATGTAAGATGGTCGTATGTTCACAGATTCACAAACAACCCTATACATCGTACTCACAATCTCAATTGCCCTGCTCACGGTTTTCATCTGCGTGACGCTGATTTATTTGATTTTGATTTTGCGCGACGCGAGCAAAACGATTGAGCAAATTCGAGATACCGCGGACAAGGTAAATTCGTTTGTTCTAAAGCCTGTGAGCCTGATTTCTTCTGTTGTGGATCACATAAAACCGCTGCTTGAAAGCGCATTGGAGCGTCGCATGGAGCAGAGTCGCAGAAAGAAAGGCTAAGGTCATCCATTCAATAATCTGAGTGGGAACTTTACGACTGCATGCCAGATTCTTTTTATGCGTGAGGGTTGTTGAGCCAGGCGATACATCCATTCCAGGCCGGTTTTGCGCATCCAAGCCGGCGCGCGCTTAGTTTCACCGGAAATAAAATCAAAAGCGCCGCCCACGCCCATTGCGATTTTTATCGTGTCTAAATATTGCAAATTCCGCGCAATCCAGAGCTCTTGATTTGGTGATCCAAAAGCCACAAAAAGCACGTCGGCTTTTGAACTCGTGATGATGGGAGAAATGACATTAAAATCTTTTGGAGAAGGGGAGCAGCAGTAAGTTCCAACGATTTGCACGCCGGGATATTTCTTCTTTAAGACTTCTGAGGCGCGGTCTGCCACGCGCGGTCCTGCGCCGAGCAAAAATATTTTTGTTTTGTGCGTGCGGCTTTCCGCACAAATTGCTTCCATCAAATCCACGCCGGAAACGCGCTCCGAGAAAACTTTTCTGCAAAGTTTTGGGAAAAATATAAGGCTAACTAACGCCCAAAAACCTTTAACGTATCTGCCGAACTTGGAACTGCGCCGGCTGATTTCTTGCACCGTTGAAGCCCAAAGAATGCCGATGCCGTCGGGAATGCTCATCCACGCTTTGTTTAATACTGCGCGGAATTCGGGATTTTTATCGGCGACGAGTAGCATTTCCGGATTTGGTGTCACAATTTGCTTGCCAGGCCGAAGCTGAGCGGAGCCTAACAAATAACGTGGCCGCAGGCCACAACTGCTTTCTGTTTTTTCTTCTCCATAATCTTTCAATAAATCAAAAACGCGGCTTAGCGCTTCTTCTTTTGTGCAAACGTCAAATTGTACATTTAGAATTTTTACTTTTTTCATTTTTAGACCGAAGATATGCGGAGGTTAAAAAATTAACGCCCAGCGACAGGGGAGCAACCTTTTTCAACGCAGACAAATACAAAATTGTTGGCATCGCAGTTATCCGTGCCAAGTGTGACCTTCTTTAATATGGCAAATCCGGATTTTCTTATCAATTCTTCTATCTCTTCGGACGTAAATGCGTGGTAGTAGCGTTCGGTTTTTTTGTAAACGCCCCAAGGAATAAAAGATTCGTGAGTGGCTTTATCAATATATTTTTCATACTTTCTTTGCCACAAATTCCAGACGGTGATTATTACTTTGCCGCCGAGCTTTGTAACGCGTTTTAGTTCTTTTAAAGCCACAAGTTGCAGTGCTCGTGAGGGAATATGATGCAAAACGGCAACCGCAAAAACAATTTCAAATGAGTGGTTTTGGAACGGGATTTTTAGAATATCGCCATATTTGAAACTAAATGTTGGATTTTTTTCTCTGGCGAGTTTTAAAAGTTTGCGTGAATTATCGATCCCGATGTATTGCGAGTGTTTTAAGGCGCAGGCTAAGCGTCCGTTGCCACAGCCAACATCCAGTATTCTTGCGCTTAGCCCTGCTTCATCCACATATTGTTTGAACAATTCAAACTCATGCCATGGACGATTGCGCGTGACGCTGAATTCGTCGGCTATATCGTTATAATCCTTCTTTACCTTGTTTAAGAGGTCGGTTGTTTTCATTGGTGCGTGTCCTATTATATGCTATATACTGCGTTTTGATCTATGTCTTTACCTAAGCCGACTCACACTGAGTTTGTTTTAAAAGCGCTAAAAACTGGGATTAAAACTCCGGGGCAATTGCACCGGATGAAACTTGAGTTTGCTGGTCATTTTAAGGTTTCGCCACCGCCGAATTCCGAGATTGTGGCAGCATATCGCGAGCTTTTGGAAAGTGGAAAGATTAAAGAAGATCGCGAGTTTGAGAGGCTGATTCGCAAACGAGCGGTGCGCACGCTTTCGGGAGTTTCTCCGATTGCGGTTCTCACTAAGCCGCTTGGTTGCCCGGGCCGCTGTATTTATTGTCCAAACGAAGAAGGAGTGCCCAAAAGTTATTTGAGCAACGAGCCGGCCGTGATGCGCGCCATTTTGAATGATTATGATCCTTTTAAACAAGTGAAGACGCGGCTGGATACGCTGCACGCAAACGGTCATCCAACCGATAAAGTTGAGCTGATTGTGATGGGTGGAACGTGGTCGGCGCATCCAAAGGTTTATCAGAACAATTATATAAAACGCTGCTTGGATGCTATGAATTTAAAGACTTCGCGAACTTTGCCTGCTGCGCAAAAGCTCAATGAGTCAGCGCAGCACCGATGTGTGGCGATAACGCTGGAAACTCGCCCGGACTGGATTAACGAAGATGAAATTTTGCGTATGCGTAGCCTTGGTTGCACGAGAATTGAAGTTGGCGTGCAGAGTTTGTATAACGACGTTTTGGATTTGGTTCGTCGCGGACACAGAATTGACGCAACCATTCGCGCAACGCAGCTGATGAAAGATGCCGGCTTTAAAATCTCTTATCACATGATGCCGAATTTGCCGGGCGCAACGCTAAAACGCGACGTAGAGATGTTCAAAGATCTTTTTGCAAATCCGGATTTTAGACCGGATATGATAAAAGTTTATCCGTGCGTGCTTGTGCCGTTTACGGAGCTGCAAAAATGGTACGAAGATGGCCGCTACAAGCCATATACCGACGTTGAGCTCATTAAGCTGATTTTGGAAATTAAAAAAGTTTTTCCACGATATTTGAGGGTTAGTCGTCTGATTCGCGATATTCCGGCCGGCAGCATTTTGGGCGGCAGCAAAGTTTCCAATTTGCGCCAAATTGTTCATGCGCAGATGGTCAAAAAGGGGATTAAGTGCGAGTGCATTCGCTGCCGCGAGATAAAAGGGGAGAAGATTGATCCGAAAAATATTGAATTTCGCAAGATGGATTACGAAGCCTCCGGCGGTCGCGAATTCTTTTTGAGTTTTGATGAAACGCAAAAAGACAAGCTTTGCGCGCTGCTGCGTTTGCGTTTTTCCAGCTATTCACTAACAGGCAAAAAACATTTTATTAAAGAGCTGGAAGGCGCGGCTCTTATGCGCGAACTGCACACATATGGCGCGCAGGTGCCAATTTCCGAGCACGACGAAATGGCCAGCCAGCACATGGGTTTTGGCAAAAAACTCGTGGCAAAAGCCGAAGAAATCGCGCGCAAAAACGGTTATAAAAAAATGGCCGTCATCTCTGGCGTTGGCATCCGCCCATATTACGCAAAACTAGGTTACGAACTAGAAGGAACCTACATGACCAAGAAGCTTTAAGCCGCGTCGGCTTGGCCAGCACCTTCTGTGGGTGTTTCGGCATCTGAATTTGCAGCTGCACCCTCGGCTGGTGGAGACCCATCCGATTTTTCCATACTGGTCAAAGCTTCGTCCATTTTTGTCGCATCTTCATCGGCGATTTCGGCCATTTTTTCTCCATTGTCGCCAAAAATTGCGATTCCCACGGCTTCGCCGCTATTCAAAGTCCAAACTTCTTTGCCTGACATTCCCACCCTCTTAATTTCCACAGCTGTTTGAGGAATAGTTCGCAAAATATCAAATAGTTGTTGTTCGCCAAGTTCCTGAGCGCGATCAACTGTGAGTCCAAAAGGTATAAGTTTTTCCTGCAATGCTGCACGGCTGGTTGGATCCAGTACTCTAAACGAAGCAATTTCCACTCCGTTGCGTTTATCCATTTCAGTTTTAACCGTTTGCGCATTGAGAATTAATTTGACGATGTCATAGATATCAAACGCCATCCAAACCAAAAGTCCGGCCGCAACAACGTCATCAACAACTCCAACCAAAGTAGCATCATCTGCCAAAAGTACGGCTGTTGTAACACCTTTCCAGCCCAAAGCCTTTAATACCTGTTTGAAGCCTTGTTTTGCCGCAAGCATGCCAATTTTCTTTAAGAAAACGCCACCGATCTTTTTCTCCATGAATTCGGAAAGCCCTTTTAGTCCTGCTTTAACGACAAGTTTCTTGAGCACTCCTTTTTCGGCGCTTGCCAATGCGATGCGCACAGTTGATCTGGTCGTTGCCTTCTCAAAAATATCAATCATCTCTTTAGACGCGCCATAACTGCCCGGTACTTGTGAAAAAGCGCTATCCACAAGCTCTCCGATAGGCTCGGTCAGTTTATATGCCGCAGCAAGACCGCCCATAATATCTATTACCGTTCTGATGGCAAATTTTGCCGGTGTATTTGGATTCTTAATTATTCTGCTAGAAACTTTCCAGTCGGTGAGCTTCATACCGGCCCAAAATGCGCCAAAACCCGCTGCCGTTTCGGCCACAGCCTTCCTTTTATCCGTCGCAGTTTCCAAATGGTAAATCATCAAAACCGCAGCAGCCGTGCCAATTGCTTTCTCTATGACAGGGAAGTAGGTGAGTGCCTTTGATTCCGCCGCGAATTTTTGAAAATCAACGCTTGCGCCTTTTTCCGCCAAAACTTTTACGAATTTTGCTTTTAACTCAGCCATTTTTGCCGGCTGATCGAATTCCATATTCTCGATCCACTGACCGCCCATTTTGTACTGATATTTCCCATTCACGACTCTCACTTCTTGCACAGTCATGTGCGTTAAAACCTTTTCGTAGCACATCTCTTTTATTGCGTCTGCCTCGACTGCTCCAGCTGCAACACGCGCCTTGATTTCTGCCGAATCCAGCACTAATTCTTTGCCCTGCAGCAAATATGTGTTTGGTTTTCCGTCAACCAAGGTTGGAGTTAAGAATTTTTCTTGAACCAAAACTTTGATGGCCTCATTCCAATTCTCTGTCGCAGTAGTTGTGCCTGCCGGTTTGCCTTTTTCTATTTCTGCGGCCTTAGCGCCAATTTCCTTTTCTGTCAGCGCAATTTCTTGATTGTTATATTTATAATAATGTTTTGCGTCTGGTCCTGTGCCCTCTGTTTTTACAAAGGAAGGAGTTTCATCCGGAATAACAAGCGGCGCTGGGGTGGCCGCCTTGGCTGCGACTTCTGGAGAAGGATGCGCATCTCGCCAATCTCTCATTATTTCCATACTTTTTGCATCTTTTACGAATGCATCTGGTATCGAGGGACTGGTTGGCAGGCCACGTCTAGCGAGAGCAGCTTGCAAATCATTGTGAGCTCTAATAAATCTGCGTAAATACTCCGTTCGCAAATTTGTAGCTCTTTCAGATGTCAATTTCCCATACCATTTTTTTGGATTCCAATAATGCCCAGGTTCATTTGCAGATTGTAGTAGAGCATCATATTTAAAAGAAATTTCTGCATAAAAACGCGCGCGATTTTCTATAATTGCAGTTAGAGCTTCATCTGCGGCGCGTGATTCACGCACAAAGAATTCAATGCCCCTTGCTGTGCGATAAACTCTTTGGCCAGCGGCTACGTGCAAACGTGCAACTTCCATTGGAAATATAAGTCCGCGTCCTGCACCTTTTGCTGCAGCTTCCAATACCTTACCTCCCTTTATAGCTGCCCAAATCCCAGAACCAACACCGGCCACAATTATGAAAGGTACAGATCCCGCAATATAGGTAGAGATTCCATCACTCCAACCTACATCATCAGAAAATGGCGCTTCAATAAGCTCTTTTGCTGAATCAAATAAGACTTCTGCAGAAGTGAACGTCGCAAATTTATATCCATTCCAAAGCAGGATTTTGCCGGCACCAACCACTACAGGCACAGAATCTTTATGACATGCGGTTAACAAATCATTCACGAAATCAATAGGGGAGAGGATTGCGGAAGTCCACTTCCCCTCATATTTTTTAAGAAATTCCTGAATTGTCTTCTTATCTTTAAATTCCTCTTTTAGTTCGGTTAAGGTTGTACCCGCCACGGCAACTAGTTTGTCTGTTCCGGTTTCCACAGCTGCAACCACATCAATCCTATCTTTGTCCTTTTCTGAGGCCTCGGTTGGCTTGCCAACCTCTACGCCAGTCAGTTTACCAAGTGCGTCCATTACCGTGGCTTCACCGCTTAGGGCGACCAATTCTGGATTGGTTTTATTTTGCTCCAAATAATCACGGACAATTTTTTCTTCCTCAGCTTGTTCTTCGTCATTTGGTATTGCCATTCCAATTCCCGGAATTTCACTGGCCAGTGCAGAAATCGCCGTTACCACTTGTCCGCCAAGCGCCAAAAAGCGCTTAAGCTTCACATTCGCAATGGATTTTATCGTCGCAATGCGAATCTCTTTGCCGGTCTTTTCTTTTAATTTTGCCGCCAGATCTTTGTATTTGTCCCAATTTTCGTCAGGTCCTTCTGTGAGTGCCTTAAAAGCTTCTCTATAATGACCCTCCGAAAGTAAAGTCCAAAACTGATCAATGCGTTCTCCAGGCGCTTTAAAAAGGTCTTTTAGAAAATCCTTTATTCGGCCTGGGCCAAATATTGTTCCCGCAATTAAGCCGGCAATTAAAACTCCGCCGCCTACTTTAAGCGCACTTCCTCCCCATGAACCAATGCCAATTTTGTCCAGAAGCGATTTTTTTTCAGGATCTTCTTTTTTTCCAAAAAAGATTTTATAGATACCGATGGTTGCGGCAGCTACCGCGATGCCGGCAAGAATTTTATATTTATTTTTCTTAACAAATCCCCACGCATCGCTTGCTTTACCCAAAACTCCGTCTTTTTTTTCTGGAGGAGGAGGGGATTTGGGCTTTTCTCCTACCCCCGGGGCAGTTTGATATATATCGTGAGTCCTGGTTAGCCAAGCTTGCCATTTTGGCGCAAGTTCTTGATGTGCTGCACAACCGGGGGCATTTGCAATATCACGTATTTTCAGTAGAGCTGCCCTTTCCGTTGGATTTAGTCCTGGTATGGAATCAGGTTGTATATTCCCCATTCCAGAGATGGTTAAATCTGCAGAGGTCAATCCGCTCTTAAAACATTTAGCTATTAACGGGTAACTTACGAGTTCCAGCGCCTGATTACTTCGTGGTTGTTCAGACAGAGGTTTATCCTTATCCAGACTAGAAATAAGCCCGACTGTTTCTGTATCCGGGCCCACTATTTCACGTGAAAGAATCTCACGTCTTAGGTCAGATCTGCCTTTCGCAGATTTGCCATCGCGCTGCGGAGATTCGCGCTTTTTAGCCTCAAGGACCTCTGGATCACTACTTGATTGCTGGCTTCCCTGTGGCTTTTGGCTGCCCATAGTTTTGTGTTTATTTTTATCTGTAAATTATACCATAAAATACCCATCTTAACAACAGGTTGGCACGTAAATCAGGCTTTTATTACTGTTTAGCCCTATCTATAAAGAAGCTTATTAGCTCCTCTAAAGCCAAAATTCCCAGTCCTCCACCTAAAATCAGGCCCAAAGCGCCGTTTGTGTAGTTGCCGGCATTCATGAATTCCACGCCGCGCCAGACCAAATAGGCAGAAACGCCCAAAAAGACACCAAGCAGAAATATTTTAAACTTTTGGATGTAGTAGGATTTGTCATGAACTAAATTGTTCATAAAATTATTGTGAATAAAAAAATATTACATTAAGTTTAGCATAAATTTTTAAAAAAAATCGGCGGGGGATAAAAAGCCCAAAGAGGCTCCTCACTTTGCACAATATATCTTGTGCAAACCTGGGTATGGGTGGAAAGAGGGGCTATTTCTATGGATAGGCGGCGATTATAGCTTAAGCAAGCCCTTAACTCAAAACTCGCGTTTATAGGCGTTTTGGCCCAAAAACCAACTTCTATATCGTCCAACTTGGTCATTTAATCACCTTAATAATCGATCGCTACATTTTGTTGTTCGGCGATTTTTTGCGCCAGCCCCTGGTAATTTTTTAAATCCGGATCTTTATCAATAATTTCTTGCGCCGCCTCACGTGCCAATTTAATTGTTAATGAATCACTCAAACTTGCCATTTTTAAATCTGGAATACCACTTTGAGCCGTTCCATAAACTTCGCCAGGCCCGCGCAGTTGCAAATCAACTTCGGCCAACTTAAAGCCTGAATCATATTTAACCAGCGAATTTAGCCTTTGCAATACTTGGGGGATTTGTAAAGTGGGGAAGAGGAAGCAGTAAGATTGTTTTTGTCCCCTGCCTACGCGGCCCCTAAACTGGTGCAATTGAGCCAATCCAAAGCGCTCGGCCGCCTCAATCATCATTATTGTGGCATTTGGCACGTCCACGCCTACTTCAACAACGGCTGTGGAAACCAAAATCTGAATTTTGCCCTTATTAAAGGCATTCATAGTGGCTTCTTTGTCAGTGGCCTCCATGCGTCCATGCAGCAAACCGATTTCTAACTCGGGGAAAATGTCATCACTTAAACGCTCAAACTCGGCAACTGCTGATTTCACATCCAATACTTCGGATTCTTCTATAATAGGGAAGATTATAAAGGCCTGACTTCCCTTCTCTATCTCTTTTTTTATCCATTTATAAGCCGCTGTGCGTTTGCGTTCTGGTACAACGTGCGTGATTATTTTTTGTCTGCCGGGCGGCATTTCGTCCAAAATAGAAAGTTCTTGGTCGCCGTATAAAACGAGTGCCAGTGTGCGCGGAATTGGCGTGGCCGTGAGGCTAAGCATGTGAGGACTGCCAAAGGTTTTTAGAATTTCGCGCTGGCGAACGCCAAATCTGTGTTGTTCATCAATAATCGCGAGTCCAAGGTTTTTGAAAGAAACGCGTTCTTGAATCACTGCATGCGTGCCAATTACAAACTGCGCCTCGCCGGTTTTGATTTTCGCAATCACGTCTTTTTTCTCTTTTTCCTTCATTGAACCAAGCAATTGGTGAACTTTTATGCCAAACGATGCCAAGTTTTTCGCAAATCCATTTATGTGTTGCTTGGCCAGAATTTCTGTTGGAGCAAGTAAGCAAGCCTGCCAGCCGGCAGAAACCGTATGCAGAACAGCTGCTTGAGCCACGACGGTTTTGCCGGAGCCCGTATCCCCTTCCAATAATCTAGACATTGGGTACGGCTTTTCCATATCTTTAATAATTTCAAAAATCGCTTTTCTTTGGGCATTGGTGAGTTGCCACGGTAAAGACGCGGTGAATTTCTTAATTAAATCCCAATTTGCCGGAATTTGTTTGTGAGCGTCCGCGGCGGTTTTTCGCCAGATATATTTGCGGTGCAGCGCTGCCAATTGCAGTAGAAACAGCTCGTCGAACGCGAGCCTGCGTTTGGCTTTGTCCAGCGCTTTTTCGGACTCAGGGAAGTGCACATCGCACACTGCTTTTGAATACTCAATCAAATCAAGTTTTGCTATAATTTCCTCCGGCAAAAATTCTGGAAAATCTTTGGCAAATGGCAGCAGCGGAAAAAGTTTTTCGCGAATCCATTTTGAAGAAATTTTCCCCGGCCTTTTGGTTTCTTCGCCAAGACCTGTTTCGTGATACACAGGCACAATTCGGGCTGTGTGAATTTGCATTTCTTTTACCCGCTCAACCGCCGGACTTTTAAAAATAATTTTGCTGCGCTTAATGTCATATTTTGCCTTTCCGAAGAGCATAACCTCTTGCCCTTTAGAAAGAATTTTGCCCAAATATGGCTGATTAAACCACACGGCCTCAACGCTTCCGGTTTTGTCGCTTATCAATGCGTTTGTTACCGAAATTTTTCTACTGCCCCAGCCTGCTGAACTTTTTATGCTTTTAATCTCCCCGCGCACTGTAATTTGTTCGTCCAGGGTTATGTTTATAATGTCGGAAACTTCGCTCTGGTCTGTATATCTTGCAGGAAAATACATCAAAAAATCCTGCACAGACTCGATGCCGAGCTCTTTTAGCCGCGCAAGATGGTCTTTCGTAGTCCTTAATACTTTAGATAAAGGAGTTAACAACATACCTTTAAAAAATGCCGCTTCCCTACTTTCAAAACAAATCCTTTTTTATTCAATTCGATCGTTTGTTTGGGGTCAGTTATTTTTTGGTCATCAATACTCGCTCCGCCTTGTTCCACCATTCGTCTCGCCTCGCTCTTTGAAGTTGCAAGCCCCGCTTCAAATATCAATTCGCAAATGCCATAAGATTTTTTTTGCATCTTTTTTTCTTCAATTTTCGTCGGCGTTTCATGTTTTTGAAAAATCTTCACAAATTCCGACTCTGCCTCCGTCGCCGCACCGGCATCGTGGTAAATCGTCACAATTTCTCGTGCCAATCGCATTTTTAAGTCGCGCGGATTCTCCCCTGCCTTCATTCCCGCCGCAAATTCCGCAATTTTACTCATTGGCACATCCGTGCACAGCTCAAAATATTTTAAAATCAATCCATCGTTAATAGACATTAATTTTCCATATTGTTCACCGGACGGATCGGTGATATTTATGAAATTCTCGTATGTCTTAGACATCTTTCTGCCATCGGTGCCTTCCAGTAATTTTACCGTCATCACGTGTTTCTCGCGATTTTTCAATACTTTTTGAAGCGTGCGTCCCGCGAGCATATTAAAAAGCTGGTCATTTCCGCCAACTTCCAAATCCACGTCCATGGCCACACTGTCATAACCCTGCATAAGTGGATACAAAAATTCGTGCAGCCCAATTGGCTTGCCCTCGGCAATTCTGCGCCGGTACATTTCGCGCTCTATCATCTGCTGAACCGTAAATTTATTGGCCAGATTTAAAACGTCTTTAAAATTCAACTTTGAAAGCCAATCGCTATTGTACCGTAATTCAACTTTGGAGAAATCCAAGATTTTGCTGGCCTGCTCTTTATAAGTTTTAAAATTCTCTTCGATTTGCGCAGATGTCAAAGGTTGCCGCGGCGAATCTTTGTCCGAAGTGTCGCCAATGAGCGCCGTAAAACTCCCAATCAAAAAAATCACATGATGACCCAATCGCTGAAAATCGCGCAATTTTCGCAGAGCAATCGCGTGCCCGATGTGCAAACGTGCACCGGTAGGATCAAATCCCAAATACAATTTGATCTTCTTGCCGGATCGCAATTTCTCCTCCAATTCTTTGCGGACAATTACCTCTTCAATTCCCCTTTCCAGGATTTCTGTGATTTCATCATGCTTTTTTAGCATACTGCGCGGACATAATACAAGATAGAGCCATTTTGGTCTATACGGGCGTTTGTGATTTAAGAATGACGAGATCTTAACCTGGGGAGGTGCCTAAAATGTGTTTGCAATCACATCGAAAATGAGTATAATATTACCCTTGCCTTGTTGTCGTCAGCTGACAAAAAACTGGCGAGGGGGGCGAATAATTCTTAATCGCCAAAATGTATGCTAAAAAATATACTCCAAAAAATCGGGCTTTCGGACAAAGATGCAGAAGTGTACCTCGCATGTCTGGAACTCGGAACGCAACCGGCAAGCGTTATCGCAAAGAAAGCGGGACTCAAGCGCCCGACCACATACTTAATACTTGAAGGGCTTTTGAAAAAAGGACTTGTGAGTGAATACACGGGTTCAAGCGTAAAATACTTTACGTCGGTTTCTCCTGAATATTTGCTGAACTTTGTAGAGAAACAGAAACGTGAATTAACATCTCACCAGCGCGAACTGGAACGATATTTACCTCAACTTCAATCGCTCACAAATCCATATAGTATTAATCCAAAGGTGCGTTTCTATGAAGGTGTTGAAGGTATAGAGAGAGTAATGGACGACACTCTTAATCTAAAAAATCCAGAAATTTTAAGCTATTCCAGCATTGATCGCTGGTTTTCCAGCGAAGATTTAAAACGATACATTACTAATTACGGCAACCGTAGAAGCGTGGAGAAAAAGATTAAGCTACGCGGAATAGTGATTGATACGCCTTTGGCTCGCAACTATTTGGAAAAAAACTATTCTGGAAATGCAGAAATAACTCAAACGCGTTGGTTCCCAAAAAATATATCTTCATTTCACAATGAAATTAATATTTACGACAATAAAGTCGCCATTTGCTCTATGGGCAAACATGAGCTGCTTGGAATTATCATAGAAAGCGACGAGATAGCAGAAAGCCAGCGATCCATTTTTGAACTTGCGTGGTTGTCCGCGACAAATGTCACCAAATAACTATGCCTAATTCAACTGATTTATTGAAACAGGAACACAACCAACCTTTTCCGCGAGTCACACGCGGCAGTTGTTTAGTAATCGGCACGCCGGAGTACAACAACCCCTCTGAACCGATGCCCATTGATTTAGTTCGTGCAGTATTGGATCTTGTTGAAAGAACCAGGTTTGATATTCGTCCGTACGTTAAAGAGGAAGGCGGAACGCGTCGTGGCGATGTACGTGCAAGAGTAGAAATTGCCGGCATACAACAAGTTTTAACAGCTACGGATGATGTGAAACTAGGTGATGTTCTGCATCACCCCCCATTGGAAAGCGCA
>CAYHNW010000002.1:82763-103325 GCA_964358095.1 uncultured Candidatus Peribacteria bacterium
CATTGGAAAGCGCAAATGGGCGTAGAGAGTTGTATGAAAAGGCGGATGCGTTAAGCGAGATAGAAACTGTGAGAGCGGCAATGGTTAAAGCTATTGGCAATGTTTTTGGCATCAATGACAAAGATCTTTGCGTTTTGACATGGACACAAAAACTGAGAGAAAGCGACTCTTGGACAGAGTTTGATAATGCTTTTCAAAGGGCACTTGGTGAATTAGAGGCTACGCTCTTAATAGAACTAGATAGCGGTGGCGGCAACAATCAAGTTAAAGTATTTAAACAGGCTTTGATTGATTTGATACCATCGTGGATGAAGAGGGATAAAGATGCCGGTGAGGTAAATAGGTTGCTAAAGTATGCCCTTGCCGAATTAATGTGGATAATTAGAAAGGCCAGTAAAGGGGTAATATTGTTTCATCCAACTCGTGAAATTCCATACGTTAGGTTAGCCAAAGCTTATAGCGGACAGGTGCAGTTGTGCCCGCCGGATATGATTGATAGCTACGTGTATAGCTCAAAGTTGTCCGATGGGGCGATGCTTCCTCGACGGCCGGTAGATCAACGGGCTGTCAAATCAAAAGATCTAAGGTTAAAATTAGCCCCAGCCTATAGGTGCATCGATCCCGCAGGCAGAGTATTGCTTTATCCTGCTGACGATGTTCTTGCAATCAAAGATAAATTAAGTGGCGGTGGCCTTTATCCAAAAGATGTACGAGAGAGACTTACAGCCGAGTACATACAACAAATGATGCTCCAGACACTTCGAATAGCTAGAAGGCTAATAAAAAGAACCCCCCAATTCAGAAAATATTTTGACAAGGTTTTATCTACAAAACTATTGAGTGATGGGCTTGCTGATCCAGCAGTAGCACTGAAAAATAGCGATAGAATCATAAATGCCTTTCATGAGTTAGTCATAGGGCCATGTAGCGCTGCTATAGATACGGCTGTGCAATTGCGCACGATTACTGCGCCGGATGATATGCCAGTGGTAAGCGGCGCGATGATGCTAGAGGGAAAATAAGTAGCTATTCTGTTACAATGGCGGTCTATGAGATTAGACATTTTCTTACGCGAAAAATTCCCGGAGTCCAGCCGTGCTCATTGGCAAAGGAAAGTTAAAAATGGTGAAGTGCTTATAAATGGAGAAGTGGTAAAGAATGCACATTTGGAATTGAACGGCGATGAGAAAGTAGAAGTGATAGAAGAGAAGAAGAATGAGATAGCAGGTGAGATTTCTAGCACTGAACTTCCCTTTCCTGTTTTGTATGAAGACGAGTACCTTCTTGTTATAGATAAACCCGCCGGGATTGCAGTACATAAACCGGCAAATGGAAAAACAGTGATTGAGTTTTTGGAGCAAGCGCGTCCGTTTGCCAAGCTGGTTCACCGCCTGGATAAAGATACGTCCGGCGTTTTGGTGGCCGCAAAGTCGGAGACTGTGCACGCAAAACTCTCTGCAAAGTGGAAGGCTCGTAATGTCAAAAAGACCTACTTTGCGCTTGTTAAAGGCGTTTTTGAGATCCAGAAAGGCCGCATAGAAGCGCCAATTCACCGAAGCATGAAAGACAGAACTAAAATGGCCGTGAGTGGCAGAAAGGGCAGCCGCGATAGCGTGACCGAGTTTGAGGTTATGGAAACTTTTAAAAATGACACTTCCCTGCTCCGCGTTGATTTACTCACCGGACGCACGCATCAAATTCGCGTTCATTTGAGTAGTATTATGCATCCCGTTATTTGTGACGCTGTGTATGGGAACGAAGACTTGAACAAAAAATTTGAGCGACTCTTTGGGCTTAAGCGTCAGTTTCTTCACTCTGGAAAACTTACGTTTACTCACCCGGAAACTGGCAAGGAAATAACTATAAAATCAAAACTCCCGCAGGATTTGCAGGAGGTGTTGGACTTACTTAAAAACCAAAACTAGGCTTTAATTTTTAGGACTTTAACGTCGGAATAAGGCTGTCTGTGGCCTTTTAACCTTTTGTATCTTTTCTTGGATTTCATTTTGAATTGAACGGTTTTGTCGCCGAGTCCGGTGCTCAAAACCTTTAATTCAACAGATTTGCCAGATAGATAAGGCGTTCCAACGTCTGTCTCTTTGTCGGCAAGGAGTAGAACTTTGTTAACCAAAACCGTCTCTTTCCCTTCGGTTTCAATCTTTTCTACCCTGAGTACATCACCCTCGCGAGCGATGTATTGTTTGCCTCCAATCTCTAGAATTGCGAACATAACTGCCTTACTTTAGTGATTTCTGCAGATAAATGCAAGCTTAATTACAGATGAGCGTCCCTTGAAAGTATGCTTTCAAGGGCAGTTCCTAAATTGATGTGCTAGGAGAAATAGCCTTTGAGGCGGAAGTGGAAGAAATCACGATCAAAACCTATTCAAGTTTTTCCCTTAAAAAGCCCTCAATTTCAGAAATTTTGATTCTCTCCTGTTTCATAGAATCACGATGGCGCACGGTTACCGTATCATCTTCGATAGTTTGAAAATCCACAGTAAAACAGAAAGGAGTCCCGAGTTCGTCGTGTCTGCGGTAGCGTTTTCCTATAGCTCCACTCTCATCGTATTCAATAACAAAATTCTTCTTTAAATTATTGAAAATCTCGCGTGCGCGCGACCCAAGAGGATCCTTCTTCATAAGCGGAAAGATTGCAGCCTTAATCGGGGCTAGCGCCGGCGAAAACCTCATAACGACGCGTTTTTCCACTTCTCCTTTTGCTGACTCCGCCTCATCTTCGTCGTACGCCTCAATCAAAGTCACGAGCAACGTGCGCTCAACTCCAAAAGTCGGCTCTATGCAGTGCGGAATAAATTTTTCGTTAGTTTCCGGATCCATGTATTCCAACTTTTCACCGGAAAATTTCTCGTGTTGTTTAAGATCAAAATCCGTTCTGTATGCAATTCCCCAAAGTTCTCCCCAGCCAAATGGGAATTTATATTCCACGTCCCACGTTTCTTTTGAATAATGTGACAATTCTTTGGCATCATGTTGTCTCCAACGCATGTGCTCTTTTTTGAGCCCAAGCTTTTGTACAAAAAATGTATTCATGTCTTCGCGCCATGCATCATAAATTGGCTTCCACTCCTTCTCTTTTACGAAATACTCAATTTCCATTTGTTCGAATTCTCGCGTGCGGAAAGTAAAATTTCCAGGCGTAATTTCATTGCGAAAAGCTTTACCTATTTGCCCAATTCCAAACGGCAAACGCTTGCGGGTCGTCTGCTGAACATTTTTGAAATTCACAAAGATTCCTTGCGCAGTTTCTGGCCTCAAATAAACCATTGCGGCTTCTTCTTCGATCACTCCTTGGTACGTTTTGAACATCAAATTAAACGAACGCGCCTCTGTCCAATCGTGTGCGCCGCATTTTGGACACTGGACTTTGTGAGTTTGAATCAATTCAGAAATTTGCTTAAGCGATTTGCCCACAACGCCTTCAATACCCAATTTTTCTTCCAATAACTTATCGCCGCGCACGCGCTCATGACACTTTTTGCAGTCCATCAAAGGATCCGAAAAAGACGCAATGTGCCCAGACGCTTCCCACACACGCGGATTCATCAATATGGAAGCATCAACACCAACCATGTCTTCACGATCCTGCACAAAATTCTTCCACCACAATTTCTTAATATTATTCTTTAATTCAACGCCATATGGACCGTAGTCCCAAGTATTGGCAAGACCACCATAAATTTCAGAACCTGGAAAAACAAAACCGCGACGTTTGCAGAGGGAAACTATTTTTTCCATTGTGACTGCTTCTTTCATAAATCTGGCCAATAATAGCATAAAAACCGGCATAAGTGCTCAGGCAGCCTTTTGCTCTGATCCCCTACCTCAATTCCTCAGAGTCCAGCATTATAGTTACCGGGCCTGAGTTTACGAGCGTCACGTCCATCATCGCCCCAAATTCCCCTTCTGCCGTTTTAATTCCCAATTCTTTGAATTTATGAACAAGTTTTTTATACAGCTCCAGTGCAAAATCTCTGCCTGCGGCATTTATAAAGCTTGGACGGCGCTGTCCTTTGCAATCGGCATACAAAGTAAATTGTGAAATTACCAAAACTTCGCCTTTAGTTTCCAATAACGACAAATTCATTTTCTGAGTTTCGTCTTCAAAAATTCTCAAATTCACAATTTTATCCACAAAAAAGTCTACATCACTTTCTTTGTCTGAATTCGTAATTCCCAAAAGCACTAAAAGTCCGTTTCCTATTTCTCCTATTTTCTTGCCACCAACAACCACATTCGCACTTTTTACTCTTTGGATTAACGTCTTCATAATAACTATATTAGAAGACTAACCTCATGTCATGCAAGAAAAAACGATCAATGCTTATCAAAAAGTATTTTTATTGGAGTAGAATTGCAAATCAGTTTAGTCTGTCACTTTATATCTAACCAATTAATATGTTATTTCACAGCGCAAAACCTCTCTGCGGACCATGCAAAACTCTCATACACTGGTTAGCCGGTTTAACACTTCTCTGCATCGGAGTAATAGGTATTCTGCAGCAGTTGAATGTTTTTAAAGTAAGTCCATGGGGTTGGGCATGGCCAATTATAGTCCTCGTGTGGGGCTTGGTCGTACTTTTCAATGTTGGCTGCAAAGAGTGCGATAAATAGTTAGGGACGTGCCGCATCCGCTTGATAACGGCATCCGGCATTAGCCTTACCGAGCTTTGGCTCGGCCTAGCTGCCCACATGCAGCGCTTATATCTTGCCCCAGGGAAACCCGAATCGTCACGGGCACTTTGTGTTTTTCGAGAATTTTTCTAAAAGTTTCTATTTGTGGACGACCGGCGTTTGAAAATCCCAAATAGGTTTCGTTGTATGGGATTAAATTCACGTGGCAAAGCTGTCCTCTTAAAAGTTTTGAGAGTTCTTCGGCATGTGATGCAGAATCATTAATCCCCTTCAGCATCACGTATTCGTATGAGATTCTACGGCGAGTTGCGTTTAAATAAGACAAAACCGCTTTCATTAAATCAGGCAATTTGTATGAATTTGCGATCGGCATTAGTTTCTCACGCAATGTCTGGTTTGGCGCGTGAAGACTTAACGCCAAATTAATTTGGATTTTCGCCTGCATAAGTTTTTCGATGCCTGGAATAATGCCGGCAGTTGAAACCGTGATGTGACGCGCCGCAATGCCGAACAGGTCTTCATCATTTAAAACCGATATGGCTTCCATTACATTTTCATAATTGAGCAGTGGTTCTCCCATGCCCATAAAAACCACGTGTGTTACTCTTTTTTTTAATTTATGATTGAAATATAAAACTTGATCCGCGATTTCTTCTGCGGTTAAATTGCGCGTAAAACCGCGTGCTCCGGTCGCGCAAAAGGCACATTTAAGAGGACATCCCACCTGGCTCGACACACAAACTGAATTTCGCCCATCTTTAAAATGCATCAATACTCCTTCAATCAGGCTTCCGTCTTTTAATTTAAAAAGCGTTTTTGTCGTATCCCCAGACTTGGACTCAACCTCACGCTCAACTTCAAAACAAAAAACTTTCAAATTCGCTATCAGTAAATCCCTAACATTTTTTGGCAGGATAACTATTTTCTGAAAATCGTCCTTTGCCTCCTTGTAGACGGCATGCATTATCTGCTTTGATCTATACGCCGGAATGGACTTTTTACTTAGGAATTCCCGGAGGGCTTTTGGGTTTATCATTGGCTTAGATGTGCATTATAGACGCGGTGTTGTCAGTTGATTACAACACCAGTTTTGCTCAGATATAAGGGTGAAACCGAGCTTTACTGTCTAAAAATGTAATTTTACTTTGACAGTTACGTGCAGTTGTCTAGAATTGACACCCACAAATCGTACCAGATTATAACATTTTACTTTATGGAAGCCATTATTCTTCATAAACAAGGTAGAAGATTTGGAGATCTTCAGAAGGGGCTAAGGTACGAAAATATCTATTTGCAGAGTAAAATCTGGGATCCAGATAAAGAACTCAGTGGCGACGTTTTTGAAACGGATGCCATCCTTATTCACAGCAATTCGCCGGACTGTGAAATATTAAAAATAATTGCGGATATACATCGTAAAAAGAGATTTATACCCATAGTCATTTTGGATGAGAACAAAAGTGAAAAAACGCGTGAGCGTGCGAATTCACTCGGTGCGGATAAATATTTCTCAGAACCTTTCTCGTACATTGATTTGGCGATTGAATTAAAAAAGCTTGTATGTAAGAAAGAATCAAATGGTGATCATAAATGGCTGAGAGCCTACGACTTGTGGCTGGATTTGGAACATAGATTTGTAAAGAGAGAAAGTCGCATAATCCCCCTCCGGAATAAAGAATTTGCCCTGCTGGAATTTTTCATTATTAACCGCGGAAGAGTACTGACCAGGAATTCAATTTTGGAGCACGTCTGGGATCGCAACGCGAATTTTGCAAGCAACACTGTTGATGTGCACATAAACAGATTGCGTAAAAAAATAGACGATCCGTTTAAAAATAAATTAATTCACACAATTCATTGCATTGGCTACTTCTTCAATAAAGGGCTTAACACTAACTAGTGGATGCCCTCGGCTGCAGCTCGGCCTAATGGTATAATCCCTGCATGTTACCGGAAGCATTGTTCGTCAGCAATAAAGCCAATATAAGGTATTTCTCATCTTTCACGGGCACAAAAGGATATCTAGTGATTTTAAAGAAAAAGAAGTTCTTATTTATCGATGCAAGGTATCACTTGGTGGCTCAAAACCAGTGCCAAAAATCCATAACGATAGTAGATACCACAAAAGGATTTGAAAAGGCTTGGAAGCTTTTTTTGCGTGAACACAAAATAAAAAAGCTCGGCTTTGAAGGCGCACATTTGAGTTACAAAATGTGGCACAGATTGCAAAAAATATCACACGGAACACGGTTAGTGGACATTGGCGACAAGCTAAACGGCAAGAGAATGATAAAGAGTGAGATTGAACTCCGCTCACTGTACATGTCTCAAAAAATTAACGAAGAAGTTTTCGCCAAAATAAAGCGTTGGCTGCGCCCCGGACTGACCGAAAAACAAATCGGTTGGAAGATAGAAAAGCTGGCGCATTTACTCGGTGCCGACGGCGTTTCTTTTAAACCAATAGTGGCTATAAACGAGAACAGCGCTTCTCCACATCACGAAAACACCGATCGAAGGCTTAAACGCGGCGATATGATTTTGGTGGATATGGGCGTGATTTACGACGGCTACTGCTCCGATATGACGCGCATCATTTTTACCGCAAACCCAACTGCGGAACAAAAAAAGATATATGAACTGGTTTTGCGCGCGCAAGAGACGGTAACAAAGAAATTACGCGCGGGGATTAAAGGGAGCGTGGCAGATAATATCGCCCGTAGCTTATTTAAAAGATACGGCTTGGATAAACAATTTTCTCATGCGCTGGGTCATGGAGTCGGTTTGGATATTCACGAGTTGCCAAACTTGTCGCAGGCATATAGTGGTACACTAAAGGCGGGATGCGTGGTGACTGTGGAACCCGGAATTTATCTGCCGGGCAAATTCGGAATTAGGATTGAAGATATGGTGCTTATAAAAAAGAAAGGAATTTTCAATTTGACAAAAGCAGGAAAGAAATTGAAATCCTGCATAATTCGAATATAATCAACGGTTGTATGTGCGGAATAATAGGCTACAAGGGGCGGCGTACAGATGCTGCACGAATAGTGTTAAAGGGTTTAAAGAAACTCGAATATAGAGGTTATGATTCGTGGGGTTATGCTGTACGTGCAAATGGCAAAGTATTGGTTCACAAAAGAACCGGCAAAATCGGTGAGCTGGATCTTTCAAAAATGGAATTGCCGTCGAGTACGCTCGCTATGGCTCATTCGCGCTGGGCAACTCACGGCGGCGTGACGGAAGCAAATGCTCATCCTCATCAAAGTTGCGGCGGGCGAGTGACCATAATTCACAATGGCATAATTGAGAATTACTTACAGCTCAAAAAAAACCTGGTTAAAAAAGGTCACAAGTTTGTTTCTGAAACGGACACGGAAGTTGTGGCACATTTGATTGAAGAATATTTAAAAAAACATCCGGGTAAACTCACAAAAGAGCAATTTCAAGCGGGCGTGCAAAAAGCGCTTGCCGATTTACACGGCAGGTACGCGTTTTTGGTGATGTGCGTTGATTGCGATGCTTTAATTGCGGCACGCAGAGGTTCTCCGCTCATCGTTGGCAAGGGTGACAGTGGCGAATACTTTATAGCTTCCGATATTCCGGCATTTTTGGAATACACAAATCGCGTTATGTATTTGGATGACGAAGAAATGGTGGCAATAGACGGTGGTCATCGCTTTATAAATTTAAAAACCGGCAAAGAAGTTGAAAAGCGCATCGTGAAAATAAATTGGGAACCGCAGCAGGCGGAAAAAGGCAAATTTCCGCACTTCATGATCAAAGAAATCATGGAGCAAAAAGAAACAATCCATCGCGCCATAAACCAGGACGAGAATTTAATAAAAAAGGTTGTGCGAGCCATCAATGGCGCATTCGGGACTTATCTAATCGGCTGTGGAACTGCCGGAAAAGTGTGTATGGCGGCATCTTATTTATTTTCAAAAATTACCGGCATACATGTGAACACAACATTTGGTTCCGAGTTTTCAAATTTCGCGGAATTTATAAAAAAGAACAGTTTGGTTGTGGCGGTTTCACAGAGCGGAGAAACCGCAGACACCATGGAAGCACTGGAGGCCGCGCAAAAGAAAGGCGCAAAGCTGCTTAGCATAGTGAATGTGGAAGGTTCCAGCATGGATCGCATGTCGGATATTTCTATTCATATAAAGTCCGGACCGGAAAAGGCGGTGGCTTCTACAAAGGCAACAACGGCACAGTTGGCAATTTTAACTTTGCTGGCTTATGCGGCGGCGGGAAGACTCAACGAGGGTCGCAAAGTTTTGATTGAAGCCGCTTCTCAAATAAATGACATGCTCAATCCGCGTTATGAAAAACACATTTTGACATTGGCAAAAAAAATTAAAAAAGTCGAAAGTATGTATGTAATCGGGCGCGGGATGAATTACCCGATGGCGCTGGAATCGGCGATCAAATTACAGGAAGTTTCTTATATTCACGCCGAAGGGTTTGCAGGCGGCGAGTTAAAACACGGGCCAATTGCGCTTATAAGCAAAGGCACGCCGTGCATTGTGCTCGTTGCAAATGACGAAACTCACGACGACATTATTTCTAACGCGATAGAGATTAAAGCGCGCGGTGGTTTTATAATTGGCATTTCTCCAAAAAAAGAAGAAGTTTTTGATTATTGGATAAAAGTGCCGGATGCCGGAAATGCCTCCCCTATCGTAAATATCATTCCGGTTCAGATTTTGGCATATGTTTTGGCGGTTCTGAGGAAGAATAATCCGGATATGCCGAGAAATTTGGCGAAATCGGTTACCGTGAAGTAACTCTAGACTTAAATACTTGGGACTTTCGCCTTATCTGTTTTTATGGTAGAATATAGGCGTAAATAAAAATCAAAAATGACTCTAGACGAACAGTATCAACAAACCATCGAAGACCAGCGAAATTATCTCCTGGCAGTGCAGTCGGATTTTAATAAAAAATGCGACGCTGCAAAAGCCAAGGCTGAGGAAAAATCAAAGCAGATTCCAGAAACAGATAAACCGGCCAAGGAACAAGTTTTAAAAGAGCAAAAAGTAGAACTTGAGACCGCTCTAAAAACTTTAAAAGAAGAGATAGATCACTCAACCAGGCAAACAATGAAAAAACTTGAGGAAATCGTCCGCCAAAAAGAACAACAAGTTTTGGGAGATCTTGAGAATCAATTAGCTAATCTATAAATATGGCAGCTGAACAAGGCGCAGAACAAACCAAGGAAGTTGCGGACAAACCAAAGGCCGAGCCTACGACTTTGGCTGAATTCGACGGATTTGTTCGGGGATGCAAAACCGATCTGGGAAAGTGCGCCGACAGGGCGCGCGATCAACTCAAAAAAGCTGAAGCCGTAAATCACTAATATGGAAAATCGAACGAAAATAATTTGCACTATCGGGCCGAGCTCGGAAAGTAAGCCCGTTCTTAGAAAAATGATGCGAGCCGGCATGGATTTGGTGCGGCTTAATTTTTCACACGGGAACTATTCGCAATTTGTAAAAATTATAAGAAATGTGCGAAGTGTGGCGGCTGAAATGAAACGCGAGATAGGCATTATTCAAGATTTGCAGGGACCAAAGATTCGAGTGGGAGATTTGCCGGAAAGCGGCATTAAAGTAAAACACGGACAAAAGGTGACACTATCAACTAAAATCGAAAAAGGCACCGTTCCAATTCAATATAAGGCTCTACCTCATGACGTGCGTCACGGAGATATTATTCTGATTGATGACGGACTTATTGAATTAAAAGTGGACGGCGTAAATGCTGCTAAAACACGGATTGAATGCACGGCGCAGACGAATGGCATCATAAAAAGCCACAAGGGAATAAATGTGCCAAGCGCGTCTATTTCGGCTGATCCTCTGACTGCCAAAGACAAAAAAGACTTGGAATTTGGACTTACTCACGGCGTGGATTATGTGGCGCTTTCTTTTGTGCGCAGCGCGCAGGACATAGTTCAATTGCGCAAACTTCTAAAAAAATCTCGCGTAAGAATAATTGCAAAAATTGAACGGCACGAGGCCTTGGATAATCTGGAGGATATAATTCGTGCGACCGACGCGGTTATGGTGGCACGCGGAGATTTAGGGGTAGAAATCCCGGCAGAACAAGTTCCTCTCCATCAAAAAAATATAATTCATTTGAGCAATGTTTATGGACGGCCGGTGATTGTGGCAACTCAAATGCTAGATTCCATGGTAGAAAACCCGCGGCCAACGCGCGCCGAGATTTCTGATGCAGCCACGGCAATTTTTGACCACGCGGATGCCTTTATGCTTTCAAACGAAACGGCAGCTGGGAAATATCCGGTGGAAGCCACAGCAACGCTGGCTCGCGTTGCCGGAGCCGTTGAAAAAAACCTAAAAAACCACGAGCATCTTTTGAATTTAAAACGTCCGGAAGACATGCCGATGGCTGACGCAACCTGCCTTAACGCATCCAAACTTGCGCATGATATTCACGCAAAATTCATTGTGGCGGTAACTCATACAGGTTACACCGTATTGGAAATCACAAAATACAGGCCGTTTATACCGATAATAGTTTTTACGCCAAGTGTGCATACCGCACGGCAAATGTCATTACTTTGGGGCGTAACTCACTCATTTATACAATTCATTCACCTCAAGAATCCCCTGCCTCAAATAAGAAAAACGCTTTTAGAGCATAAATTGGTAAAGTCCGGCGATGAAATAGTGGTTTGCAACGCTGGATTTGGCAAAAGGGAAAAATTGATAACGACGACGATGATCTAGTGAGCGTGCTATAATTTCCGCATGCGAATCATTGGCATTGACCCAGGCATTGAACGGACAGGTTTTGCCATTTTGGAGTTGGCTAATGGAAAAATAAAACTGCTGGATTGTGGGCGCATTCACACCGATAAAAAGCACCCTTTTTCTCACAGACTAAACTTACTGGCGAGTGATTTGCGTGAGCTACTGCGCCAATGGAAACCGACCGCCGCAAGCATTGAGCAAATCTTTTTTTCCAAAAATGTGAAAACGGCGATTAACGTTTCTCACGCACGCGGTGTGATTCTGGAAGTTTTGGAAGAACAGGGCATAGAGGTCGCGGAATTTAATCCGGGACAAGTTAAGCTGGCCGTGACCGGTGACTCAAAAGCGGACAAACTACAGATCAGAAAAATGATACAATGCCTGCTGGGAGTTGGTGTAAAAAGCGATGACGCGGCCGATGCCATTGCGTGCGGCATGTGCCTGCTGAGTAATCCCGCCCTAATACTAAAAAGCGCATGAGTCACGAAAAATACATATTGCGAATAGTTCAATTGCTGACGGCCGCCGCCATGGTGGTGGTGACGGTATTCATATTGTCGCTGTTTGGCATAGTTCCCTCACCTCTTGATTTGCTGCGCAGCGCACCGTCGGAAAAAGCTGACGCGCCAAGCAAAATTAAGCGTCCTCAAACTTCAAAAAATTCCACATACAAACAATACATTGAGCAAGGCGATCAATTAAAATTTAATTTAAAATTTGATGCCGCGCGCGAGGCATACCAAAAAGCTTCTGAGCTTGAACCTCGGGAATCTCTTCCATATGAAAAAGTGGGAGACGTTTATTTTGCGCAAAAAGATTACGATGCCGCAAAAGAGAATTTTGAACTGGCCAGAACTTTGAATGATACTAACAGCCGACTCACAATCAAAGTAGCGCGTAATCTTTTTGGCTTGCGCAAGGCGGTAGATGCAAAAGTGGAGCTCGTCAAAATTCAGCCGCCAACGCAGGAGTCCCTTTATTACTTGGGAGTTCTGCACGCATTTTTAAATGAACAGCCGGAGGCAAAAGATGCCCTGCCAAAAAGCATTATCGCCGGCAACGATGAAACTATAAAAGCGAATGCTCAGAAAATTCTCAATGTATACAGAGATTTTGACATTGCAAAGGGAGCCGAGGCGGAGTTTTTGCAAGCCACGCTTGCTCAAGCATTGGATCAAATCGGCGAATATGGTCTGGCCATTGAACTTTGTTTTAACGCATTAAAAACAAAACATGATTATCGCGATGTTTGGATAATTTTAGGCCATGCATTTTTGAATGAGAATAAATGGATGGATGCTGACGATGCGTTTACGAAGGCAATTCAGTTAGATAGCGCTCATCCTGCGGCATTTTATTTCCGCGGACTCGCAAAGCGGAGTTTGCAAAAATTTGACCAGGCGATTTTGGATTTTGAGCAATCCATCAAACTTGGATGGAAACCGATAATCCTCGCAAAACTTGGACTTGCGGACAGTTATTTTGATTTAAAAAACTTTCAAAAAGCTTATCCGCTTTATAAAGACATCGTACTGGCGGATCCGGCAGACATTAACCGTTTCGTGAGACCGATGGCTCTGGCCATAAACCATTTGAGCAGGCCGGTTGATGCCATGAATTTGGCGCGCAAGGCGCTTGAGACGCACCCAAACACGGCGATGGCTCACAATCTGCTTGGCTGGGCCGCAACGGCAAATAATGATTTTTCAGCTGCTTTGCAGCATTTGCAAGAAGCCATTAAGCGCGATCCTGAACTGCCGGAAGCGTTTTTGAATCTGGGCAGATTGGCGGAACTTAAAGGTGACTCGTCTGAAGCCGTAAAAAATTACAAAATTGCAAAAAACATGGCGGAAAAACGTGGCAATGATTCTATAAGTAGTAGCGCTGCGTTGCGCTATAATGAGCTCACTAAACAAACCGGAGCGGGCGGCACAAATACTCTGGATCCGGCGCTTGCCCCTCAAACTCAACTATTGCCTTCACTTTCACTTCTTTAACCCCAAACTCATGCTGATCACAATAGTAATTATAGTCGCGTTGTTTATAATTGGAGCTGCGGTCGGCAGTTTTACAAGCGTTGTAATTTACAGGCTTCACACAAAAAAACGTGGCATTTTGCGCGGCAGATCCGCTTGCCCTGGTTGCGACAAAACACTGCAGCCACTTGATTTGATACCGGTTTTGAGTTACCTGGCTCTCCGCGGCAAATGCCGATATTGCAGCAAAGAAATTTCGTACATGTACCCTCTGCTGGAAATTATCAGCGGCACTTTGTTTGCCTGTTTATTTCTCAAATTTCCGTTTTTAAACGATGCGTTGCAGTTTTCAGGTACGGATTTTGGAGTGTATTTGCTGTACGCTTTTTATACCTTTGTGCTGGTTTTTACTTTCTTCTACGACCTGCATTATTTAAAAATTGCGGATGAGATTTTATTGCCGGCGATTTTGATAGGTTTGATTGCGACTATTGCGACTCCACTGACACCTCATTTTGCGGACGCACTTATTGGAGCGGCGGCCGGAGCGGCGTTTTTTGGAATTCAGATTCTGCTATCACACGGAAAGTGGGTCGGCCTTGGCGATCTACGGCTCGGTGCTTTTATGGGAGTGATTCTCGGCTGGAAATTATTGATAGTGGCTCTTGTTATTTCATATTTATCAGGAAGCGTTGTGGCACTGATGATTGTGGCTAAAACTAAGAAATTTTTTGGTGTGAAAATTCCGTTTGGACCGCTGCTTGTCACTGGAACTTTTGTGGCTATATTTTTTGGAAACGACCTTTTTAATTGGTATTTAAAAAGCGTTCTTGGACTTTAATTGATGCAGAATGAAAAAAGTTTTACTGGTCATTTTGGACGGTTTTGGAGAGGGTAAGGATTACCCCGGCAATGCCATAACTCACGCAAAAACGCCGACGATCACGGGGCTTAAGAAAAACTATCCGTGGACGATTCTAAAGGCTTCAGGCGAGGCTGTTGGCATTCCGGCGGGAACTCAGGGCGGGAGCGAAGTCGGGCATTTTACAATTGGCGCGGGGCGGATTGTTTATCAATCGCTCGAAGAAATTAATCGTGCGATTCGGGATGAAAGTTTTTTTAAGAAACCGGCGTTTAAAAAAGCGTGCGAGCGGGTGAAAAAAAATAATTCAGCGCTTCATTTGCTCGGGATGATTTCTGACCAAGGTGTGCATAGCGATATTCGCCATTTGTTTGCGCTGCTTGAAATGGCTAAGAGAGAAAATGTTGAAAAAATCTATATTCACGCGATTACAGATGGGCGCGACGTACCGGAGAAAAGCGCGGACTTATTCATAAAACAAATTCAGAAGAAAATCGCTGAACTAAAAAGCACGGCGAAGCTTGCAACAATTTGTGGACGGTATTTTGCGATGGATCGCGACAATAATTGGGACAGAACTGAAAAGGCTTATGATTTGTATGCACTTGGAACAGGCGTAAAAGAAAGTGATCCATTTGCGGCAATTAAAAACGCATACAAAAAAGGCGCGGAAAGCGACTATTATATTCCGCCAGTTGTTTTAGATGAGCGTGGCGTGATTAAAAACGAAGACGCTGTGATTTTTTGGAATTATCGCACTGATAGAGCCCGCCAATTGACTTGGGTTTTTACCGGCGAAAGCAATCCAAAGACAGGCCACGCCGTTGGCTTTAAGCCGAAGGGAATCGTGCATCCGTTTTTTGTCTGCATGGGGCCATTTTCACAGTCAGCGCCGATTGTGTTCCACGCTCCGATTGTCAAAAACAATTTGGGCGAAGTGATTTCAAAAGCGGGTCTAAAACAATTGCGCATAGCGGAAACCGAGAAATATCCGCATGTGACTTTCTTTTTCAACAGCCAAGTTGAGGAACCATACAAAGGCGAGGAACGCGTAATGATTGATTCTCCAAAAGTGTCTTCTTATGCGCAAAAGCCGGAAATGTCCGCACCGGAAATTACAAAAACTCTGTTAAAAAAACTGCCTGACGATTATGCGTTGATTATTTTAAATTTTGCCAACTGCGATTTGGTGGGTCATTCAGGCGATTTGCCGGCGACTATAAAGGCGGTGGAGACGGTGGATGTGTGCTTGGGACAAGTTGTGACCGCGGCACTTGCTAAAGGCTACACAATTTTTGTGACGGCAGACCACGGCAATGCGGAATACAAAATTTATGAAGGCAATCACGAAGAATGCCCAAGCCACAGCACAAATCCGGTGCCGTTTATTTATATTGGGAATGAAAAAATAAAACTGCGCAAAAATGGCGAACTAAAGGACATTGCGCCGACGGTGCTCCAAGTGTTGGGGGTAAAAAAGCCGGCGGAGATGACGGGTACAGATCTATCAGTAATCAAATAATTAATGAAAGCAGTAATCCTCGCGGGTGGCGGCGGCACGCGGCTCTGGCCGGTTAGCCGCAGCGCCATGCCAAAACAATTTCACGCGTTCACCGGCAACCGCACTTTGCTTCAGCAAACTTTTGATCGGCTTTCTTTTTTAAAACCGAGTGACATTTTTGTTTCAACAAATAAAAAATATGCGGAGCTGGTAAAAAAACAGCTGCCGCACCTTCAGCAAGAGAAATTGCACGAGAACCTCATCATTGAGCCGGAAACTCGCGACACCGCTCCCGGCATTTGTTTTGCAGCAAATCATTTGGCTAAAATGGGATTTAAAAACGAAGTGATGGCCATTGTGTACGCCGATCATTTGATCCAAAGACCCGAAGAATTTAAAAAAGCGCTTGAATTCACGGCAAATCACGTTGCTCAAAAAGATATATTAAGCGTAATTGGAGTTAGAGCAAAATATCCAAATCCAAACTTGGGATACATAAAGTTGGGTAGAAAAATCCCACCTCGCAGCAAGAAGTCAGGATCTTTTGAAATTTATGAGCTCGACCGTTTTACCGAAAAACCCGACATTGAAACCGCCAAAAAATTCATCGAATCCGGCAAATATCTTTGGAATACCGGTCTTTACGTGTGGAAAGTCGGTACAATCCTGGAAAAATTCGCAAAATTTGCGCCGGATGTCTATGAAGCCGTAGTAGTCAAGGAAAACTACGCCGCATCTCCAAAAATCTCCATAGACTACGCCGTAATGGAACGCATCGGCAAAAAAGCGCTACATGTTGTACCGGCGGAATTTGGCTGGAACGACATTGGCAACTGGTCTGCATTGCATGAGGAAATGACGACCAATGAAACTCACAACATCGGATTTGGCGAACAGATAACGGTGGACACAGAAGGCTCGGTTGTCATTGGCTCATCCGGCAAACTTGTCGTTACTTACGGTGTCAAAAACATGATTGTAATAGACACTCCAGAAGCGCTCTTGGTTATGCCAAAAGAAAGATCCTCGGAAGTCAAAAAACTGATCGAAGAAATAAAAAAACTCCAAAAAGGAGACCTTCTTTAAAAATCTAAATCCTATGGTATGATTGGAGCCGTTATGCTTCGGATTCTTTTGGATAATATAATTACGAAACCCAAGCCGTGGGGTCGCGAGATTTGGTTCGCGCATACGGACAAATACGCAGGAAAAATCCTGGAAATTCGCAAAGGCCATAGATTTTCGCTTCAATATCACAAGAAAAAGTGCGAGACACAGTTGATTATTGAGGGAAAAGTTAAGTTTACGTTTGGAAAAAATCCAAAGAGTTTAAAAGAAGCAATTTTGTGCGCCGGCGATAAGGCCGACGTTCTTCCCGGCATGATTCACAGAGTTGAGGCATTGGAAAGTACAGTCATTTTTGAGGTCTCAACACCTGAACTTGACGATGTTATCAAACTTGAAGACGATTATGGGCGCAAAGGTGCAGGAAACGATGATAAACTCGACGCAAAACTCTCAAAAAAATCCAATAAATAATAATTATTAACTTAACCATCTTATGTTTCGTTCCACCGCCTCGAAGGTCGCCCTAATAGTCGTATTTGCCCTCGTTTTGGGATATTACGATTTGCCGAGTTCTTATCAGCTCGACGCAACTCCAAACGCCGTCAAAGACGCAAAAGTGCATCTTGGCTTGGATTTGCAAGGAGGCTCCCAGCTTGATTATAAAATTGACCTGCGCAAGGTGCCTGAAAAGGATCGTAAGGCTATTGTAGAAGGTGTAAAAACAGTCATTAACCGCCGTGTGAATGCACTCGGCGTTTCTGAGCCAAACATTTATACCTCTACAATTGGAGACGAACAGCATTTGATTGTGGAACTTGCCGGAATCAAAGATTTGAATGAGGCCAAGAAAGTGGTTGGCAAAACCATTCAACTAGAATTTAAAGAAAAGCGAGAAAAAGAAGATCCAAATTACAAGGAGAATATTAGAAAACTTGGGGCAAGTATTTTGGATCGCATATTGAGCGGCAAAGCCACCATGGAAGTTATTGGCCAAGAAGAAACTCAAGCTTCACCGGAAAAAGTAAGATATTCAGAAGCGGTCTGGCAGTTGCGAAGTGAAGTAATTGACGAAAAAATGGCGTCCGCAATATTTGATCGCGGCATCGAAGGAAAAGTCATTCCAACTTTGCTGGAAGGTAACGACGGCTACACTTATAAAGATGACCAACTCGTCCCGTTGGATGGTTATTTTATAGTAAAATTAACGGGTAAGAGGGATGCTTCCGCGCTTGATGCAAAAGAAAAATCCCTTGATGTGAGCCACATTTTGATTGCATATCGCGGTGCAGAAAGAGCTCCGGACACGGTGCTTCGTTCAAAAGACGAAGCAAAACAACTTGCCGAAGAACTTTTGGGCAAATTACAGGCAGGCGCGAGCTTTGCCAAGACCGCACAAGACTCATCCGATGAACCTGATGCAAAGAAAACCTCCGGTAGTCTTGCTGCAAACGGTCCGGTAAAAGTAGGTGGAAGTTACGTACAGCCATTTACGGATGCAGCACTCAAACTCACGAAAGTGGGGCAACTTTCCGGTGTTACCGAAACACCGTTTGGGTTCCACATCATTCGTGCCGATGATTTTTCTCAGGTTAAGTACGAAAAAATCTTTTTCTCTACCCAGCCGGATCCGTGGCAATCCACAAGTTTGTCCGGTGCTCAATTTCAAAGAGCCGATGTCACATTTGACCAATTATTGAAGCCAACCGTTTCAATTCAGTTCAATCCGGAAGGGGCAAAACTTTTTGAGGAACTTACAGCTCGAAATGTAAATAAGCCGCTCGCCATTTTTGTCGGCGGCAATTTGATTTCCGCTCCAAACGTAAACGAAAGGATCGCTGGCGGTAATGCGGTAATCACAGGCCGTTTTACGGTTGAAGAAGCTCAGGCTCTTGCCCGCGATCTAAACACCGGCGCAATCCCCGCCCCCGTCTTACTCAGCGGGCAATACACAATTGGCGCATCTCTTGGTGAAGAAGCTTTAAATAAGAGCGTAAAAGCCGGCATCATCGGCTTTATTCTGCTTGCTGCGTTCATGATTTTTTATTACAGATTGCCGGGTGTCATTGCGGTGCTTGCACTCTCCCTGTATACAACAATAATGTTTTTCTTGATAAAATCCGAGCTGCCGTTGGCTATATCTCTCTCCGTGGCAATTTTGGTTTTCATAGGCATTCTTTATAAAGTTCTCAGATCAAAGGAAGACGGTTGGGAAAAATTTGTTACATTTATTTTGGCGTGTTTCGTGCTCTTCTTCGTGACATTCTTGCTGAGCAACGCCGTTGTTCTAACTCTAGCAGGCATCGCTGGCGTCGTGCTTTCAATTGGTATGGCCGTTGACGCAAACATTCTCATATTTGAAAGGACAAAAGAAGAACTCCGCGCCGGACGCCCGATCAATAACGCAATTGACGTAGGTTTTGATAGAGCTTGGAGTTCCATTCGCGACTCAAACTTCTCTTCTCTCATCACTTGCGGAATTCTTTTCTATTTTGGCACTTCCATCATTCAAGGTTTTGCATTCAACTTGGCTGCAGGTATTTTGGTCTCCATGTTCACGGCAATAACTATTACAAAAACATTGCTTGGAGCTGTGATGCGAACAAGATTGGGTGAAAAACCGTGGCTTTGGGGAATGGCTAGCGGCGGCCACAAAAATTACAACATCATTGGAAATACTAAAGTTTGGTTTACGTTTTCCGGCATCGTTGTCGGGATTTCGCTCGTCGCGCTCGTGGTTTTTGGTCTCAAACTTGGCCTAGATTTCAAAGGCGGCACATTGATGGATCTAACTTTTAAAAAGGAAGTAACTGTGGAACAAATTAAATCTGAACTTAAAAATATACAGGAAGTTCTGAATGTTAGGACTACGGAATCCGCAAGTTCTTCAGCCTCCGGAGCTTCGCTGGAAAGTGCCGTTGCAAAAGTCAATTTTGAAAATGGTCGTGTTGTTCCTGCGGGTGAAGGCGAAGCAGAAATCGGAAAACGCTATATTTTGAATTTGGAACACGTGGATAACGATACCCATGAAAAAGTTCTGGCAAGTCTCAAAAACAAGTTCGGTAATTTGACCGAAAATAGATTTACCACAATTGGTCCCACGGTTGGAGCAACTCTGCAGAAACGCGCAGTTATGGCCGTTATTATAGCTATGGTCATGATCGTTCTTTACGTCGCATTTGCGTTTAGAAAGGTTCCAAAGAGAGTTAGCGCCTGGAAGTTCGGCGTGTGCGCAATCGTCGCTTTGATGCACGACGTGTTGATTCCAATTGGTGTGTTTGCAATCTTCCGTTTTGAAGTTGATGCGCTCTTTATCACTGCAATGCTTACCGTGCTTGGCTTCTCGGTGCACGACACTATCGTCGTATTTGATAGAATTCGCGAGAACCTGAGATATCAAGACCGCGACGAGAGCTTTGCTCACGTTGCAAATAAGAGTACGTCTCAGACCATGGCTCGTTCCATCAATACTTCACTCACGGTGTTTATAGTATTACTAGCATTATTACTATTCGGAAGCTCTTCTATTTTCCACTTTGTATTAGTGCTCATAATAGGTATCGTCGTCGGTACTTACTCTTCAATATTCATTGCCAGTCCGCTCTTGGTGCTGTGGCAGAAGAAGTCTCAGCAGTAAAAGGATGCCTGCATACTCCTCGCATGAATCGGCTGTCGGGACGCCAAAGCCAGCCCCCCCCACCAAAAAGGTATAACCATTTAT
>CAYHNW010000002.1:103335-123700 GCA_964358095.1 uncultured Candidatus Peribacteria bacterium
CGGCTCGCCTAAGCGAGCCGCAGCCTCCTTCTCGGTCTAGCCTTTTCTTAAGGCTAGACCTGCGAAAGTCATGCTCGAAGTATATAGTATATCCGGCATCCTTTTTGGTATAATACCCTCGTGGGTCTCTTACAAGAATTCGAACAGCTGCGCTTAAAATCGCCTCGGCTGTACAACATCAACGTTGGTTCCGAAAATTCCGACTATTGTACGCATTCGGACAAAAACAAGAGTTGTTATTTGCTGTTTGGCGGGAATTTCAATCAAGACTGCATGTATGGCGGCGTGATCTTAAATTCGCGCGACTGTGCAGACAACAATTATTGCGAATATGGCGAACTTTGCTACGAATGCGTAGATGTTAACCACTGCTATGGCTGCTATTACTCGCAGGATCTCAAAAACTGCTCGGATTGCGCATTTTGCTACGACTGCGTGGGCTGCCAGAATTGTTTCGGTGCGGTAAGCCAGAGGCAAAAACAATATGTATTTTTTAATGAACAACTGCCGCGAGAAGAATATGAGAGTCGCATGAAGAATTTTAATTATAAAAATGCTGAAGAAGTTAAAGACGCGCTTGAGCGAGCCGATGGAATTCAACAAACAATACCGCGCAAAGCTTTTCATATTAGTAAAAGCGAAAATTGCACTGGAGAACACATCAGCTCCTCAAAGAACTGTTTTTTTTGTTTTGACGCTCACGAATGCCAGGACTGCAATTATTTGCAAGATTGCTGGCGCACAAAAGACTGCACCGACATGACTTTTTCCGACGGATCGGAATTATGCTATGACAGTTTTTCTATCGGCTTAAACACATACAACTGCAATTTTTGCAATTATGTGCGAACTTGCTCCGATTGCGAATACAGCGAACTTTTATTTAATTGCAAACATTGTTTTGGATGCGTCTATTTGCAAAACAAAGAATTTTATATTTTGAATGTGCAATATTCTAAGGATGAATATTTTAGAAGAATCGCAGAGATTAAGGTACAAATGATGGCCGAAGGCGAGTATGGCAGACAACTGCCGACGACATACAAATATGAAGATACGGCGGCGGTGTGGTGGAAGTAGTGGTGCACCCGGAGGGAATCGGTCACGCGTCTTTTTTGCCTTAGCAAAAAAGCGCTCGACCCCGCCTCCTGAAGCGCAACTGAATTGTTGCGCTTCAGTCCGGCATTCGATTCCCGATTTTAGTATTCTAGAAAAATTAACTACAAACCCTCAGAATTCACATTAACACAAAACTATGGTGCACCCGGAGGGAATCGAACCCCCACCAATAGCTCCGAAGGCTATTGTTCTATCCATTAAACTACGGGTGCAACTATGCGGATTATACGCTATAATCTAGCCTGATTTAAGCAATTTTACTTATGAAACTCTTTATAGACAGTGCAAACATAGATGAAATTAAACAGGCGGCATCTTGGGGCATTATCGACGGCGTAACTACAAATCCTTCTCTGGTGGCAAAAGAAGGCGGTGATTTTAAAGAAACCGTGCGCGAAATTTGCAAAATTGTTAACGGGCCGGTGAGCGCCGAAGTTTTGAGCCTGGAATCTGGCAAAATGGTGGCGGAGGCAGAACATATTGCCACTTGGCACAAAAACGTGGTAATTAAGATTCCTTGCACGACGGAAGGGTTAAAAGCCGCACGCAAACTCTCTCGACTAAAAATCAAAACCAACGTGACGTTGGTTTTTTCTGCCAATCAAGTTTTAGCGGCGGCAAAGGCGGGCGCGACTTTCATAAGTATTTTTGTAGGCCGATTGGATGATGCCGGCGAAAATGGTTTGGCGGTCGTGGAAGAATCTCTGAAAATTTTAAAAAACTACGATTCTAAATCAGAGCTGATTGTGGCTTCTGTGCGATCTCCGTTGACTGTGCAAAAAGCCGCGGCGCTCGGCGCGCACGTTGCGACCGTGCCATACAAAGTTTTGGAACAAATGTTAAAACATTCGCTCACGGATGCCGGCATCGAGAGGTTTTTAAAAGACTGGGAATCGGTTAAAAAGTGAATTCCTTATGATTGATAATGCCATGCTCTCATAGTTCAACGGATAGAACGTAGGTTTCCGGAACCTAAAATGCAGGTTCGATTCCTGCTGAGAGCACCAGGAAGGAAAAGTCAAAGAGTTTTGGTTCGCTTCGCTCGGCGACTGATTGGTATTCAATTTTGGGGGAAGAAAAAATTTAAATCATATGAATTTTTTAAATAGTACTCCATTAGTTATATTGTTTATATCGCTGAGCATGCTCGGTCTCATAATCGCTCCGTTAGTTGCTTCTTTAGTGTTGCGTTTGTTCTCTCGTCTTTTTAAATTCCCAAAAAATGATTTTAAAACAGCGCTGTATTGCAATTTAATTACTCTCGGCGTATTCGCAGGTGTAAGTTCTGTTTCGAGCATATTATTTTTGGGTCAAAAATTATCGCCAATTTTCACAATCTTTTCCTTTATCATTTCTCTCATTGTAGGTACTTATGTTGTTCACAGATTTTATGGATCATCAATCTTTAAATCATTCTTGGCTCTCTTTTTAACTGGATTGGTTTTATTCATTACGCTAATTTGTGTTATACTTCTGGTAAACTTGATATTGATTCCGCATTTTAAAAATTATTAAAAGTCGAATTATTTAATCATTAAATTTCTAAACATTATGGAAAACGGACAAGCCAAACAAAAATTCCCAATCGGCATGATACTAATTCTCATACTCGTCGGCTGGGGAGCTTTCGGTCTGTTGCTCGGAATGTTCAAAATTCCTCTGTCCCAGTTGGGGCCAGTTGTAGTTAGCGGAGCCGGAGCAATTTTTGTAAATTTGATCATAGTTGGAATATTGGCAGCAATTTTTTATGGCATCATAAAAAGATTAAAATGGGCAAGAAAATTTGCGATTGGTTGGTATATTTTTTCAATAGTACTAACACCTATAAACCTACTCTCATTTTTCGCGAACAAAACCATGTATGACAATTATTATCAGAAGCTACTTCCTCCAGAAACATATGTTCTTATGACCCCAGCAGTAATAACTGGTAGTTTGATTTCCGCACTGGTTTTTGGGTGGATTATTGGGCTCATTATAATAATCTACTTAGCAAGAAGAAAAGATTTCTTTGTTAATTAATCTTTTCTTGCCTTACCACAGAACACAAGCGAGTCGGAATTTTAGCCGTAAGCGCTCCCTGTCAGGAAGTGCATGGCATAAAATTCGAGACAAGCGCAGTGTTCCTTTAGTGATATAATTGCCTCCCCATGTTCGCAGAAATAGTCCTCCATCGCAGAGTACCGAGCAAATTCGACAGCTTCACATATGAAGTTCCGGCGGATTTGAAAATTGCACAGGGACAAGTGGTGAGCGTGCCTTTTAGGAATCAGAAATTGCCTGGAATTGTGAGGGCACTGCATGAAGCCGCGCCGACGTATCCGACTAAAGTTTTGGAAAGTGCAACGGAGCTGATTTTGGGTACTCGGCAAATGGATTTGGCCGTGTGGATGAGCAAATTTTACGCGTGCGGTTTTTCTAAAGTTATTGATTTTTTTATTCCGGAGAAAATTTGGACACCGAGCAAGCGTGTGAAAAAAAAGGCTGAAGCCGCAGCGGCGGAAAAAATACCGCAGGAAAGAGTTTCTGAAAAAATTGCACCGGATGAAAAACCGGTTGAAGTTTCCGGTACAAGAAACGAGAATCTTGAAAAACTTGTAAAAGAGTTACTAGTCAAAAAAGAGAACATACTTGTTTTGGAAAAAACGCCGATGGATCTGCGCGAAATTTCTGAGGAAATTTCGCGCCAGAGTGATTCAGACGACCAAGTTCTCGTGCTTTTCCCTGAACTATTTCACTTAAAGAAATTTAGCGAAAACTTGCCGGTTTTTCATGGAGAATTAAACGAAACAAGAAAAGCGCAGATTTGGGAAAGCATTAGAAATGGCGCGCCGGGCGTAATTGCCGGCACGCGCGCCGCGCTTTTTTTGCCGTTCAAAAAACTTTCTGCGATTGTTGTTACTTTTGAACACAGTGAAAGTTATAAAGAAAAACGCACGCCAAATTATGACGCACTGAGCGTGGCCGAAAAACTTGCTGCGCTGTGGAAAATTCCACTGATCGTTACGAGTCAAACGCCTCGAGCCGAAACTTGGCATAAAATGCTAGAAAATAAATTTAAAAAAATCGAGTGGATCGCGCCAAAAGCGCCAACTGTAAAAATAATAGAAATGGCCGACGAGCGCCGCCACGGAAACTATGGAATTTTCGCCGATGAAACCATAGAAAAAATCGCACGCACGCTTTCGCAAAACAAACAAGTTTTGCTTTTCATAAACCAAAAAGGCGAAGCCAGCGCGCTCCTCTGCCCTGACTGTGGAAATATTTTCCGCTGCGGAACATGCAGCTCATCACTCACCGTTCACAAAGAATTAGATCTGCGCTGCCACCGATGTAAAACAAGTTCTCCCATGCCAAGCACCTGCGATAAATGCGGAAACGCAAACCTAAAACCGCTCGGCCACGGCACGGAAAAACTCGAGAAAGAAATTGAAAAAATATTCAGCCGTGCAAAAATAATTCGTTTGGACAGTGGAAATTTTGCGAGTCGCGGCAAAAAATCCGTAGATGAAAAATTACTAGAAGCGACAGATGTCATCATCGCCACGCAATCCATAGACAAACCATTCACTCTGCCGCGCCTAAATCTAAGCGTCGCCGTCTCTCCCGATCCCCTTCTTCAATTCCCGCATTTTCGCGCAACAGAACGCGTTTTCCAGCTTCTCACTCACATAAAAAATCTCACTCATCCAAGCGGTGAATTCTTAATCCAAACTTTTTTACCCGGAAATCCAATTTTTGAGTACATAAAAAACGACCCCATAGAAAACTTCTACGAGGCCGAACTTGAAACCAGAAAATCGCTAAGTCTACCGCCGTTTAATTCGGCATGTCCTTAGACTAAGGTAAGGCTTTAACGCACAACGGCGAGTTGGCCGCTTCTGCTTGGGTTAAAGTTACACAACCGTCCGGATCGCCATCGCTTGGCACAAAACTAGGATCGTTAAAATCCGGAAGTTGGTATGAGGATGACATTGGTTCCGTCGTATCCGAACCATCGCAACGACCAGTAGCGGAGCCAACGAGTGAGGCGAATGCAGCCACTAACAATATTGCCTTGCCAGCGATGCCTGTACGCCTATCCCTAGGAATTGCGCCCGAATCTGGCGTTTGACTTGGTGTATTGTTCATAGATGCCAATCTTAATCATTAGATCGTATTCTGTCAAGCGATTTTTCCACCTAAAACCTATAAACTATTAACCGTGAAAAAACGAATACTTTCAGGTATGCAGCCTTCAGGTAGCCCCCATCTGGGTAATTACCTGGGCGCAATGCGGCAGCACATTGAGATGCAGGATAAGGGCGACTGCTACTTTTTTTTGGCTAATTACCATGCGCTGACGACTTTGCGCGACGGTGCCGTTTTGCGCGCAAAAACGCGCGATCTTGCCACCGATTATTTGGCTCTTGGCCTGGATCCAAACAAAGTTGCGCTTTTCCGCCAAAGTGACGTTCCAGAAGTGACAGAGTTAACCTGGATTTTGGACACTGTTACACCAATGGGAATCCTGGAGCGCGCACATGCCTGGAAAGACGCGAACCAAAAAGGCAAAAAAGGCGAAACTGTTGGCCTCTTCAACTATCCGGTTCTGATGGCGGCGGACATTTTGATTTATCAATCCGACGTTGTGCCGGTTGGCCAGGATCAAAAACAGCACGTGGAGATTGCACGCGACATTGCGACATTTTTCAACAACACTTACGGAGAGACTTTTAAATTGCCGGAACCGGAAATAAAAAAAGAAGTTGCGGTTGTGCCAGGCACAGACGGCCAGAAAATGAGTAAAAGTTACGGAAATGTGATTGAAATTTTTGCACCGGCAGATGTGCTCAAGAAACAGGTTTTTTCCGTTAAAACAGACTCAAAAGGGGTTTCGGAACCAAAAGATCCAAAGACCTGCATCCCGTTTATGTTGGCGTCTTTCTTGCTTGATGAAAAAGAGAAAAAAGAACTTGCTGCAAGGTTAGTTTCCAGCGGCGTTGGCTATGCGGAACTAAAAAACAAACTGCTGGAAACTATTTTGGAATACTTTGCCGAAGCCCGCGAAAAACGCCTTGAACTTGAGGACAAGCCCGATTACGTGGAGGACGTTTTGGTCACTGGTGCGGTTCGCGCACGCAAACTCGCACGGGAAACGATTGAAATCGTTCGCCGAAAAACTGGACTGTCGTAATATCCCAAAAAATTTGACCAAGCCACGTTTTTCCTGTAATTACTAATCATGCCGATTGAGAGAAAAACCAAATACATCTTCGTTACCGGGGGCGTATGCTCTTCCCTTGGAAAAGGCATAGCCACAGCCTCAATAGGAGCCCTGATGAAAGCCTGCGGGTTTTCTGTCATACCTCAAAAGATGGATCCGTATCTAAATGTGGATCCGGGCACAATGAGTCCTTTTCAGCATGGAGAGGTCTTCGTTACAGATGATGGCGCTGAAACCGACCTGGATCTGGGTCATTACGAACGTTTTATAGATGTTCACGCCACGAATCTTTCCACGGTCACAACCGGCAAAATTTACAGTGAGACAATAATGAAAGAGCGCCGTGGCGACTTTTTGGGCGGAACTATTCAAATTATCCCTCACATTACAAATGCTATAAAGAACAAAATAAAGGGAATTGGTAAGCAGACCGGTTCAGATATTGTGATTGTGGAGATTGGCGGGACAGTCGGCGACATAGAAGGATTGCCTTATCTTGAAGCAATTCGCCAAATGCGCTGGGAACTTGGCCATGAAAATACGCTTTTTGTTCACCTCACTCTCCTTCCCTACCTAAAAGGGAGTAAAGAGCTCAAGACTAAACCAACGCAAGCTTCTGTGCGTGAGCTACGCTCAATCGGAATTCAGCCGGACATAATTATTCCGCGCGCCGATTATCCGGTTGGCAAAGAGCTGCTTAAAAAGATTGCACTATTTTGCGATGTGGAAGAAGAAGCGGTGATTCCTTCTGTGACGGCAAATTCCATCTACGAAGTTCCGCTGTTAATGGAGGAGTTCCACATTGCCGAGTTGATTGCAAAGAAGCTGAATCTTGGCAAGGTTAAGCCAAATCTGAAAGACTGGAAGGATGTGGCCACAAAGCTGCAAAACAGTAAGAAGGAAGTTAAAATAGCACTCGTTGGCAAATATACAGGACTCGACGATGCATATCTTTCCGTAATTGAATCACTCAAAATTGCGTGTTTTCACAACGAACGTAAACTTGAGGTTCTCTGGATAAGTTCAGAAAAACTGGAGGAAAAAGACAAAAAGACGTGGGAAACTTTAAAAAGCGCAGACGGAATAATAGTTCCGGGCGGCTTTGGAATTCGCGGCACGGAAGGCAAAATTATGGCCGCACGCTACGCGCGTGAAAATAAAGTTCCGTACTTTGGCCTATGCCTTGGCATGCAGATAATGACAATCGAGTTTGCGCGCCATGTCCTCAAAGACAATCAAATTACGTCCGAAGAATTTGACGAAGCCGGTAAAACGGACCGTTCAAAATATATAATTCACTTTTTGCCCGATCAGTCTTGGCAAAAAGAGAAAGGCGGAACGCTAAGGCTTGGTGTTTACCCGTGCAAGCTAACGGCTGGCACAAAAACGCGTGCCCTTTATGGCAAAGATTCGATTGAAGAGAGACATCGCCATCGCTATGAATTCAACAATGATTTTAAGAAGAGATTGGAAGATCACGGCTGGGTGGCTTCCGGCACTTATACAAAAGAAAACCTCGTGGAGATCGCAGAAATAAAAGATCATCCCTTCATGATAGGAACACAGTTCCACCCGGAATTCTTGTCTCGCCCTCACAGACCTCACCCTCTTTTCTTCAATTTTATAAAAGCGACAATAAAAAAATAAATTATGCCAGCCTACCATTACATCGCGCTTAATCAAGAAGGCAAAGAACTTTCTGGAGTGATTGAAGCTGTTGATGAACAGTTAGCCAGGAAAAAACTCAACAATTTGAGCATGTCGGTTGTCTCTTTGGAGGCGCTATCGGCAGAGTCGGTCTCAACGGGAGCTGTGGTGGCAAGCGCCGCGCAAGCCGGCAAGAATATTTTTGAATTTGAAGCTCGTGACAATCAGGGGAAAAAAGTAGTAGGAACAATTGCTGCGGAAAACGAAGTAAAGGCTTTTGGCAGGCTATTTGATGAATATCAGCTAAATGTTCTTTCAATTGTGAATTCAATCTTGGGCATCGAAGAAAAGGAGAAAGCAAAAGGAAATATTGTGGCGATCCAGCAAGAATATGAGCGGCTTTATGGTTCGTCCAGGAAGGCAAGAGAAAAAGAAGCGGAAATGAAAACGGCATCTATGCAGGAAACTCGCCAGGAGCTTTTGATAAAAGTGGATGCCACCATGCGCCGCATAGAGAGCTTTTTGCAAGAATCAGGTGAGGATTTGAAGCCGGAAGAGCGCGACACCATAAAATCATATTTGAACCAGCTCGTAAGAATAAAAGATTCTACAAATCTGGAACACATTCTCACAACTTGCGAAAAGATGCTCGAGCATCTTCAGCGTCAAGAACTTTTTATACATGAAGAAAGAAAACTAAAAGAAAGCGCGCGTCTAAAAGTGGACACAAAAGACTTGCTTTCACAGTTAAAACAGACCGGCCTTTCAAAAGAATTAAGCATCGTGGGTTTGGCGATGCAATGGCAACAAAAACCGCTGCTACGACCATTGGCTAATATACTTCTGCGCTGGTTTAAGCCAAAAACTCCAGAAATACAAAAGGTATCGGACGATATCCGAACAATCAACAGGCACATTTGGGAATACGTTAAACTGATTTTTACCGGTAAATCAAAAACCATGAAGTTTGAAGCGTGGGATGGCATAAAAACGCTTAGAGAAGAAAAAAAACGCCTAGCGCTCCAGCTAAAAGCGTTAGAGATTGAAGAGCAGGGAAAAGCAGATGCCCTTCGAGAACCTGCTACCACCTGGGAACAAACAGGGAGCGTGTTGGGTTGGGTTATGGCTTTTTACCTGATCGCGTACGTCGTTTCTTATCCATTTACTATCAAAATCTTTCCCATTTCACCACTTCCAAAAAACTTCTTTTTTTACGAGTCGACAATAACCAAAGGTGTCACGCTAGCCTTATTTCTGGCATATGGTGCAGTTACAATACGCAATTTTTGGCTTAAGAAATACGATTTAGCGCCCTACCTCCTGTATCCGGTCACTCTTTTTGGATTTCTCTTGATTGTAATAAATTTGATGTAGGGTAAAATCAGAGTGTTTTATGTATCCCATTTTGTTTGAGTTTGGCGTAATTACAGTGTTCTCTCTTTGGTTTTTTGTGACGACCGGGTTCGTTGCCGGTTCTTATGTTTTTATAGGACTTGCTAAACGTAACCGCATACGGCTTAACATTATTTCCGACCACAGTTTTTTCTTGTTTTTCTGTGCGCTGATCGTATCCAGAATAGTTTTTATAATATTTAATACCGACTTATACTTTTATCAATTCGAGTTTAAGAATTTCCTAAATCTGTTTACTATTTGGGATAAGGGTCTTTCATTTTGGGGCGCAATATTCGGATGGATTCTTGGTATGTTATATGTGGCAAGGAAGTGGAATGAGTCGCCAATGAAGCTATTGGATACTATGATGCCAGCAATTTTATTGGGATTGGTATTTGGAGATATCGGAGCACTTTTGGACGGTATAAATTATGGCACGCCAACAACTCTCCCCTGGGGCGTGACATTTCGCAGCGCAAACGTAAAATATGTGACCGCCATTCACCCAACTCAAATATACGGTTTTCTTTACACGTTATTGCTCGCTGGCGGACTTTATTGTTTATATAATCACCTACGCGGAAGATTGCCTGGTTTTATTTCTGAACTCGCACTGCTCACGTTCAGTTTGTTTAGGTTTCTTGAAGAGTTCGTCCGTGGAGATGAAACAATAAAAATACTTGGACTGCGTGTGCCTCAAATGGCTGCATTCTTGGGAGTCATTGCCGGCATTTATTTGATTCATACGAGATATACAAACAAAACCGGCGGTGATCCGGAGAGAGTTCTAAAAAGATTTGTTTCTAGATTTTTTTCGAAAAAACAGAAGACATTAGATTCTGAAGAAATGGCGGCAGGAACGAGTTTTCTCCCAGATCAAGCAGTTTAAGCGTACGTCCGATTACCACTATGAATTTGTCGTGATCCTGAGAAGATTCTATAAAATAATTTCCGGCCAGCTTTGCCGCCGCCGCAACTGCATTGCAATTCTCAAAATCCTCGTCGCAAATAGATATTTCGCCTGTGCTATCCGTAAAAAGGAACTGGTATGTTTCCCCTACCCTAGAAAGCCATACAATTTCTTTTGAGATTGTACGTTTAGAAAGCTCTTTCTTTTTCTCGATATCATAAACCTCCAAAATCCCATCGGCTACCACAAACACTCTTTGCTTATCCAAAAATGCGCTATCTAAATTTCCCTTTTGAAAAATTATTGATCCATCATCCCTCGTAACGACCAAACTTTTTTTATTGCGGGTCTTAAATAAAAAAGAGATAAGATTTTCACTGCGTTGCGTGCGCTCAATGGCAGTTGGAGCCTGAGCAAGCGTTGCAAACAGGTGGAATTTTGAAAAGTCTGCTAACTCCAGTTCTTGGCCAGCTGTCCAAATATTGCCGATTTTATCCAAAACAAACAATTCTCCTCCCATGACGCGTAAATCAATAAAATCTTTTTCTTTGCGTGAAACTAATTTCTGATTCTCACTGTCGTATGCAAATATTCTGTTGTCACGAGTCAGTCCCACAAGAGAGTTATTGCCAAAAGGCATAACTTTCTCGAATTCAAATTTTAATGGCAATTCTATAACGCGAAAATCATCATCGGCGCTAAAAAGATAATATTTTCCAAAGTGCAGTTTTGGGTTACTCATAAATACGCCTTCTTCCGATGACGACTGCATACTCCAACCGGCAAGGGGTTCAATATCCTTTATAAACTGGGGGGACGTGCCGCTTTCAACTATCGGCATTATTTTTAGCTCTGGGAACCTAACCACAAAGTCCTCCGGCACCACTACTCGTTTTTTCCAGGGATTAAAGCCATCTTTGGTGATTTCTATATCGTGAGCGCCAGGCGCAGTCCTTATTTCGCGCGAGGCTCCTATATTTATATTCCTGGAGTCCACACTCACCTCAACATCTTCCGGCAACGAATCAAAATAAATTACGCTTTTTTTTATTACATCGCGCGTTGCGGGGTCATATTGGTAACCTTCTGCAAACAAAATCGCAAAAATCGCACTGGCACAAAACACCACCACGCCGCCTATTTGCAAAACCCTGAAAAACGTCTTCATTTTAACGAACCTTTACTATTTTGTATTCCATCATTCCACCCGGAGCTGCTACTTTTACTGTTTCACCTACTTCTCTGTCCATTAAAGCCCTGCCAACCGGTGATACATTTGAGATTTTGTGATTGATTGGATCTGCTTCCGTAGAACCAACTATAGTGTATTCGTCTTCCGTCTTAGTCTTGCCGGATAAGTTGATGACGACAACTTTTGAACCAAGTTGAACGCTAACCCCATCTTTCTTTGCTTTTTCATCGATAATTTTGGCGAACTTAACTTTTTCTTCAAGCTCCATAATGCGACCCTCGACAAAAGCCTGCTCATTTTTTGCTTCTTCATATTCGGCATTTTCCGAAAGATCGCCGTAACTAATGGCTTCTTTTAGACGTTCTGCAACTTCCTTGCGTTTTACCTCCTTTAAAAAGTTTAACTCTTCTTTTAGTTTCTCCAAACCTTCTTTGGTAACTAACGTAACTTTTTCGTCTGCGCCTGCAGGAGTGATTACTGGATCAGATGTATTTGTCATAAATGTGGGTTATAAATTTACATATGGGCGGATTTTAACGCTTGTCGGATGTTCTTTCAACTTCTGTAATACTTTTGCTTCGATCTGGCGAATACGTTCACGGGTGACGCGGAATTCCTGACCAACTTCTTCGAGCGTATGACCAACCCCATCTTTTAAGCCAAAACGCATTTCTATAATTTTCTTTTCACGCGGAGAAAGGTAATGCAGCATCTCGTGAATATTTTCCTTTATGAGCTGCCTATTTGTGGCTTCTGCCGGTGAAAGAGCGTCGTCGTCTTCAATAAAGTCACCGAGCTTGGAATCTTCTTCTGTGCCAACCGGCGCTTCAAGCGAAACGATATCCTGTGAAATTTTCAAAATGTGTCGCACCTTCTTTATATCCATGTCCATTTCGGCAGCTAATTCTTCTACAAGAGGCTCACGTCCGAGTTCTTGAACCAAACGGCGCTGCGCATGAGTGAGCTTATTAATAGTCTCAACCATGTGCACCGGAATGCGAATAGTGCGAGCCTGATCGGCGATGGCACGAGTAATTGCCTGGCGAATCCACCAAGTTGCATAGGTTGAAAATTTAAAGCCACGATCCGGGTCAAACTTTTCTACCGCGCGGAAAAGGCCGATATTGCCTTCTTGAATCAAATCCAAAAACGAAAGTCCACGACCTATGTATTTCTTTGCGATAGAAACGACCAACCGTAGATTAGCCTCGGCCAGTTTTTGCTTGGCTGTCTGGTCACCTCTGCGAATGCGTTTTGCCAAATCAATTTCTTCTTTTCCGGTTAGCAGTTTGACCTTTCCAATTTCGCAAAGATACATGCGAATTGAATCATTGGCCACTTCGGAAAGCTCGGTTGTCCTGCGCTCCGGTACTACTGCTTTTTTTACCTCTTTTTCCAATGTGTCATTGTCATCTTCTTCTTTACTCCAAATAAGAGAATCCTTAACGTCCATCACCTCAATACCCAAGTCCATAAAAAGCGTGTAAATCTCATCCAGCAAAATTACATTTGTTTCAATGTTTGGAATGGCCTTCATAAGCTCTTGCTGAGTCACGAACTTTTGCTCGCGACCTTTCCTAATTAGCTCCTGGACGGCTTTGGGATATTTATCGAGCTGTTCATCCGAAGGATGCGAAATGAATTTTTTAAGTTTCTTTGCCATAATCGTTTGTGCGCAGGAGTTCTTGATAAGTCTCAAGAAGTGCGTTCTTCTCGTCGCCTTGTGCTGTACGCAACTTCCCTACAATTGATCTCTTTTCTCTGTCGAGTTTTGTAAGCGCGATGTAATGTACAGTCGTTCTGACTTCTTGTTCTACGGCATCAGCGGTCATATCGCTGTGGAGAGTTTCCGCGAGCATGGCCAGAATATTCGCCCGTTCGCGCTCCTTATCGTTCAGTGATTGATTATATTCAGTTGTAAGAGATCTGTAAATATTTTGTAACTCAATATCTTCTAGGTCATTTGGCTTTACTATAAGATTAGCCACAGGATATATCTCGGGATACGTCAAGAGCAGTCCTATTAAGTACTCCTCTCTCTTGAACTCATTGAAGGTAGAAATGGGCATTTGAGAGGTTCCACCTTTTTTGGAATTTTGGCCAAAACTCACACCTTTTTGCTTGCCCTGAAAACGTTTTAACTCGTCGTACACCGAGTTTATAGAAACTTCCAAAATCGAGTTCAATTCTTTTAAAACTCCGTCGAGCAACACCGGACTTTTTATTTTTGCAAAAAACGGAAGCAGACTATCTATGATTTTCTTTTTGCAGTCTGCGGTGGCGACGCCAAAAGTTTCGGTAAAATGATGGATCAAATATGAAATAGCCGGCTTTGCGTTTTCGAGCGAGGTTAAGAAATCCTGCGGACGACTGCGAATACATTCGTCCGGATCTTTTGCGTCTGACTCCCAAACGGCAACTTTGATCGCAAATTCTTTATCCAGCGCCATTTCGATTGCGCGTTCCGTTGCCATTTTGCCTGCGTTGTCGCGGTCGAAAGAAAAAATAATTTCCGGCGCAAAGCGTTTTAAAATTACGAGTTGCTCCTCCGTGAGTGATGTGCCGCCACAGGCCACTGCATTTTTTATGCCTATTTGATGCGCGGCAAGCGCGTCCATGTAGCCTTCTACGACGATGACGTTATTTTTTCGGCGAATGTCTGCGCGCCCGGCAGCGAGTCCGTATAAAAATGAACTTTTGTGGAAAACCGGCGTTTCGGGTGAATTTAAATATTTTGGTTCGTCACCGTCACGAATTGCACGCCCACCAAAAGCGCAAATGTCGCCGGCCAAATTATGAATCGGGAACATAAGTCTCATGCGAAAACGGTCAATACACTCGCCTTGTTCCGTGTCGCGAGCGATTGCCAAACCTGCTGCCAAAATTTCTGCGCGCGTAAAATCCTTTTCAAGCAAATGCGTATAAAGCGCGTTTTTCTTATCGTCCGGCGCAAAACCGAGCCTGTAGGTCTTTAACGTATCTTCTTCTAACCCTCGTTTCTTAATATATGAAATTACTTTTTTACCGTCGTCGGTTTCCCAAAGACTTTTTTCAAAAAACTGTGCGGCTTCTTCATGAATAGTAATAAGCCGATCACGTTCAGTTTTTTTCTCTGCCATTTGCGGCGTCGTTTTTGGCAGACGCACGCCTGCCTTCTCGGCCAAAAACTTGAGAGCGCCCACAAAATCCAGCCCTTCCATTTCTTGAATAAATTTAAAATGGTCGCCACCTTTTTTGCAACCAAAGCAGTATGCAATTTGCCTTTCGGGGCTGACATAAAAACTCGGCGTTTTTTCTTTGTGAAATGGACAAAGCGCCTTAAGTTGCCTTCCAACTTTTTTTAGTGGTACATATTGCGCAACCAGATCTTCAATAGAAATGCGCGATTTAATTTCGGCTATAGCATCCATGAAGCTGTATTATAACAAAAAAGCTCCATCTATTGTGAAGAAATATCTCTTTGTTCTAAAATTTTTGCCCATAGAGCAGGAATATTTGGCTCATTATCTTCAACCTCTACATTACTTCTTTTTGACTCTTTGTCAAGAGAGCCGTAATTACACCAACGACGCTAATGATAAGAAACACCGCTAAAAAAGCTATGAATTTCTGAAATGTTGAGTTTAACAGCAGGGCAATTGCAGCAAAAACCGCGCAGGTGACGTAGTTAAAAATGAGTGCACCGCGTTCGGAGAGGCCGACACGGAGTAGTCGGTGGTGAAAGTGCGAAAAATCTCCTTTGAAAGGCGATTTACCGGATAAAATCCTCTTTAAAATCACCCAAAAGGCATCTAAAACAGGGAAACCCATTATGAGCAGTGCTGTGGCAAATTTCCCACCGGCAATAATAGATAATGATCCAAGCATAAATCCCAGAAACATACTGCCGGAATCGCCCATTAAAATTTTAGGCGGATAAAAATCAAAAAGCAAAAAAGCCAGGCAGGAAGCAGCGAGAACACTGGAAATCGTGATTATGGCACTCTGATCAACGACGTGGAACTGCTGCGTGGATAATATAAAAATAGAAATTTGCGCAATAGCAGAAATGCCGGAGGAAAGCCCCGGAATGCCATCCAGCCAATTCATCACGTTCATCATAAGAATCAGCCAGCAAATTATTATTATCGCCGACAAAATCCAGATTGTTTCTCCGAATATATTTAATTGAAAACTATCAAGAAAAAGAGGGATGCCAAAAGGCGTATTAATAACTTGGATTTTTACACCGGCAATTACCACCAGAATTCCCGCCAAAACCTGCACAATCAGACGTAAAACAGGGCTTAACCTGAGTTTGTCGTCACAAAAACTGACAATAGTCACAAGTAACCCGGCAAAAATAACACCGGCAATAGGCTTCGTTATATCAACAAAAATAAGGGTACAAATCAGGAAGACAATAAAAAAAATGATGCCGGCACTGTAAGGCATAGGTTTGCGTGCAAGTCCGTATTCACCCGGCTTATCCAGTAGTCCCAGCTTAGGGAAGATCTTTAGGATTATTTTTATACCTGCAAAAGTGAGTAAAAATGAGATTAATGCGGGCAGAAATTGGAAAATCTGTAACACTTCCAAATTATAGACCTATATTATCTTTGCGGAAGGTATTTTAAATCTCAAACATCCTCTTGACATCCTCGAGATATAGGCTATACTACTCCTACTAATATGAAGTCTACTACAGAACAACCAGAAGAATTTCAACTTGGAGACGATAGTCTGGCCTTGGACGGACAATGGATAAATCCAGATCCGGACATGCCTAAAGAGCCAACCGAAGAGCAACTTCGTGCTGCCGGCTTTGTTGGTAGAAATATTCGAGGAGGAGGAGCTGGCAATATTGAGCAAGTTGCCCATATAAGATATTGCGCCAAAGAACTAGCATTGCATGCTTTTGAAGCTACCACCGCGCCTGATTTTGTATTGATATTTACGAGACCATCAAATGGCGGTGGCATCCTCGACTCTACAGTTCCCAATTCGAGTGCGTCGTAATTCTTTCACGTATCCACCACAACCGAGTTTCTGGCCGAGGTCATGAGCTAAAGAACGTATGTAAGTTCCTTTGGAACAAGCAATGCGCAATTTAACGAACGGCCATGAAAAATTCAAAATTTCTATAGCGCTTATTGTGATTTTTTGGGGTTTGAGTTCCACGACCTGACCTTTGCGCGCCAACTCGTAAGCGCGTTGGCCGTTTATTTTTTTTGCTGAAAATGCCGGTGGAGTTTGCGAAATTTCACCGATAAAATCTTTTAAAGTTTTTTCAAATTCGTCGCGGACGACTTTACGTTTTGAGCCGTCAGAGATTTCACCATCCGCATCGTAAGTGTTTGAAACTTTTCCAAATTCAATCAAAACTTCGTATTCTTTTGGAAGCCCCAAAAATTCCGTAAGCCGCTTAGTGCCTTCATTAATCCCTATAATCATTAGACCGGTAGCGAGCGGATCCAGCGTGCCTCCGTGCCCCATTTTGCGAATACCAAGTTTGCGGCGCAAGTGACGAATGACATCAAATGACGTGATTCCTGAGGGCTTATCAATCAATAAAATCTGTTCCATACTAAAGTGTGACTTTTACGGCTGCGCTCAAAATTTCTCGCGCGATTTTGCGATCATCCCACGGGATTTTTTCCTCGCCAATTATTTGAATTGGTTCGCATCCCTTGCCGGCGATCACGACTGTGTCTCCTTCTTTTGCGAGTGTCAGTGCCAGACGAATTGCTTGTTTGCGGTCGCGGATTTTCCAAAAGTTTCCGCCTTCTTTTCTGCCAACGCCTTCCGCAACTTGCTCAATTATTTGCATGCGATTTTCCGTGTACGGATCGTCGTCGGTCAGCACAACATAGTCGGCGTACCGCCCCGCGATTTTGCCCATTTCCGCGCGCTTGCCTTTGTCGCGTCCTCCGCCGGTGGCACCAAACACGGCGTAGAGTTTTCCTTTAGTTAAAGGCTTGAACAGCGAGAGCAGTTTTTCAAGTGATGTCGGCGTGTGAGCATAATCAACCACAACCGTAAAAGGCTGGCCGGCGCGAATTACTTCAATGCGTCCGGGGATTTCCATATCCACTTCAAGTCCTTTTTTTACCGCCGAAAGTTTTATGCCGTGAGCCACCGCGGCCGCAGCCGCAGCCAGCGCATTTTGAACGTTAAACTCGCCGGGAATTTTTAAATACAAATTTATTTCGTCGTTTGGAACTTTGATTGTAAAACGCGTGCCGTCCGCAAACGCAACGCTGTCCGCGGCGCGTACCATTCCTTTTGCACCAAATGTAATTTTGCGATCGGATGGAAAGGTCTCAAAATAATTCACATTTGGATCATCGCTCGGAAGTATTGCCGTTTTTTGAATGCCCATTTTGCGCTCTGCGCGGCCAAGAAGTGCAAACAGAAGTCCCTTTGCGTGCAAATAATTTTCAAATCCGCCGTGGTATTCCAAATGATCGCGTTGAATATTAGTTAAAACCGCCGTGTCCACATTTACTCCCCAAAGACGAGATTGAACCATGGCGTGAGAAGTCACTTCCAAAATCGCAAAATCGCACTTGGCCTTAACCATTTCACGCAGAAGTCTTTGCAATTCAAAGCGACCCTGCGTGGTTTGTTTGGTTTCGTTCGCCCAAATGGTTTCTCCAATTTGAAAATGAATTGTTGAAGCTACTCCGACTTTGTAGCCGGCCGCCTGCAAAATACTTGCGAGCAAGTGAGTTGCCGTAGATTTTCCTTTTGTACCGGTGATCGCAATAACTTTTAACCTACTTCCCGGGAACCTATACCAAATCGCCGCGGCAATTGCTACGAGCTGGTGATAAAAAAGAAGAAGTGAATTCTGGGGAGAGATGCTGCTGCGAAGTTTGCTTAGAACGCTCATCGCGGTAATTATAACAGGCCCAAGGCCGTCTGAGTACCTGTTGCCAACAATGGCCTTTTGGTTATACCTGCTATAAAGCAATGTGTTTACGGCAACAGCACCACTCTAATAAGCTTTAAAGTGTTTTTTTAATTGTTGGCAACAGGCACATCAGCCGGCCTGAGCCGCCGCAACGTCCTTAGCAATCGCATTTTTTAATTCCTCTTCGCTCTCAAATTTCTTAACGTCGCGGATGCGTTTTTTTATTTCCACAGAAATTTCTTTGCCGTATAAATCTTCATCAAGTCCAAAAACGTGAACTTCAAACGATGTGGAAAATTCGTGCGTTGGCCGCGGGCCATAATGCAAAACACCTTTGAATTCGCGCGTGCCGCACACAACCTTGGCCGCATAAACTCCAAATTTCAAACTTTTTGGCGCGTTCTCCGGATTTAAATTGAGCGTCGGAAAACCAAGCGCACGTCCCACGCCTCGACCTTTTAAAACTTTTCCCGAAACAATCATAATTATTTAGAAAACTTTCTCAAAACTTCCGCAAAACCCACCAAAACCTCACGCGGGTTTTTGGCTCTGGTAACGCCAGAAGCCAACAAAATTCCTTTTGCGCCATAACCAAGCGCGACTTCAATATCCTGCGGAGTTTTTATTCCGGCGCCGATAATTATCGGCACGTTTGGAATTTCTTTTACTGCGTTTTTTATAATTTGCGGCGACGCCGTAGAAACCGAAATATCTCCGCCAATTAATTCCGGCGGTTCAATTGCAACCGCGGAAGGAGCAAGCGCCGCAATGCGCTTACCCTCTTCAACATCTTTTGCGCAAACTACCGTAAAAAAACCAACTTCCCTCGCCCGATTTAAACTGTCTGCAATTTGCGTAAACGGGATTCTTTTTTCCGCGTGATTCAAAAGCGAACCGTCCGCACCGGCCATTTTTAGCGCCTCCGGCAAAATGTGACCGGTATATTGTCCATGCGTTACCGCGTCAAAATGATGGGCAAAAACCGGAATATCTATCTGGGAAGCTATCATCCAGATATCCACAACCTGTGGGGCAATCGCAAAATTAACGCCGTATTCTTTTGCCACTTCCTCATGTATTTTGGCAAGTCTTAGCGCTTGCAGGCCTGTCGCGCTCTCGTATGTCTTAAAGTTCGTAATTAATACCGGGAATTTAACTTGATCCATCGGCACAAATATATCCTTAAATGACCCTTTCCTCAACCCCTGTTTTATGATATAATATTTTGAATAAATAAAAACAAAAAATGACTACAGAATCTTCTAGCGAAGGTGGACATCGTTTGGAAAGTGCGGATGAGGGGCGCGAAAAAACCAAGGGAAGCCCGATCAAACACACGGAGATTGATTTCGATGAGGATAAAGACTGGCGTGAACAGGTGCGCGCCTTATTGCAAGAGTCTCTGGGAGAAAAATATAAATCTCGCTTAAGCGAAATTTCGAACAGGTACATCAACGAAGATGCTGTAAACGATAACCTGGACGATATAACTTCAATCGAAATAACAGAAGGCGGCATTATCAAATTCAAGGGCGATGACATGGATAATCCGCTAACTTTTGATGTCAAAGATGGCATTGAGGGGGCTCTCAGGGAGAGAATTATGTACAGCAGGGATATTGCGATGCGAAGATATATGCGGCTACGTCGCGATGTTGCCCCTCGCAGTCAAACTGGCGGGCTCCTGGACGCTCAAAGTGCGGATCGCAGGGGTGGCAGAGCCGGCCGAGCCGGTAGTGCTGGTGAGACCGGAGGCAGACGCCCCGGCGTAACCGGCGGATTGCTAGATTCCGCAGCGGGAACCAGTGACCCAGATGGGCGTGCCGCAGGGCGCACAGGAGCATCAAGTGGACCTGACTCACCAGGCAGAAGAAGACTTTCTCCAGAAGAAGAAGCCGCACGATCTCGCATGGATAAAGTGCTTTCTTCACGCAAAGCTCAACGCGAAAGAATTTTGGGCGAAGCTGAGCGCATGCAAGACGAAGAATATGATTTTTATGC
>CAYHNW010000002.1:123800-125749 GCA_964358095.1 uncultured Candidatus Peribacteria bacterium
ACGCCCGGACGCAGAATTACTTTTGAAGATTTAAATGGACGCACTGCAACGGTTGATGGCGAGTGGTTTACAACTGCTCAGTCGCCCGACGCGGCTTACAATTTGGCATTTACGGAAATCGTAAAACAAAAACAAGGTCCGGACGGACGCTGGACTGAAACCGTTGATGAAGCCGAAGCTGCAACTCACATAAATACTCTGCTTTCATGGGGCATTGCGTGCTACACGGTGATGCCGGCACACAAATCCATGAAATCAATTTTGGGTGAAATGCAAGAAGCCGGAATTCTAATTAAATGGACCGGCGATCCAAAAATTGACCAACAGAATCTTTTTAAGACTTTGGCGATCAATAATTTGGAAGAACTTTATAGAAAAGGTTCTCCGGCCGCAGACCTCGTTGATAAATACAGAAAAATGTTTGTGAGAGTTGGTTCCGTGGTGTGGCAGAAAAATAAATTTGAAAAACAAAGACGCTTGGCCGAAGGCATGAAAGAAAAAGGCATGCAGATAGAGTTTAAACCGGAACAGGCGGACGAAATCGTGGCACGTCTGCGCGAGGCTGGATTTGACGAGGTAAAACTAAAAACAATTCGCAGTGCATTAATAGGTGGAGCCGCAATAGTTTTGCCAACGCATGGTGGGGGCTTTGATGTTCACTATGAATTTGATAACGGTACTATTGTAGATATTTCAGGCCAATTCCCGGAGTGGGAATCTTTCTCGGCCGGAGCCGCAATTGGCAAACGAGTTGAGATGTCCCCTTCCGTTAGCGTAACTATTCACGCGGGCGGAGGTTATTCATTTGCCGAAACCGCCATGGGCGGCGGGTGGATGATTGGCGCCGGAGGAGGTTTGACAAAGAAATTTGAAGATGTGGATTTTAGCGTTAAAGCAGCCGGCGGATTACTAACCGGACCGATGATTCCGACTGCACTTGTTGGCGTTGGTCTAAATTGGGAGAAATCCAACGAAAAATTCCGCAAAACTTTGGATAGAAAAACTATTGAAGAGCATTTGGCCGAAGTTGACGCTTCATCTGATAAATATGCGACGGTAAAAGAACGTCCGAGCAGATATCCGGAACTTTCACGCATACTTTATAAGATTGAAAACGTACCGGGTTTAGATGAGCCGAGCAAAAAGGAACTGTTTGAAACGGCCTACGGCATGTTTAAAGAAGGAATTATGGAGGCGTCGTTGGATGAGACTACAAAGGAATGGTATGAAAGGTTCTTGCCTACGGGCGCTGAACTTGGCGTTATAATGTTTGGACCTGTTCCGGTTCCATACGTTGCTTTGGAATTCCAACTCTGGAGCAGAAAATTGGTTTATAGAATTGCGCGCGGCAGTGAAGAAGAAGCAGAACAATTCACAGACGCACAAGTGCGCAGCAAAATAGCCGAACAGACCGGAGCGGTGGTAGAAATTAAAGAAAAACAATTGGCCACAAGCGGCGAATTGATTTTTGATCCGGTGAGTAATCAATTTAAATTGAAAAAGGCTTTTGAAGGTACTATAGATTTTGCACATTTGGAGAGATTCAATGAATTCCGCGATGCGTTGGCAAGCGAAACAGGGGCAAAAATATTCGTGGAGCCGACTACACAAAAAGGACTCTTTTTACTAAGTCCGCGCGAAGCTTATGGAAACACAAAAGTGTACATTGACCCTGCTCTTAAAGATGACGTAATAGTTGTCGCAAACGGCGGCAAGCTCTATATTTCCGTCAAAAAAGACAAACAGATCTTTGTGAGACGCGAAGATGTGAATTTCCCTTTTGAACACCGTGGCGCGGTTGAGGAAACTTCAATATTTATAACCGCAGATCAGCATGTAAATCGCGATGCAATTCAAGATACTTCTACACATTATCTTGAACAACAACCAGGAAAAGTATGGCAGCGCAAACCAAATGCCGCAGTGGAAGAGTTGCCGGAAATTCGCGG
>CAYHNW010000003.1:0-79919 GCA_964358095.1 uncultured Candidatus Peribacteria bacterium
CAAGGAGATGATGATTTGGATCGCGCAGCCAATGGTTTCGATAATTGCCCAAATACTCCAAATCCGAATCAACTGGATACGGACGGTGACGGCTTTGGAGATTCGTGCGATTGTGCACCGGATGATGCAAATATATACCCGGACGCTGCGGATGTGCCTTGCGATGGAGTTGATAATGCGTGCCGGGGAACGGGGACGGTAGTCTCTACGGATGCAAACTCTGGTGTTTCTATAAGCGGCGAGCCTGGATGTGAGTGCGTCACTGATACCGCAAGAACAACCAGTCTTAACCGCGGCGAATGTGAACAAGGAGTTGATATTTGCGTTCGTGTTGGAAGTGGCAGCAGTTTCGTGGAAGCTGTACCGGCTCTCTATCCGGAACCGGAAATTGCTGATGGCAAAGACAATGATTGTAACGGAGCGGTGGATGAAGGGTTTGCTTGCGTACCTGGAGCCACAAATCCATGCAGAGAAGAAGTTCTAGCACCATGTACGCCTGGTACTCAAACATGCGGTGCGGATTCAACATGGAGCGATTGCCAGGGCGGTGTAGCTCCAGCTGCGGACGATCCTTGCAACGGCGTTGATGATGACTGCGATGGCCAAATAGATCAAGCGTATGACGTGGGCGCAGCTTGTGGAAGGGGAATATGTGCCAATGGAATGAGGGAATGCGCAACTTCAGATTTTACAAAATGTTCCACGGAAGCAGGCGGATCTGCAGACATGACGAGTGAAGAGCTTTGTGATGACGTGGACAATAATTGCGATGGTCAAGTTAATGAAGGCTTTAATACGGGCACGGCATGCGAAGAGCCTGGTATATGCGGGGCAGGTACAACTATTTGTCGCGGAACTCGCTCGACTATGTGTTCATCGGATCCAACACGCAGAGAAGTAGTAATGAATCCAAGATTACTTGAGACAAATCAAGTTGGAGTGGGGGGGCAAGGGCTGTGTAATGGCGAAGATGATGATTGCGATGGAGTTACGGATGATGGTTGCGATTGCGTTGATGGCGATACAAGGCCATGTGGCTCTGATGTTGGGGATTGCTCACTTGGTGAGCAATCGTGTGCGGATGGACAGTGGGGTGACGCTTGCGGAGGCGTAAATCAAGGGTCTCAACCGGAAGTGTGCGACGGCAGAGACAACGATTGCGATGGCATCGTTGATAATATGCAAACCGGTACAGTTGGCCAGGCTTGCCCTGGTGCCGGAGAATGTCCAGACGGACAATTGGAGTGTGACTCTCATGGTGGCGTTAGGTGCAACACTATGCAGGGCGGTTCAAGATATGCTGGCGAAGGTGAAACGTGTGATGGTAGGGACAATGAGTGTGATGGCCTAACAGATGAGGGTAATTGGCCAAAAACTTGGAGTGTTCTTGAGAAAAGCTCTATAAACGCCGCGTGTGTTTTGCCTGGCGAATGTGGTGTCGGGATTACAAGATGTGCAAATGATCAACAAGTGGAATGTTCAAGTATTGATGATGCCGCTGGATCTCCAAATTCAGAAGCACCTGATCGTTGCGACAGACTAGATAACAACTGCAATGGCAGTGTTGATGAGGGATGTGCGTGCGCCGATGGTGCGACTCAGCCGTGTGGTACGGATATTGGCGAATGTGTAGCGGGCGTGCAAACTTGCGAAGATGGCCAATTTGGCAGTACGTGTGTGGGTGAAGTCGGCGCAAGTCCGGAAGCGTGCGACCGCAGAGACAACGATTGCGACGGCATCGTAGACAACGGTTTCAATGTTGGCGGCGATTGCGTTGGTCGAGGTGATTGTGGAGGCATCCCACAGAACCCTATTCATGGTCATACCGAATGTAAGGCGGACGGAACAGCTCAATGTTCAACAAATCCGGGCGGCTCTGAAGATAGGTCCTGTACGGAAACTTGCGACGGTGTAGACAATGATTGTGATGGTGAAGTAGACGAAGGTTTTACTTTGACAACGCCAGTTGGAGAAATGCCAGTTGGCGGTCCGTGCGTTTTGCCGGGCATTTGCAACGTGGCAGATGTCGTGGAATGTAGGAATATTTTAGAAACGCAGTGTAGAAGTGTACGATTACGTGCGGCAGAAGCATGCAACCGCGTTGATGATGATTGTGATGGAGTCGTTGATAATGGATTTGTCACGGGTGCGGCATGCGGCACAGGAGAATGCGCGGGCGGCGTTACAGTTTGTAATTCTGCTCACAACGGAACGGTTTGCTCAACAGACGCAAACGGAGGCGCAGAAGTAGCAGCGGACGGCAAAGACAACGATTGCGACGGTAGTACGGACGAAGAATAATTAAAGTTTGTGATTTTGGGTACCAACACCACTCAAACACGCGACTGCTAATTTAGTACCAAGCTTACCGGCCTCTTCCAAAATACTTTGGGTGAGGTTTGGGAAAGAGTCTTTTATGCCAGCCAAAAAGCCCGCCCTGTAAGCATCGCCGCAGCCGGTTGGATCGAGAGTCTTTACTTTTTGAGTAGGTACTTTTATCTGGTTCTCACCAAAATAAACAGTTGAACCGTTTTCTCCCAGCGTTACTATCAAAAGCGGACATAGTCTCAAAATTTCGTCTGTTTTTAGTTTAAGCTGTTTTTGCAACATACCAAATTCATATTCATTTAAAAATACTCCCGATGCGGCGTTTACTATTTGCAACAACTCGTTTGGGGAAAATAGCGGCATTGCCTGTCCCGGGTCAAAGAAGTAGGGGATTTTGGCAGCTTGGCATCCTGCGATTGTTGCCAACATAAATTCTCTATTGTTTGGTGAAACTATGGCGAATTTTATTTTTTCCAGATTTCTAATTGTGCTTTTTATGGAATTCACACGACCCGCAGATCTTGCCGCCGCACCTTCGTAAAAAAACGTAATTTGTTGGCCTTTTTTATCGGTCACCACGCTGGCTTGCGCTGTGTAATCCGATTCTTCTACCATTACGTTTGAGCAATCAATCTTATTTTTAGTGAGCCATTTCTGGTACGGCTCAAAATCGTGCCCCGCAATACCGAGCAATACAAAATCTTCGCCCAAAAGTTTGCCATTAAACACGATATTTCCGGCGCAGCCGCCAAAATTTACGGTTTTATCGGTGACATTGAATGCCACGCTGAGAGAACCTTCTCCCGGAAGAATTTCACTCTTAAAATCACCGAGAAAAGTATAAAGATAATCGTACGCAAGAGATCCTGAGACAAGTATGCTATTCATATTAATTATTTTTTTGGTTACGTTTTTTTATTATTTCTTCAAACGGAGTGGTGCGTCCAGCTGCCTTTATATCCCTGGCTATCGTGTTTGCGCGGTATAGGCTCTCAAACGTCCCGGAATCGGTCCAGTGGCCAGAAAGCATGCTATACGTCATCTTGCCTTGGCGTATGAACTCGTTATTTACGTCGGTTATTTCCAATTCTCCGCGTCCGGATGGTTTTAGCGTTTTTATTACGTTAAAAACGGAATTGTCATATATATAAAATCCAGTGACCGCCAAATCTGATTTCGGCTTAGCCGGTTTTTCTTCTATGTTTAAAATTTTATTTCCCTGAACTTCTGCAACTCCAAAACGGCTCGCATCTTCGATCTTTTTCAAAAAAATGTGCCCGCCGCTTCTGAATGAATTCACCGGAGCAGCTAAATTATCTTCATAAATATTATCGCCCAAGATAACAGCGCAATCTTCTCCATCCACAAAGTCTGCAGCCAAACCCAAAGCGTGAGCTATACCAAGCGCGTCTTCTTGTACTTCAAACGTGAATCTGCACCCAAACTCGCGGCCTGAACCAAGCAACTTTAAAAACCCACCCGCGTATTCTTTTCCGGTTACTATCAAAATATCTCTAATGCCGGTTTGTACCAATGTATTGAGCGGGTAGAGAATCATTGGCTTGTCGTATACCGGCAACAAATGCTTGTTTGTAACATCTGTAAGTGGGGCTAAGCGCCTACCGTTCCCGCCGGCTAGTATTATTCCTTTCATAATGTGATTTGTTTATGCTCTAGATATTGAGACAAAGCTTCTTTCCACGGCCGCAGTTTTGGAAATTTTGAATTGATTAGTATGGAATTCTTTGGCCGCTTTGCTGGACGAGCCAGTTCTTCTGAAGTTATTGGTATAACCTCCTGCGGCAAACCAAGTTGATGAAATATTTCCAGGGTAAAGTCATACCAGCTGCAACTGCCGTCATTCACCAAATGATAAATACCATAATTTTTGGTCTTCAGTAAACGAGAAATGGCATTCGCAAGATCGGTAGTGAGCGTTGGATTGCCGAATTGGTCGTTCACAACTTTAATCGGCTGTTTGCGAGATGAAAGTCCAATCATCGCATCCACAAAATTTCTACCGCCGGAGCCATATAACCACGCCGTGCGGATTAAGAAAAAATTCTTCAAGTTGTTGAGAATCTCTTTTTCACCTTCCGCCTTTGACGCGCCATAGATGGAAATAGGAGACATCGGGTCGGATTCCTCATAACCGCCAGTTTTGGTTCCATCAAAAACGTAATCGGTGCTGAAATGTACGAGCGGCACGGCGGTTTTGGCCAGAATCTTGCACAAATGCCCAACGGCCACCGCATTTACGGCAAAAGCCGCATCTTTCTCAATTTCCGCTTTATCAACTTGGGTGTAGCCGGTTGCATTTATTACGACCTCCGGACGCATGTCTTTAATCACTTTTTCTAATTTTTTTGGATTTGTTATGTCACAATCGGCGTGAGAATACCCGTGCACGTCGTTATCCTGCACGAGTTCATTGAACAGAGCCTGCCCAAGCATACCGTTTTTCCCTAGTAATAAAATTCTCATACAAACTTGAGTATATCTTTTGCATCAACGAGGCTGGCTTCACTTTCTGCGCGCATTTTTACTTCTACTTTGCCTTTTTCAAGAGTTTTTCTACTTATAATTACTCTCACCGGAATTCCGATTAAATCGGCATCTTTAAACTTTTTGCCGGCAGATTCTTCTCTATCATCAAATAAAACTTCTATGCCTTCATCACGCAGCATTTTGTATATTTCACCAGCTTCGTTTTTTACGTTCTCTTCTGCGCCGAGAGTTAATAAATGCACAGCATATGGAGCAACACTCTTTGGCCAAATAATGCCATGTTCATCGTGACAGGCCTCGACAATCGTCCCCAGTAAGCGAGTGTTTCCAATTCCATAACAGCCCATGGTTATAAATTTCTTCTGGCCGTCAGGGGTTGTGTAGTTCAGATTGAAATCCCTACTGAACTTTGTACCGAGTTTAAAGATATTGCCGGCTTCGATGGCCTTTTCTTCACGAAGTGTGTGACTGCATTTTGGGCAGAATAGTTCTATGTCTGCAATATGCAAAATTTCTTTCACGGTAAAATCGCGACCGATGTTTGCATTTACATAGTCTTCATTAAGAGCATTTGCGCCTGTAACAAAGTTTTTTACGTATTTTACCGAGTGATCGGCAATGAATGGAATATTTAGGCCGATAGGGGATATATAGCCCATTACGAAGCCTGCCTGCTCAAGTTCTTCTTTTGACGCGACACGCACTTTTTCTTTTAAGTAGCGTTCAAGTCGAGCCTGATCAACCTTTAGGTCTCCACGAATGCAAACGCCAAATAGACCATTTTTGAGCTTATAGATGACCGTTTTTAAAATTCTCCAAGCCGGAACTTTGTGAAATTCACAGTTTTCATCCACGGAAATCCCGCGTTTAGCCGCAACTTTTTTGAGAGGTTTTTCTTCTTCGCCTTTTTGGTCGGCGGTTTCAAATTTTGCTTCCGCTATTTCTAGATTCTGCGCGTATCTGCATTTTTCACAAAGCAGCATTACGTCTTCACCGGCAGAAGTTTTTATGGAAAACTCGTGTGAGAATTTGTCGGAGAAAGCGCCACCGGAGGCTTCCATAATATATGCGTCCAATCCGCAACGCTTAAATACGTTGAAGTACGCTTGCGTGGCTTTTTCATAATATGCGTCCAAATCTTTTTCGTCGGCATGAAAGCTGTACATGTCTTTCATCCCAAATTCGCGACCGCGAAGTATGCCGGATTTTGCACGCGGCTCGTTGCGGAATTTTGTCTGAATTTGATAAAGAGCAAATGGTAAGTCCTTGTATGATTGGACGTAATGCGCCGCCAATGGAGTAACTATTTCCTCATGGCTTGGCCCAAAAACAAAGTCGTGATCGCCGGTGCCTTTTGTCCTATATAGAATCGGATCCATAGTTTTATCACGACCGGTTTGCTGCCAATTCTCTCGCGGATGAAGCGACGGCATGAGAATTTCTTGCCCGCCAATCGCATTCATTTCTTCACGAATTATATTGTTAATCTTTTGCAGTACGCGCAGACCAAGCGGCAAAAAAGTATAAACGCCTGCAATTAAACGTTCCACGAATCCACCCTGGCTGAGTAATTTTGCATTTACGCTATCGGCATCCGCCGGAGCTTCAAATTTTGTCTTACCGAATAGTTGTGAGTACCTCATATAATTTGGGTTATTTTAAAGATATTTATTGTTTTTATACCATTCGAAGGTCAGTTTTATACCATTTTCAAAACTCGTCCGCGGTTTCCAGCCAAGCTCTTTTTTTATCTTACTAGAATCTATTGCGTATCTTTGGTCATGAGCAAGACGGTCTTTTACATATTTGATCAAAGTTCGCGGTTTTTTTAAAAATTCCAGGATCAAATGAGCTATTTCTATGTTATTTCTCTCCGTATTGCCGCCAATATTGTAAATTGCTCCCGGACTCGCCTTCTGCAGAATTAAATCAATCGCCTCGCAATGATCTTCTACAAAGAGCCAATCGCGTATATTTTTGCCGTCGCCATAGAGCGGTAAAGGTTTGTCACTCCGTGCGAGTTTAAAGAAAAATGGGATTAGCTTTTCTGGAAATTGGTAAGGCCCATAATTATTTGAGCAGCGGCTTATGGTCGCAAACAGTCCGTAGGTTTTAAAATAGGCTTGGACCAGTAAATCCGAAGCCGCCTTTGAAGACGAATATGGGCTTGTAGGTGCGAGCGGAGTATCTTCCGTAAAAAAATCTTTTGAATCTCTGCCAAGATCTCCATAAACTTCGTCAGTTGATATTTGGTGGTAACGGGGCGCGCCAAATTCCCTGGAAGCTTCGAGCAAGTTGTGAGTCCCAACCACGTTTGTCATAACAAAAACCGCAGGTAGAACGATGCTGCGATCCACGTGAGTTTCTGCTGCAAAATTGACCACCACATCAAATTTTTCTTTTTTAAAAAGCGCTGTAATGAATTTCTTATTTGCTATGTCTCCCTTTATGAATCGCGCTTTACCGCTTTTGATAAGAGCCGTAAGATTATTTTTGTTGCCGGCGTAAGTTAGTTTATCCAACACAACTAAATCGTCGTGAGGGTGCTTATTGGCCATATAATACGCAAAATTCGTTCCAATAAAGCCAGCACCGCCAGTAATTAGTATTTTTTTCGCCATATCATTTATGTAACGATTCTGGTTCTGCGTTCTTCTTTCCAGGATTCAATAACGTCACCCTCTTGCAGACTAACGTCTCCTACAAACTTTATGCCACAATCATTGCCCTCGCCAATCTCATGTACGATGTCTTTGTTCTTTTTGAGGCTGTCAATTACACCTTCGCCGATTTTTTCTTCTCCGCGATAAATGCGAACGCGGGTTTTATTTTCAATTTTGCCTGAAACAACTTTACAGCCAATGATCATGGACTTCCGCTGAGTCATAAATATTGCCCGAACCTCTGCGCGGCCAAGTGTAACTTGGGTAACCTCTGGCTCAAGTAAGCCCGAAAGGATCTTTTTTAAATCGTCGATTAATGCGTAAATGATTTTATAAGTAAAAATTTGTGTGCCGGATTTTCCTGCAATTTGGTGTACGTGCGGATTTGCAAAAGTATTAAAGCCTACCACTATGCCCTTTGAGGCTGCCGCCATCATTACGTCGCTTTCCGTTATATTTCCAACACCCGAGTGGATTATTTTTATAGATACTTCGTCTTTTTTGACTCTTGATAATGAAAGTTTAAGAGCTTCCATGGAACCGAGCGTATCGGCCTTAACAACGACTTTTAGAGTTTTCATTTTACCGGCCTGGATCGCAGACATTATTTGTTCCAAGCCGAATGTCGCAGTACCGCCAATACCGCTGCGCATAAGTTCTATTTGTTCCGCTTTGCGCTTTGCTTCTTCCATGCTCGGCACAACTTGTATAATGTCACCGGAGTGTGGAGTTGACTGCAAACCGGCAATTCGTACCGGAGTAGACGGCGATGCCTCTTTCATTTCAACCCCCAAATGATTTTTCATTATTTTTACTCGTCCCCAAATGCTGCCAGCCAAGATTGCATCGTGTATGTGAAGAGTTCCGGTATTAACAAGAACCGTTGCAACCGGCCCCAGATTTTTATCTAAATTCGATTCAACCACTGTTGCCACAGCCGGTCTATTTGGATTTGCACGCAAGTTTTCCATATCCGCAACCAGCAAGATCATCTCCAGCAGCGCCGGTATTCCTTCTCCAGTCATTGCGGAAACCGGAGCCATAATGGTTTTGCCACCCCAGTCCTCCGGCTGTAAACCCAATTCCGCCAATTGAGCTTTTACGCGGTCAATATTGATGTCTTCTTTATCTATTTTGTTAATTGCCACGATTATTGGTACGCCGGCTTCTTTTGCATGATCCAGAGCTTCTACGGTTTGAGGTTTCACGCCTTCGTCCGCGGCGACCACTAGAATTACAATGTCTGTTACCTTTGCGCCACGAGCTCGCATCGAGGTAAAAGCTTCATGACCGGGCGTATCTATGAATGTTATTTTTCTGCCGTTTTTTTCAATTTGGTAGGCGCCGATGTGTTGAGTAATACCACCGGCTTCTGTTGAAACCACGTCCGTTTCGCGAATTGCATCAAGAAGTTTTGTCTTTCCATGGTCAACATGTCCCATGATCGTCACAATCGGTGGTCGCATAACTAAATCTTTTTCATCGTCCTCTTTTATGAGTGATTCCAAGTTTCCGGATTCTATGTCTTCAACTTTTGCCTGAGATCTTTTGCGATGAAGTTTTATGCCAAAATCATCTGCTATTATGGAGGCGGTTTCAAAATCAATCATTTGATTGATATTCGCCAAAATGCCGTTTTTCATCAGCTCGCCAATAACTTTTACCGGGTTTAAGCCGGTTTTTTCTGCGAACTCTTTTACGGAAATTGCGTCTGGGATTTCCACTTCTCCACCTGCGCTAATGCCCGGTGTCACCGGAGTTGCGGCAATCGTTGATGGGGATATTTTTTTCGCCTTTTCAGGACCGTGCTGCGCATCTTTGCCGGCAGTCATTTTCCTCTGAGATTTGATAATTTCTCTATCCAACTCTTTGGATATTTCCTCATCATAAACCGAAGCCGTATCTTCTGCCGGTTTGTCGCCAATTACCTCAGCAACAACAGGAGCCTCCTCTATAGATTCAACTGGTACTTTTTTCGTTTTAAGTTCGTCTTCTAATAGAGTCGCCGTTTCATCATCAATTGAACGAGCAAGAGGTTTTAACTCAAAGCCAATCTCCTTAACCTTCTTTTTCAAATCAGAGGAGGAGATGCCAAGTTTTTTCGCTAGATCAGCAATTTTGACAGACATAAAAAAGCCACCTCAGTCTATCTGAAAACAACCTTAAAGGCAAACTTCTCTGTAAGAGCTTATTTGAGGAGTTTTTCGTCCGCACGTTCCCCGACAAGTTCGATATTTTCTATCTTTTGACCAATTTTCTCAAAACGATGTCTGCTGTCATCATATTTCTGGCTCGTATGGGTGATGTGTGAACCAAGCACCTCAAACGCTTCTCCAAATCTCCCGAATTCATCTTTTAAACGCACGATCGCTTGAAGCATGCTCATGGCATTTTCCTCAACTTGAAGTCCCTTAAGTCCCATTACAATTGTTTGCAAATAAACAAAGAAATTATTTGGGGATACCGGAATTACTCTTTTCTTAAAAGCATAAGAACTCAGAGTGTCTTCGCCCTCATCTTTTATTATAACTTCGTAATACACATTTTCAGCCGGTATATACATAAGCGCAAATTCCATAGTTCCTTCGTCTGGCAAAATGTATTGGGTAATTTCATCTATTTGTTTCTTAACAGCATTTATAAAGGCTTTCTGTGCCAGTTTCTTTTCCTTTTCATCTTTTGTGGTAATCATTTTATTAAAACTCTCCAATGGGAATTTTGAATCAATTGGCACAATTTTCTTGTCTGCCAAATGCAGTGCAGCATCAACTTTTTTGCCATTACGAAAAGTGTAAGGCATAGAAAATTGGCTTTTGGGGAAATATTGTGAAAGCAAATCTCCGAGAAAAAATTCGCCAAGAGAACCTCTAAGTTTTGGCGCGCGCAAAATATCTTGCAAGCTCGCAATGTCTTTTCCAACATCATAAATTCGCTTGTTGGCTTCTTCTAACTTTCCAAGTTTTTCCGTAACTCCGCCGACCACTTTTGCAGCGCTATCCAGACGTTCTCCAATGTTCTTATTGGATTTTTGCAAAATATCCGCATTATTCGCCAGCTGTAGGCTGACTTGCTTTGCCTGAGCTTCAAACTGCCGCGAAATTTCACGCATGCGCTCGCTAAACTGCTCATTTAAAAGCGTAAGTGCGGTGGTGTCGTCCTTTTTGCCTAAACTTGCCAGACGCTGGTATAAAAGGAAGAAACCAATGCCTACAACAATCGTCAGCGCAATAACAAAAATTTCCATCATATGTGCCGTCATCGTACCACCGGAGCCGCTACCGGACAAATTAAACGATAGTCGCAGAAACTGCAGACGTAGCCGGGGGTAGGGGAGAAATCAGAGGAAGAGATCTCATCCGCAAGTTTCAAAATATCATCTTTGCAAACATCCAAACTTTTATCGGTACGTTCTGTTGATATTTTTTCGCCGGTTTCCAAAAGATAAAGGCTAAGTTTTGAAACCGGAATTTGTAGTACGTCACGGCACGCCAGGGCGTAAACGGAGAGTTGTAGATTGTTCTTGAGGCTTTTCCCCTGACTTTCGCCCGTTTTATAGTCAATTACCTCATACGTTCCGTCCGGCAGACGATCTATGCGGTCTATTCGTCCGTCAAAAATAGTATCTTTTATCTTAAGTTTAAAGGGGACTTCTATGTGTGAGGGGATTATTGGATTTTTCATCTCATTTGCATAAAATTTTGTAAGAATTTTAAATCCGTGTTTCTTTTGGATTTCTTGCATGGCACGTGTTTCATACCCGCCAATAATCCAATTTTTTTCATAAATCTCTCGTAAAACCGGCATCAAATTCTCATTGAACCTTTTTGCATCTTTTCGTAGAAGTAGATAAAAATCGCGCAAAGTATTGTGCATCGTTATTCCAAAATTCAAAACTGCCGGCATTTCACCCGTAATTTTTGAAATGTATCTGAATTTATATTTAAGTGGACACATTTGAAATGTATCCAGTTGGCTATAACTCAATTTTGGCAATGGCGTTTTTATTTGTCCATGAGGCCTACTTTCAAAATCCAGCACAGTTTGTCGTGACGAGGATTTTGATTTTTTTACCTTATCAACCAAGATCGCCTTACCGCTTTCTAGAGCTTCCGCCACAAAGATAGATGGTTTCCATTGTTTTTTGCCGTCGTAAAAGTCGCTATAAGACAGAATTAAATCTTGTCTTGCACGAGTGCATGCAACATAAAATAATCTGCGCTCTTCTTCTAAATGGTGATTGCCTTCAGGGAGCGGTTCCGGAATTAATTCCGGTGGGATTTCTATTGCTTCTTTTCTATCCATTCCCGGGAATTTCCACTGAGCAAGCCCTGGCACAAAGACGGCATCAAATTCTAGCCCCTTTGCGCTATGAATGGTTAGTAACTTAATTGCGGACGGATCAATGATCTGCGAACCGATTTCACGCTGGCCAACCTGCTCTAGCATTTGTGCGTAATTCAAAAAATCCATTACTTGCTTATGTTCGTGATTCTCTTCAAATTCGCGCACTTTCTCGGAAAACATGGCTATGTCTTCTACTATTTCTTGGCTGGCATCTTTTAAATAACCACTGTCGCGCAAAAACTTTCCGATTACTTTTGAGGCTTCATTCTTGCGTGAAAATTCCAAAAGTTCAGCAAGTATTTTTTTTACATTTTCAAATGTGGAGCCTGATACAAAATCGAACAGGGAACGGTTTTCAACTCTGGCTCGTTTTGTTATTTCCAAAATGCGCTCCATTTGGATTTTCCAAAGAGGCAAAGATAAAAATCTAAACATCGCAATGTCATCCCATGGATTAGCCAAAACTTTCAAAAGGGCAAAGCAATCTTTGATGCCAGCTTTTGTAAAAAGGTTTATGGGCGAAAAATGCTGGAATGGCGCACCTACATTTCTTAGTTTTTCCAAAAAAGGAGTTGCGAGCGCGTTGGTGCGCACCAAAATTGCCGGTGAAAGCTTCTTTTTGAGTGCCGCAATCGCTGATGAAACCACAAAATCCACTTCATCTGCCAAGTTTTCAAAATGAAATATCTGAGTTGGCTTTTCTTTGTGTTCTTTTGCGGCCACCAATTTCTTTTCGATATTTTCGGTAGATTCGAGCCGGCGCGGGTTGTTTTTTTGTATGACGCTGTATGCCATATCCAAAATTTGCTGGCTGTTGCGATAATTGTCGCTCAAAACCACGCGGCGCGCTTCTGCAAATTCTTTTTGAAAATATTGAATATTTGTGAGTGAAGCTCCGCGCCACTTGTAAATTGCCTGATCGTCATCGCCGACAACAAGTAAGTTGCGGTGGCGTCGCGCAAGCATAGTTACTATTTTGTTTTGCGCGTAATTCGTGTCTTGAAATTCGTCCACAAGAATATATTTGAAGCGTTTTTGGTACTGCGCCAGCACAGACGCTCTTTTTTCAAACAAACGAAGCGTATGAAAAAGCAATCCACCAAAATCAATGTAGTTATTTTCAATTAAGAGCTTTTCATAAATTCCATACGACTTTGCAAGTTCGAGATGCTTTTTGGCATCCTCTTGCTCTTCGTCGTTTTTGGCTGCACTTTCCATTTTTCTCGCGTGTTCCACATACTGCTCTGGTTTAATATCCTCGTCCTTTAATCGGCTAAAATATTCCTGCATAGCCATTAAAAGCCTTTGTGGATTGCCCAAACTTCTAAAATAATCGAGCTCAAAATCGGCCAAGTGACGACGCAAAAATATCCACAAGTCCACTTCTTTCAAGATTTTGTAGTCGGTAGCGAGTCCGATATTGAGTCCGCTTTCGCGCAAAACCGCATCACAGAACGCGTGGAATGTTTTTACCCATACTGCCTCCATTCCAAGCGGAAGTTCGGAATCAATGCGATCAGTCATCTCTTGCGCGGCCTTTTCCGTAAAAGTAAGCGCCAAAATCTGATCCGGAGAAACGCCTTTTTCTAAAATCAAATATAAAATCCTGCCTACAAGAAGGTTTGTTTTACCGGTTCCGGCGCCGGAAATTACCAAAATCGAGCCACTATCGTGAGTAATTGCCTCCCTTTGTCTTTCATTATAATTTGTAAGTGAAAACGCCATAGGGAACTCACATTATCTCAAAATCTTTTCCCATTCAATCTCCATTTTTTCTTCTTGTATTATAAATCGCTGAGATTTCATGTGATCATGCCCTACGCATGCGAACTCTTCGGCAGCTTTTGTGTCTTCAATAGGATATGGAGATTTGAACCATCTTCCATATTCCCCAGTTCGTTTCATTATTGTTTTTATTTCTTCAACTTTTTTAAAATACTCGTCTGGCGAATAGGGGAGATTAAGAATGTAGAACTTGCGATTTTTAAGCGCAGTACATCCAAAACAATGTTCACACTCAAAACAATACTCGCAATATTCCAGGTTTTTGCCATACCAGCACGTACTGCAAAAGTTACAATCATGCAATCCCATTCCACTCATTATTTCATAGGAGTTAACCACCGGATCTTCACCTGCAAACGAAACATCTGTGCAATGCATACAGCTATTCGTGTTGTTCATGTAAAGACAATTTAGGCATTTCTCAACGTCAAAACAAAACTGGCATGAATCACTATTACTAATGTAATCGCCCGTGCAAAGTCCTTCTTCGTGATTTGCACGCATATAAATGTGAGGTCTTATTTTTTTTACCTCTTTGAATAATTTTCGCAATTCGTTTGGCTGTTTTTTCTTTAATTTTGCCACCGTCTCAAAATACGCATCCTTTGAATATAGCTTATTGTAAATAAAATATTGTTTTCTCCATAACCCTATACAGGCAAAACAGTCCCTCAAGTCTTGGCAGTCAAAACAATAGTGGCTGTTCTCACAATCTTCGCAGTCTTGCAAAAAGGATGAATCTTTGCATTTTCTGCAGTCCAAACATTCGTAACATTCTTCGCAAGAACGACAATATGAAGAGTCTACGCAGTTTTTATTGTAATAACCCCAATAGTTATAGTGCGAATTCTTTAAAAAATCACTCCCAGTGGTGCTATAACAATCCACGCATTTATAAGTGAAATTGCAAAAAGGACTCCGCTCGTCCCTAAAGTTCATCAGGGAGAGCCGCGGTACACTTGATCTTAGTTTTTCAAATTGCTCAAGAAACATAAAGAGCCGATACTAATCGGTGATTCTAGCCCCTTTTACGCCTAAAATCAATATTTTTAACCAAATACCAGCCAATCGTAATTACCTGATTTCTTCAACCCTTCGCGGATTTCGGCAACTTCTTTGTGCCAGGCATCTTTCGTATACTGCTTATTTAAAATCAAATATTCACGTCTATTTGTAAACGCGCACCCAAAGAGATATTTACTATTGAAACAACCTTCGCAAAACTCGCTGTCGTGAAGATGTTCACAATAATGGCAAAAATTACTGTTCCAGCCGTCGCCAACTTGGATGCATTCATAGCAACTGTGTAAATCTACGCTAAAGTAGCAATCAAACACGTCTTCGCATTTATCACCGTATGCCGTGTAAATATCGTGAAGCCATGCGCCACTGTGAATGTTTTTCGCATTAAAACAGCCGAAACAGTCGCGTGAATTTTGAATGTTGTCACCAAAACAATTCTCGGTTTGATATTGGCGTGAAGCTACGTGCGGATGACTTTTTCTTAGTCGCTCAACTTCCGTATCAATCTCTGCACGCGGCATTTTCTTTAAATCGGAAATTTTTTCGGCATACTCTTCCTGTGAGTATCTCTTATTAAAAATAAAATTCTGGCTTCTGCGTAGCCCAACGCACCCAAAACAATTCTGGCAATTTAGGCAGTCGTAGCAGTGGTTGCAATCCGAACAATTGCGCAGAAATTGAGAAAAATCGCAGTTGTAGCTCCCATAGACTTCGATACCTTCATAACAAAGTTCGCTATTCCAAATATCTTCGCAGTCGCAGCAAAATCTGCTGCTATTAACGGTGCCGCTATACATACAGCCCTCAGAAGTATCCATATCAAAACAAAGGTAACAATTTTTAGAAAGATACATTGCGTTACCATAGGGGCAATTTTGATTCTGGTAGCCGCTCACCGAAATACGCGGCGTCTTGAAGCACAACTGCTTAAACCCGGCTATAAATTCTTCTGCAGTCATACGTCTTGAGCAAAAGCGAAAAGGGTAATTATTAAATACTTTGAAGGGAAAGGGGATGTGCGAAGGGGAAAACCGTCAAGGTTTTCCCCTTCGTTACTAACCGATGTTCTGCCAGAAACACTCTTGGCAATAGACGATGTACTTGGAATCAGGCGCGTAAGTGGAAATAATATCCTTTTGGCATTTATCGCACTTTCTCTTATAAAGTTTGCGTTCGTTGCGAAGCGAAAGTCTGCGTTTTTGACGGCACTCCGGACAATTTGCAGGCCATGGCAAATCTTTCTTCTTATAAAACTCTTGTTCCTGCGGAATTATTAAAAACTGCTTTTGGCAGGTTTCGCATTTGCGAATTTCTTCTTTTAGAGCTGCTGCGTCCGCCATAGATTTAAGGAGTTAATTGCTAATATATTGCCTGGGGCTAATTCTACCCTACTTTATTGTCTCTGCAAGAGATTTTCCGTAGACCTTAGCCTCTTTGAGATCTTTTATGATCTTTGCCGATGCCGCCAAATATTCATCTCTGGTGAACTGGCGATTCAAGATGCAGTACTCTTTATTCATCAGATAAGTGCAACCCAGGCAACTGCGGCAATTATAACAATTAAGGCAGTATGTAGAGTCGCTGCAACCTATGCAGTTCTCCACAAAGCTACAATTATTGCAGGAATTGACATTGTGACATTCATAACAGAGTTCAATACCGGAACAGAAATCACAATCTACATTATCGGCAGAACTGGTCTGCTGATCGTTGACGTGTGAAACGTATGCAGAATCTGAAACATTGCGCACGCTAAAACATTGGAAACAATTTTTGCTGAAATATATGTAGTCGCCAAAACAGTGTTCACCGCCTTTTAGCATACGAGCATAGAGCCGTGGATGTTTATTGAATTGAGGTGTCAAGACCTCAATAATCTTTTTTGGAGTATTCTTTTTAAATTCAGCGACGCGTTTTCTATATACGTCTTCAGGATAACTCTTGTTAAAGATGCAGAATTTTTGTTGTCGCAACCCAAATGATCCAAAGCAATCTTTGCAATTCAAACAGTCCGTGCAGAAATCGCAATTTGAACAGTTGTGGCAATCTTGAAGATGCGAACAGCCGTAAAGTCCGCTGCAATCCACGCATTGATAGCTGAGTTCGCATGAGCCAAGATGAGCGCAGTCCACGCAATCTCTGCACTTGGTCAAATACTCCGAGTAATAGCAATCTTCACATTCGGTTATGAAATAGCTTAGATAAATGTTTTTTGAAAGATAGACGTAATCTGAAAACTCGCAATTTTCTGCGGTACGACTGCTGGTTGCGTTCCTTGGTTTTGAAACAAGAAGATTTTTAAATTCTTTGTAAAAGTCCATTTAGCTATAAGCTAGATAAGAGGTTCTGCAAATTTCTGCTCAATTGCTCCGGCTGAAGCAGCATCTGGTTCGGACGCGCTTTCGTCCCATTTTTTGAGGTCATTCTCAACCTGAGACCTAGGATTGGCGTATTTTTCGCGAGATTGGCGGATAATTTCAGTGCTGTAATGATCTTTTGGAGCAGAAACATTTAATGTGCGTCCAGAAAAGGCATCGCGCAGTTCTCCGTCAACTGACATTTTTACGTAAAATTCGCGAACGCCGAGGTTGATGATATCGCGGACTTTAAATACCGGCGTATATTCATTTTCCAAGATCGCGGCATCTTCGGCACCGACGCGGAAATTTATAATGGTACCGACGTTGCCGAAAGCCGTTGTGCGTATCATATGGGACAATTGACCCATATATTGGTGAGCCATTGTAAGGTTCAGGTGGTATTTGCGAGCCTCGGAAAGAATTTCTGCAAATGTGTCGGTGGCAAAATATTGGAACTCATCACAATAGAGATAAAAATCGCGGCGATTTTCCTCTGGAATACCAGTTCTGGCCATTGCTGCTTGCTGAATTTTTGTAACCACCATTGAGCCGATGAGTGCGGCGTTTTCTTCGCCCAAATTACCTTTTGAAATTCTCATCAATAAAATTTTGCCGCTATCCATTATATCTTGAATATCTATTTTATTGGTCGGTTGGCCAACTATGTTTCGGATTAGAGAAGTAGAAACGAACTGGCCGACCTTGTTCAAAATTGGCATTATCGCTTCATTATCAAATTTTTCACTCCATGCCGCGAACTCGTTTACCCAGAAATTTTTAATAACTGAATCTTGTATGCGTGACACAATTTTCTGGCGATAATTCTTATCGGAAAGCATTTTTAAAATGGAAAGCACCGTCGTATTTGGAGAATCCAAAAGAGCGAGGGTGGTGTATCTCAAAACGTGTTCAAGACGATTGGTCCAGTTGTTGCCAAAAAGTTTCTTAAAAATATCAATAAAGCCGATTGTAACGCGAACTCGCAGTTCCGGAGGCACGTGCTCGAGCGGATTAAAAGCAACTGGAAATTCAAAATCTGCAGGATTGAAATAAACTACGTCATTTATGCGGTTTTCCGGAATGTATTTCAAAATCGAATCCACAAGATCTCCGTGAGGATCCAGAACTCCGACACCATGACCCGCCATAATGTCTTCCTTTATGAGCAATTCCAGCATTTTTGATTTACCGGTACCGCTTTTGCCAACAACATAAAGATGGCGGCGGCGGTCTTCGCGCTTGAGTCCAAATTTAAAATTCTGATTATGAAAATTTGTGACGCCAAATATTGAAACTTTATCAAGAGATACGTTGCCTTCACGCGGCAAATCACGCGGCGGTTCGGCTTTTTTTGCCAAAACGTGCACGATGTGGGGTACATCGTCCGGGTGGGGGAAGTGATAAATACTAGCCAATTCTATCGAGCTCAAATGAAAAGCATCTGGTGGCATCGTGCGTTCTTGGTAACTTTTCAACAAGCTCGTCATGCGCAGCATTTTTTTTGCTTTAAATCCATTCAGGTCAATTGTATTAAACTGCATAAAGGCCTTAATGAGAACGTGCAGTTTTTGCTGTGCTTTTTCTTTTGTTTTTGCCACATACACAATTCTCACCGCAGTTTTATATGTGTGATGTTCGGCCTTGTGCTTATATGCTTCGCGCTCCATTTCGCGCATACTTTTGGCAGACTTGAGCTTGAAATAGTTTTTAATGCGGAAATAAAGTTTCACGCTATTTAACTTCATCTTCCAGCTGCGCCAGAAATTTAATCTCCAATCGTCGGCGGTTGGTTCCACAAAGGTTTGGATCCAAATCTGCTCGTCTTCTTCAGCCTTTGTCATGATAGAGAAAATGCCAGATAGCGAGTCGCCTTCGAATTCCTTAAAAGTTTTTATCGGAATGATGTCGGATCTCAAAAGTTTTAATTCAGTTCCCGCAAACCCGCGTTCAAGCACATCGGGCTTAACGTAATCCGTTACTTCTTCAATTTCACAGAATGGATACTGTGCGTAAATTTGTCCTTCTATGAGTTCTTTAAGTCTTCGTTCGATGCACGCAAAGAAGTAAATATGCTGGTTATATGATGTCATTTCGAAGGTGAACGCATGATGATGCAGAATTTCGTGTATGTTCACGAGAAACTGCTCAAAAGACAGCACCCTCTTTTCGATTTCTTGAGGGATCCTGATTAGAAGCAAAGCTTTATCTTTAGGCATCATAAAAAGACCCTTATATGTTTAATATACCACAAAATCAGGTTATGGAAAATAGTAGTTCTTGAGAACTAACAGGTTATTTTTCCTCTTTTTCAGCCGCTTTTTCGTCCTCTGCAGGTGGTTCCAGTAAAGCTTTCATGGACAGTCCTATCCTGTGATCCTCTGGATCAATGGCAATTATTTTAACTTTGATGTCTTCGCCAATCTTTACGAATTTTTGAGGCTCTTTTACGGGTTCATGAGAAAGTTCGGAGAGGTGAATAAGGCCGCTGATGTCATCAGCCAGCTTAACAAAAACGCCAAATTGAGTAATTCTGTCTACTTTTCCTGTCACAACTTTACCGACAGTATATTTCTCGGCAGCTCTTTGCCATGGATCCGGAGTTAGTCTCTTCATGGAGAGCGAGATTTTATCACCATCAATTCCTATAACTTGGATATCTACGGTATCTCCAATTTTTCCGTACATAATCGGATCTTTAACATGTCCCCACTCAATTTCAGAAATGTGAACAAGTCCTTCAAGTCCCTCAAAAGCAACGAAAATGCCAAATTTTACAATTCCAGAAATGACACCATGTACTTTTTGCCCTATTGAAAGACTCTTAAGAGCTTCAACGCGTTGATCTTCCAAAGCTGCTTTCTCTGACAAAATTAATTTTCCTCCAGCTTGATCAACATTAATTATTTTAACTTTCATTATCACCCCAACCAATCTTTGAAGTCTGGTTAGAATCTGAGAAGGGTTTGCGCTATCCACGCGTGGATAGTGCATTGGAGCGAGTTGGGAGACCGGAATAAATCCCTTGATTCCATCTACGACGACGAGCAAACCGCCTTTGTTTGCTTCGCTGATGGTTACAGCTATGACTTCTCCGGTTTCGTATGCCTTCATGAATTTTCTCCACGTTTTTTCTTGGCTTGCGCGGCGTAAAGAAAGCACGAAATATCCTTCTTCATTCTCATCTTCAATAACATATGCCGAAATTTTATCGCCGGTTTTAAGACCAGATAAAGTGTCTCCGGTGTCTTGTGATTCTTTCCCCGAAATCATGCCCACCGCAACTCCGTTTAAATCCAACAAAATTTTATTTCCAAAAATATCAATTACTTCTCCCTCTACGAGTGAGCCGAGACTTGGTACGTGAAGATCAGGACCATGCTCAAGGAGCTCGTCCATTATAGAAGGGGGTGAAATAGCGGTAACCATAGCTTAATTGTGGGTGATGAAGTTGCTTGGGATAAATATGCCTCAGCCGGTGACCTCATCAAATTAGACCGTTGAAGCGAAGCGGATTATAGCGGAGTTTTGGCTTTGGTGTCAAATGGCCTGCTTTACTAGGCCGTCACCTTTGCTTTTACACCTTTTGCACTTCCTTTAGAAATCGTAGCTCGAGCCTTTGTAAGCTCCAAACCTTCGCCTTTCTTGGCATCTATTTTAATTTTTTCACCTTCTTTAAAAGTACCATCCAAGAATTTCTGAGTGAGAGGATCTTCTACCAAATCTTGAATAGTTCTGCGAACTGGACGCGCGCCATATTTTGGATCGTAGCTTTTCTTGGCCAAAAATTCCAAACTTGCAGGCGTTAAAATAAACGAAATATTTTTGCTCTTAATTCTCTTTTCGAGCCTGGCTATGTGAAGTTTTACGATTTCTTTGATACTTTCGTGAGTTAGAGCACCAAATACCACTATCTTATCCACTCTATTTAAGAATTCAGGTCTAAAATGATCCTTCAATTCTTCTAAAATTGAGGCTTTTGCTTCTTCGTATTCGTCTGCGGCTCTTTTGAGTTCGCTACCGGCGATGTCAAAACCAATCGTGCCGGCTTTGTCGGTGAGTTTTTTTGCACCGATATTGGAAGTCATCACAATTATTGTATTTTTAAAATCCACTTTGCGGCCTTTACCATCTGTTAGCACGCCATCTTCCAAAATTTGGAGTAGGAGATTAAAGACGTCTTGATGAGCCTTTTCAATTTCATCAAAAAGAATTACTGAATATGGTTTTTTACGCACAGATTCCGTGAGATTTCCGCCTTCTTCGTAGCCAACGTAGCCTGCAGTCGTGCCGACTAAGCGGCTCGTATTGTGGCGTTCCATGAATTCGCTCATGTCTATTTTTATGAGCGCGGTTTCGTCGTTGTAAACCTCTTGAGCAAGCGCTTTAACAAGCTCTGTTTTACCAACGCCCGTTGGACCCATAAAAATGAATGACGCAATGGGTCTGCGCTCATCAGAAATTCCGGCACGCGATCTGCGAATTGCCTTTGAGACTTCAGTCACGGCTTCGTCTTGGCCGATTATTCTGGTTTTTAAAAGAGCTTCAAGCTTCATCAAACGATCAATGTCTGATTTAACGAGCTTGGTTGTCGGCACGCCGGTCATATTTGAAATTACTCTCGCAATGTCATCTGCCGTTACTTGTTCGCGGCGCTGACGCGGCACAACAACTTTTTTTGATTCATCAATTTTTTGATTCAACTCCAATTCTTTGCAACGCAATTCCGCCGCCAATTCATAATTTTGAGCAGACACGGCTTCTTCTTTCTTTTTTGTTACTTGAGCCAATTCTTGCTGCATTTTGCGCGCCGCGTCGCTTGAGCCTCTTTCTTTTGTGCGTTTAAGGGCGGAAGCTTCATCCATCAAATCAATCGCCTTATCCGGTAAAAAACGATCATTTATGTATCTCTTAGAAAGTTCTACTGCTGCATGCAAAGCACTATCCTCAATTATCAAATTGTGATGGTCTTCATAAGTTTTTCTAATTCCTTTTAAAATTTGTAGCGTTTCATCAAAGCTCGGTTCATTTACCATAATCGGCTGAAACCTGCGCTCAAGAGCCGGATCAGCTTCCACGTGTTTGCGGTAATCCGCAGTCGTCGTAGCACCAACAACTTGCAGCTTCCCGCGAGCGAGAGCCGGTTTTAGAATATTTGCTGCGTCCAAGCTCCCTTCGGCGCTACCGGCGCCAATTACAGTGTGCAATTCATCTATGAATAAAATTATGTTTGTTTGGCCGGATGCCTCATCTATTATTTGCTTAACACGCTCTTCAAATTCACCACGGTATTTGGTGCCTGCAACCACGGATGCCATCGAAAGCGATAAAATCTTTTTATCCAAAAGATTATTTGGCACTTGCTCCATAATAATTGCATGAACGAGTCCTTCTACGACCGCCGTTTTGCCAACGCCGGGCTCACCGATTAGTACGGGGTTATTTTTCGTTTTGCGGTTAAGAATCGAAATCATACGATCAATTTCTTTTTGTCTGCCTATAACCGGGTCAATTTTGCCGCGCCTGCATTCTTGAGTTAGATCGGTCGTAAAATAATCCAATGCCGGTGTCTTTGATTTTTCACCTTGCTGACCTTGTTTGTGCTTATAAGCATCCTTAAAATCTTTTTCTTGTCCGGCCAAAACTCCATGCAGACCACTTAGAAAAAATTCCAGTGGGTTCATCATCTGCTGCTGCTGCTGCTGTCCGCCTGGCATTTGAGAGCCTCCCGTTCCTTGATTTCTTTTAAAAATCTGAGAGATGGCATCTTTTATGCTCTGTGGATTGATTTTCATGTTTTCCAGAATCACGGTCGCCGCCGTGTTTTCTTGTGAACAGAGAGCAAACAACAAATGCTCCGTGCCAACAAAGCTATGACCAAATTCTTGAGCGCACTTGAGCGCGTCTTCTATGACCTGTTTTGCAAAACCAGAAAGGCCGCCGCTCTTGCCGGGTGATTGCTGCGCACCGATGGTAGCTCTGCCTACGGTTTTTAAAACCAAATAGACATTATCTAGCGAAACACCAAAATTCATTAAAACTGAGGCACCGAGCGAATGAGCTTGAGAAAGAATGCCTATGAGTAGGTGTTCTGTGCCGACATAGTTAAGACCGGCTTCCCTAGACTTATCCTGAGCAACAACCAACGCTTGCTTCGCCTCTTTTGTGAATTTTTCGAATCTTGAATCTGACATATTGTTGGATTCTATCTATAGAATATAGTGTTCATGGAACTATACCATATTTATCTGTAAATTTCACCTGCTTAGTCTTTACGCGCATAGGATTTATTGTCCTGTTTTTAATGCTCGAACTAGCACTCACTATTTTAGAGTGCTAACTTCGTGCGGTCAAGATTTTTTTGATTATTGTGGTTCTACGATAGTTGAAAGCATGTCTTTTGCGGCTGCTGCAGAGACCAATCCGGAGTTAACCGCTAGACAATATTTGTCCCTGGCTTGAACACATACGTCGTATTCTTCAAATACTCCGGCGCGCGTTACACTGCCGCTCGTTGCTGGTCTGCCACCAACTTCTCCATCAGAAACCATGCTTGGTGCGAGCTTGTCTACTGCAGGATTTTTCAACAAAGAGACTGTGCATACCGTATCCGCTTTAATTGGCGCTCCGCCAAAACAATACGCACCGCCTTCAAACGCCCAATAATAATTAGACGGATATTGGATTGAAATCCCAAAGGTTCGGGATTCAAGTAAACGCATGCCTTTTTTAACTGTAACGGCGAGTCCGCCGGTAGAAACCGGAACTACCGCTTTTTCGCTGGATTTGGCACTGTCTGTTCCGTCTGCGAGTTCCCAATCGCTCACTGAGCCCGGTTTAAAATATGCGACGCGAACCATGCTTGAAGGGGATAATTTGTCCGGAATATTTAATAAAATTTTGCGTGAGTCTTTGCTGTCTCTATAAATCACATAAACTGCGTTGTATTCTTCCGGTTTGCCTTCCGGATACGCAAATTCCACAGTACTAACTGACCACGAGCCGTTTGCCGCAGCCTCTGGAGCAAGCGTTGATATATTTTGTTTTATATAATCAATCAGTGTTTGCTTGATGCCTTGATTTGCAACGAGCGCATCTTGTTCTGCTTTTTTAGCCGCTGCGGCCGCCTCAGCTTCTTTGCGCGCCGCAAGTTCTTTTTCGGCCAAATCAGAGAGAGAAGCGTCTGGCAATTTTACCTCTGGTTTTATTTCTAGTTTCTCTGGCGTTGTTGTGATGCCGGCGGTTGCCTGTCCCGCCATAAACGGCACAAATTCAAAACTCGCGACTATGTTGAAAAAAGCGTTTCTGTACAAATCTTTGTCAGCATCGTTCACGGTTGTATGTGTAAAACGGTACATAAAAGTATCTCGCGGAACATAAAACTCCACTTTATCTCCGCTGCCAAAAGTCTTCTTGACTCCCTCAAGCTGCGCAACTCCGACTATGCTTTGTTGGTAGGTGATGTTAGTTTCGAGCGGATCTTTTGATCTGTATTGATCGTCCAGGTTGAGCCACAGTCTCGCGGTTTGCTTGTGATTGTTTTCGCTGCGTTCAACTATAATATTATCCACGCTCGGCAATTCACTCTCGGTAACATCGTATGGAGTTATTATTATTTTCTGCTGGCCGGCAATATTTTTTTCATTTTTCAAAATCCAAACTGATGGATATTGGAATTTTATTCCCATTTCCGTATCCATGTAGCTTTGCTTGGTTTCTGTCTCGTGCCCAAGAGAGGTTGAGTTATCAACCATAAAAACCGTGCGACCGTCATTCCACTTGCCTTCAACTTCAATTCTGCGCTTTGTGTAGCGCTTTAAATTTACGCTCACGGAATCCAGAAAAACCTTTTCTCCAAGATCGGTTACCAAAACAAATTGCGATGGTGCTGTTAGCAGTCCTTGTTCCGTTGGTGTGCTAACGAGGCCAACTTTCTTTTCTAACTGGACTTCCACCGGTGGTGCAACCGGGACTTCTTCTTTTTGCCAAAAGAACGTGCAGCCAGAGGAGGCAATTACCAAAACTATTACCAGTGAAAAAAGAATTTTTCTCATAAGAATGAATTAATGAATATTAAAGTAATTTTTGACAAATGGTGCGTCCTTCGGACGCATTAAATGCTTAGCCTCGCTGCGGCTCGGCCTGTTGGAAGTTCAAGACCGAGGTGCAGGTATGCGCGTTCAGTGACCATGCGGCCTCGCGGTGTGCGATCCAAAAAACCAAGTTGGATCAAATAAGGCTCATAAATATCTTCAAGCGTTTCTTGCTCCTCCGAAAGAGCCGAGGAAATTGTATTTAGTCCGACTGGTCCGCCTTTAAATTTCTCAACCATCGTTCTTAAAATATTACGATCCATTTCGTCCAGCCCCAGTTCATCAACGCCAAGAGAGGCGAGGGTTTGCTCCACAATTTTCTCACTAATCGAAGGCTGTTCGTGGTACTGAGCAAAGTCGCGAGCGCGGCGAAGCAGACGGTTGGCGATTCTTGGCGTTTGTCTGCTGCATTCCGCCAGTCTCTGCGCTCCCGCCTCACTTACTTCACATTCCAGAATTTTTGCGGATCTCATTATTATTTTACGAATATCTTCAATGTCGTAAAAATTAAATTTGAATACATTGCCAAAACGATCGCGGAGAGGGGATGAAAGCATACTCACCTTTGTGGTCGCCCCAATGAGGGTGAATCTGGGCAGATTAAGGCGAACTGCCCGCGCAGAAGGCCCTTTGCCGAGCATTATATCTATCGCGTAATCTTCCATTGCCGAATACAAAACCTCCTCCACAACTGGCCGCAGCCTGTGAATTTCATCAATAAAAAGCACATCTCCCGCGGCAAGATTTGTGAGTATCGAGGCCAAATCTCCCTGGCGTTCCATAGCAGGCCCAGAAGTGAGTTTTACGTTGGTTCCCATCTCGTTACCAATGATGTATGCAAGAGTTGTCTTTCCAAGTCCGGCAGGACCATGTAAAAGGACGTGTTCAAGCGGTTCGCCACGTTTTTTTGCCGCTTCTATAAATACAGTCAAATTGCGCTTAATCTCATTTTGCCCCACATACTCGCCAAGAGCCTTGGGTCTCAAAGTTTGGTCAAACTGCGAAGGATCCTGCGCTTGAGAAACCGGATCCACAACTCTATTTTCTTCCCGCTGAATCATATTGGGCTTAATTATAACACTCTTCAATTTACCGGCCATTTTTCCGTCTCGACAGGCGGCGGATTTTCCCGTTTTTTGTGAAAAGTCGAATACATGTGTTCCATTTTGCCAATTATGAAGTGTTTGGTTCCCTCCGGATCGGGACAATCCTGGAAATCTATGCATGCGGATGCACTTGCGGTGTCTATTTTAATGAATCCATAATCCAAGAAACGCAATTTGGATAAAATTCCCTTTTCGGACGTTCCTATATCTTGAATATCCATCAGCTCGGCTTCGTGTTCTTCTCTCTTAAAAAGGCTTCTCCAATTGACCCAAATTACGCGCTTATTAGTAATTATTAATTTGTCCAACAAGTAATCAAAAGAGAAAACCGCAATAATGATACCTATAAAGAAAGATATAAAAGCAAGGAGCCCGAGTGTAACTTCTGCGGATGCTTCTCGTCCTATGTAGAAAATCAACACATAAAAGGGGATTGCTATTGCTATCACTTCTGCAAGTTTCAAAAAATACGGCGTCGGATGCCGACTGACTGTTTTTAGTACCGCTTCTCCTTCGCGTAATTGCATAACACCTTAATTGTAAAGGCAAATAGCTGTATGCGCAATTCAAGTGGCTGGAATCGAACCATGATATTTACACTGAATGGGGGATACATTACAATTAGGCGGTGAAATTCCAAGAAAAATTAAAGGCTATAGCTTTACGGCGCAAGGGACTCAGCTATTCGGCAATCAAGAGGAATGTGAAAGTTTCAAGAAGCACTTTAAGCCTGTGGCTGCAAGATATTCCGCTGACGCCGGTTCAAAAAAACAGGTTGTTAAAAAGTAAAGATCGGGGTAGGTACTTAGGTTCAGAAACGCAAAGGTTAAAGCGCATAAATAAAACCGTGCATCTGCTCGCTACTGGCAGCAGAGAGTTTGGAGAATTATGCGTTCACCCATTATTCTTGTGCGGACTGGCTCTTTATTGGGCGGAAGGGGACAAGCACAAGGCGGAGAGTGTTAAATTTACAAATTCTGATCCGGCCATGATTATGTTCATGATGAAATGGTTTAGAGAAATATGTAGCGTGCCAGAAGAAAAATTCAGAATAGCTCTGCATATTCACAACCTGCACGTCAGTAAAAATGTGGAAAAATACTGGTCAAAAGTAACCGGTATACCAGGAAAACAATTTCATAAGACGTACATTAAAAAAAGCTCTTTGCACCAAAGAAAAAAGATACTGTACAATGGCACTTGCGCGATCATTATCCACAACAAAGATTTATTCAGGAGAATAATGGGTTGGAAAGAAGGTTTGCTCGCGCACTTTGGCCTTTCTCCCCGTAGTTCAATGGATAGAACGAGAGACTTCTAATCTCTAGATGCAGGTTCGATTCCTGCCGAGGAGACCACAGAACACAAGTGAATCCTAAAGAAAGCCATAAACGCTGCCAGTCAGCAAGAGAATGGCTTTATCTAGAGACAAGCTAAGGCGGGTGCCATCATCAAGCAGATGTGGCCAAGCCATAAGGGGCGGGTGCCATCATCAAGCAGATGTGGCTGAACGCAGTGTTCCTTTTTTACGTAGCACCACTCACACGTTCATTCGTATTTCCAGAAATCGAAGTTACAGTGTTTTTTGCCGGACTAAATTTCTTCACCAAATTAAAGCGATATGCATTTACCGGTGTTCTTTCGCTGTCGTCCCCATCGCGCGGGATTTTATTGTTATCAAAACAAGCCGCGTCCAAGGATTCCAAACGTGTACCGGTGTCCGGACGATTCACAAAAGACAAATACAAATTTGGATCGCCACGCAATACCGCGTCCAATTCCAGGATCTTGTATTTTTTTGCTAGGATCTCCTTTTGAAACGCCATCAAAAAGAGCGCTGGCTTTTGCACCTGCTTCTCCGCAGGCTGACATCAATTCATTTTTACCAATTCCCAAATCGGCCGGCTTACTTCTGTTTTCTCTAACTTTTAGTTCCGGCGGGCATCTGTCGCCAAAGGCCTCGTATATATCTGCCAGCACGAGTTTTTTCTGAATTTCTGGCATAAATTTTAGTTAAAGCGCCGCTTTATATGGGCCGAAATTCTCCACGTTCGGCTATATGTTCGATGTTATGTATCTCGTCTCTCTGTTTCTTGTTGATATCAGGATGCCACCAATCGTTCAAACAAGCATCCAAAGAGGCTGGCTTGATCAATCGCACTTCGTTTAATATGTAACTACGTCTTCCTTCTGAATTATAAAATCTTAAACCACTAGGGCCAATACCATCTTGGGGGTGACCTCTAAAAACTATATACCATGATTTACCGCTTTTTTCAGGCGCTTTAATTCCAATTAAGTTAGGAAGCATTGTTATAACAACACTCGGTACCAAAGATTTTAGTGAGCGTTCAAAAATATCTACAAAATCCGACTCATCTTTGCAGTGTTGAATTGAGTCATTCCAACAATCTACAATATGTTTTTCAAATTTTTCCACAGATTCATGTACTCTATCTGCGGATCCTACGGGCGCAGTAGGTTCTTTTAAGGCATCCCTCAACTCAGTATTAATTTGTCCGGTCTCAATTTGTTGAGAAGTTTCAGTAAATGATAGCATTTTTAACGCTGCATCTATCTCTGCCTTTAAAACTTCTTTTGTAGAATTTGGTATTTTAGGGTTCTCCAAAACGATTCTCAGTTTGTTGGCATATAATTCAGCTTCTTCCGGCACTTTTTGCTTTTCTTGGCTCATTGGTTCTTTTTAAAGCGCCGCTTCTTTCTCCAATTTCGTAATCCTATATAGCACTTCCGCAATCTCTCCGCGAGTCATAGGTTTATCAGGCTGCAGAGTGTTATTTTGGACGTCTAGAATATTTCTACGAATTGCTTCTTGCAGATATGGCGCATACCAAGCCAGCGCATCAATCCCAGTTGGCAATGTAATTTGAATTTGCGGATCTATATCCGTTTTTGCGGCCACAAAAACCATAGTGAAGAATTCCGATAGAGTCACCTGGGCTTGAGGCTTAAACGTACCATCCGGATATCCTTTTACAAACCCGAGCTCAAACGCAGTGCTGATGTATTTTGTGAACCACAAGTCTAGAGGCACATCGCTAAATGGAATTTTTATATTTTCCTTAATTGTTTCGTTAATTGCACGCAGTATGAAAGTGATTGCCTCGGCGCGAGAGACTTCTTGATCCGGATGAAAGGTGCCATCGGCGTAGCCTGCCACAAGTCCGGCGGATTTTAATTCCGTGAGCGCCTGGAAGTATTTGCTATCTGCCAAAACGTCCGAGAACGGCAAAGTGACTGGAGGTGCGGCGGGTTCAGTTGGAACAACGATTTGAGCCGGTGGAGTTTCCACTGGTTTAGCAATCGGCTGTTCCGGTTGCACCACCTCTGCGGTAGTTGTGCCGGTTTCGCTAGTTTCTTGCTGAGCAGTTTCCGTTTGTTCCGGCACCGTAGCTGGTGTTGGCATCGGTGTTGATGGTGCAGGCGGTTCTGATACAGTTATAGTCTGTGATTTATATATCTGGCCTTTGAAAGTTACAAACACTTCGGTTGACCCAGGTACTGTACCGGTAAACAAAACCGTGGCTTGTCCGCCGCTAAAGTTTTCCGGTTTTAACGAGCTAAAATTTAAGCCGCCGATTGAATTGGTTAATGCAACGAGCGGAGTTTCATCAAATGCAATAGTTGTCGGCTTGTTTCCGGTCGTATCCAAAACATTTATAAAAATTGACGTGACTTGGTTAAGTTCCAACTGCGCTTTTTCTGCAGTCACTTGAAACTGGCCAATGCCAGGACTCTTTTGTTTAATTTCAAATTCCTGAGAAGAGATTTCACGATCACGGAAGCGTAAAATTATTTTTTCTTTACCTGGTTTCAAATTACTTACCCTAATTAAATTCGCAATGCCGGTTCGCAGATTTGTAGCAGAAAGTGTCGTGCGATTAAGCGTTCCATTCCCATTTAACAATGAGACTTGTACGTCGTCTTTAAACGTAGGCTTATTAAAGAGATTTCCATTTTTATCAAAGCCCTGAACAATTACTTTAATTTCTGATCCTTCTTCATATGGTCCGGCTCCAACGAGCTGGATGCCGAACGAAGAATCCTGATATTCATCAACTAGGGCTGCGGAGAGCGCTTGTGTTAAGGCTGGATTCGCGGATACCATAAGCGTTTGTTCGCCGCCATATTTCTGAACATATCGCATTGGGTTGATAGTATTTTCAATCGCGTTTCCTTGACCCAACGCATTATTTATTGCTTCAAAGAAAGAATATCCGGCGGTCTGCATATCGGCGGTCGTGAAAGGCCAATACGGATGCCATGCCGGTTTGTCGCTATCAATCTGGAAGTGCAAATGAGGAGTCGTAGCTGTTCCGGTTGCACCGGAAAAACCTATCAATTGCCCCTTTTTTATAACGTCATTTGCATTTACCGAAATCAAACTTAAGTGACTGTAGGCGGAATATAGCGTAACTAATTTTAATTGATCACCAAGCGATGGAAAATTATTATGTTGGATAACAATGTGATTTCCAAAACCGCCGGAGCTTATTTGCGCCTTGATGACGGTACCATTTGCGATCGCGTAAACCGGCGTACCCTGCGGGACTTTTATATCAACCGCTGGATGACTGCCCGTTCCCTCGATTCCATCCAGCCTGTAGCTTCCCATGTATGGCACGGAATACGTAATTTTTTCGTTTCTGATAGCATCGTCGTTTGAGTCATTCCACTTCAAATTTACAGACGGCATCGCGAGCCTCGTCGGATTATATGTCGGAATCGGTATAATTTTATCTTCCGGAATTCCGTTAAAAAGAGCTTTACGTTCCGCTTCCGTGAGTTTTACCCAGTTTGGAACCTGTTTGATGGGAAAGGTTGTGCCGTCAAAAGCTGCGTGCTCTGGCAGAGGAGAAATCACACTTGTTAAAAATTTAGTTCCTTTCTCACCAAAAAACGCTATTAAAAGGGTAAGTACAGAAGTAATTATGATTATGGCTAACGTCTTTGGCTCAAAAAGAAAAAACTCGTGATGAGCCCCAATCCCTTTTGCAGGGATATCATCTCCATAATATTCCTTATTGTTTTTGTATTTCTTATTTGCCATATATTGTATTTTGGTGTTTCATATAATTATATCATAAATTGTTCTTTTTTCAATGCCTATACTGACAAGATCTAAAGAAGAAACCTTGGCGCTCGGTGAAAAGCTCGGAAAAGGGCTAAAAAACGGCTTAATTTGCCTGTTTGGCGACCTTGGGAGTGGCAAAACTACCTTTGTGCGCGGACTGGCAAAAGGGCTGGGCATAAAAAGCAGGATACAAAGTCCCACTTTTACCTACCAACGCGTGCACTTTGGGACAAAAAAGCTTTATCATTTTGACTGTTATAGAATTTCGAAACCGGATGAATTGCTTTTTCAGGATTTGGTTGAAGCGTTTGGCCGCGGTGATGGTGTTGTGGTGGTTGAGTGGGCTGAAAATATTTCGCCTGACTTCTTTGACGCCGTTTCTTCATGTACGGGATTAAAAGCCAGAAAGGATATATACTTTAAATACATAGATGAGAATATCCGAGAAATTAAAATTGCTGATTGAGGAATTTCATGTGCCGCGTCACGTAATGAGGCACTGCGAAGGCGTTGCAACTTTTGCTGTTAAACTTGGGGGGAAATTTATTGCGGCTGGTGAGAAAATAGATTTGGATTTGCTGTATCAAGCTGCAATGGTTCACGATTTGGTGCGGGTGGTGGATTTTGGGCATTTTCATCCGGAAAAATTCCCAGGCGGTTTTACACAACAAGATTTGGAAGTTTGGGAAGCCTTGCGAAAGAAATATGCAGGTATTCATCACGCAGATGCGGGAGCCCAGATTTTGGAAGAAAGGGGATTTTCTAAAATTGCCGAGGTGGTGCGCGCTCATCGTTTTATTCACATAAAGATCGGTTTCAAATCTTGGGAAGAGAGAATCTTATATTATGCAGATAAAAGGGTTAAGCACGACAAAATTGTGACTTTGGAAGAACGCTTGCGAGATGGCCGCATTCGCAATGCTCACATAATAAAAAGAACTGAAGAAGAAAGCGAAATATTAAACCGTAAAGTTTTTGAGTTGGAAAAAGAAATTTTTGAGAAAATCGGGGAGCCGATTTTTTAGGGACATGCATGTCCTTAGGCTCCAGCCACGATTTTATTCAAGATTTTGCGCGTACTTTCGTCCAAATTTCCAGATTCATCCAGTCCGTGGCTCTTTTGAAAAGTGACCACAGAAGTCTTCGTAATGTCGCCAAAATATTCGGTCGTTATCTTGCCGGGGAAAAAGCCCAATCGTTTTAGCACAGCTTGCAAACGGGCTATGTCACCACCGCGCGTACCGTAAATTAAATCATTTCCAAATGCACTCGGCGTCATAACACCAGATACGAGCGATTTCTCATCTTCAATCCTAGACGTGATTATTTCCTTTTTCTCAGTGGTTTCTATAACCAGTTTTTTTTGGCTCGATCTACGAGCAACAATATCATTTAAGGCATCCATTGTTTTTGGTCCCACTAACCCCGAACCCGGCGTTTTTTCATCCTTCACTATGTTAAATGCCTGTTGAAATTTAAAAACCGCATGTTCAGTTGTTTTTCCAAAATATCCGGTTGGTTCCAGACCCAAAAAATGCAAACGCTTGAGTTCTTCTTGCAATGTTGCGACCTCCGCACCTTTGTCTTTAAACTTCAATTCTTTCATGAACGTAAGTTTTATTTGTTCCACGGTTGATTCTTCTTTTGCCGGAGCAAAGAGGTTTTCTGGCGTATAGGCATCGGTTATCAAATCCACAAATGCAGTCCGAGTTTTTGGCCCATAAAAACCAGCTCCGACCTGGGTTTTGCCGGTAATCACGCCAAAATCCAACTGAAATCTCACCAACGCATCAAAAGTATTATCGGTAAAATTTCCACTAACTTCTGCAGCGTAGCCATATTGACTCAAAAGTTCTTGCATAGACTTCACACTGTCTCCGGTATCACCTTTTTTTAACGTGGACTGTGTAAGTGAATTTATTTCGCTATTTTTTCTCCTAGCCAATATGGACTCCAAAGTCGCTCTGGATCGTGGACCAAAATTGCCGACACCGGTATCAGATTCATTTGGAATTACTTTCTCTTCCACTTGAAATCTAATCAGCGCTTTTTTTGTATCTTCACCAAAATATATTGGTGATTCATGTGTATCTCCCAAATATCCAAGTTTTGTTAGAAATCTTTTTAATTCACGAACGTTGTCTCCATCATCGCCAAGCGATAAATCAGCCCTAAAATAATTTGTACTTAGCGGAACTTCGGAAATATTCGCCAGCGGCATCCCTTCAATATTTACAGATTCTTTTTTGCTTTCATCTATGCCGTAAACAGTTACCGGAAGAGTCCTCATGCCCCAATAAAGAGCTTTTCTGAGTCCCTCTTCGCCGCTACCTACCCAAATGTCGAGACGGCTTCCTTTTATTGCACCGCCACGATCGTGAACTGCAACAATGCCAAATCCGGGAATTTCCATTTTTGTTCCAAACGGATATATCTTTGGCGCAGCCGCCATTCCAGGGTAAACCAAGGAACCATCGGCTGAATGCACACCTTCTCCGTTTAGCCTCACATCTCCCTCGTAACTTCCGGTAACATAATGTGCCTGACCAGGAAGGGGAGTGTAATAACTGGAAATCACAAATTCCTTAACATAAGGGAATGCTGACTGCGCATGACCTCTTGGTGTTACGGAAAACATCAGAAGCATTGCCAATGTGAGCCAAAACACCAGTTTCCAACGATTGCTAAGTTTGATGATCTTTTGTCTTTGCATATTTAATATCTGGCCATTTTACCACAAAACGACCCACTACGCCTTGTACTGGGATTGGCAGACTTAATGGATATATTGTAGTTATCCTAACCCCTTATATGTCTGACCCTATTCTCCTGAGAATTTCCCTACTCACATATTCACGCGGTCTGCCATACTTTAACCTGGAAAGCTGTTTAAGAGCCTCACCCAGGTTCTTGTCGCCACTATCTGTATATGGATTAACCGGTGTAATGCTAAAAGGTCGGCTTGGCTGAGTATCTATGGAAAGTTTCATGCAGGCCTTATACTTGTCCAAATTGACCAAATCCTGATCTGAGAATACAGGTGCCATTTCTTTGCCCATGTACTCCGAATCTTGAGCACCAATCTTGTAGCACATAATAGAACCTACGTTACCGAATACAGCATCTTTCAAACTTACTTTTTTGGCACCTTTCTTTGCTTCGCCACCTTCTAGCTGAGCGAGGTATTGATGCGCCATGTTTAAGCCCAGGCGATATTTTCTAGCTTCGGACAATATCACTTCAATACTTTCAGTCACATAGTTTTGGAATTCATCAATGTATAGGAAAAAGTCACGGCGTTCGCTCTTTTCCACCTTTTGCCTCTTGAGTGCCGCCATTTGCAACTTGCTAACGGCTATAAGACCAAGCAGTTTGCTGTTGATTTCACCGGTTTCACCTTTTGCAAGATTCATAAGCAATATTTTTCCTTCCTGCATGACTTTGAAGAAATCAAAGGCAGATTTTGCTTGGCCAATGATGTTGCGCATCATGCCATTTGTGACGAATGCGCCGAATTTTGCGGCAAAGTACGGAATCATTTCTTGCTTTTCTCTGGCGCCAGTTTTTGCCATTTGGTGCATCCAGAATGACTTAACAATCGGATTTTTTACCTTTGTAACTTTGTATTTTTGAAAATCATCATCGGTAAAAAGACGCACTATGTCGGTAAGAGCCCCACCTTCCGGATCATCCATCAAAGTTAGACAGCCGTTGCGGAAATAGTCTTGAATGCGTGGACCAAATATTTCTTCATCAAAAAGCTTGATCATGATGTTCATGGCATCGAGCGCAACCATGTCTTTTTCTTCTTCGGTATTTGCTTCAAGCAAATTTAACCCCATCGGGCGTTCTAGATCGGCCGGATTGAAATAGATCACGTCATCAGCTCTTTCACGCGGGATAAATGGAAGAATATCTTCTATAAGAGAACCGTGCGGATCAATTACACAGAGGCCGTCGCCGTTCTTTAAATCCTGGCGAATCATAACCTGCAAAATAGAAGACTTACCAGTACCGGTTTGACCAATGACATAGAAATGACGAAAACGATCTTCACGCTTCATGCGAATTTCTCTTGATTGACCGCGATATAAATTGTGCCCAAGAAGTATGCCTTCGTCTGGGATATTCGCCGGCGCCGGTGCAATTTTAAAGTTCTGCCATGCAATCGTAGACTGGCGATTGAAACGAATGTTTGGAAAGTGGAAAACGCTCGCAAGTTCATCGGAAGACAAAATCATAGGCATTTGGGTGAGCCTCATGAGCCATGTGCGCTTGAGCGTTCTCAAAATAAAATTATTAACCAGCCCTTTCGTCGAATGATATTTGGTTTTTTCGAGAGAGTTGTTGTCAGTTGTACCATACTGTGCAAATGCACTGCGCACGTTTGCCAATTGTTGCGCAGCCTGATAGTAAGTCGGCGCAGCCGTTATGACTCTAATGACCGCCTCATATCCCTTCTTGGTATTCTTTTCTTCTATTGCTTTTACCTGATCATCGGTTAGCGGCGTCGTGCGAGTTGCGCCTTTATTGGTGTCCATGTTTTGTTTTAAATCTTCCGCGCCACGGACGCCTATGCCAAAAATCGTGCCGATCCATGAAACTGGATTCCACCAATGAAATTTACTTGCGTGCGTAAAAATTTCTTCTGCTCTTTTGCGTCCTTTATCCTGCCAGCCATCAGCTTCCGGCCTTATAATAATCTGAATCGCTCCGCCCTCATCAGGACCCAATTTTGAAAGTACATTACAGACAGTATTGATGGGATCTTGGCTCATGCGCTGAAAAGTACGCAGCGGAAAAAATGGCTCCTTTGCCATTTTCATATAAGAGGCCGCTACCTTGGAATTTGGTTTAAAAACATTATAATCCTGGACTTGTTCAATATAAGCGTCAGGATAAAAACCGGTAATTTGTTTTTCAAAAAGGGATACAAGTGACCTTGGCAAAACAATGTACTGATAAATTTGGTTATTGAAAACCGCATATTCCAGCGAGAAAAAATCTTGGCCGATTATTTTATGTTTTATATCGGACTCATAAGTGGCATGAATTGCCTCATAAAACTGACCCATTATGGCAACAACCTCCTTAAAATCTTTTTCGCCGGCATATTGACCGCCTTCTTTTTCACGATCATCTTTTGATTCCTTCTTAGGGATAAGGACTTTTAAGAAGACCATGTTAAGAGACTTCGCCATATTTGCGCGGACGCGAATATACCACCAGATCAGGAGCAAAAGGATTACGAACCCGACTACGCTTAGAAGACTGTATAAGAAAATCATGCTCTATTAATAGGATACCTGAAAATCAGGCAATTACCAATAACTTAGGGACATATACCGATACGGCGAGGAGCTGTGCGAAATTTGCAGCCGAAGTTTGCAAATTGCAGCAGGAAGGATGTTTTTCAGTATGTCCTTAGGAGGCTTTTACGCGCACATTAGCTTCTTCTATTTGTTTCTTTGGAAGTTCGGACGGAGCATCTAGCATTAAATCGCGGGCGCGGGAATCTTTTGGAAAGGCAATAACTTCGCGGATATTCGGTTCGTCGCAAAAAATCATAACTAAACGATCAAGACCCCATGCGATTCCACCGTGTGGAGGCGCTCCATAAGAAAATGCCTCTAACATATGGCCAAATCTGTGATTGACGTCTTCCCTCGAGATGTTCAAAATATCAAAAATCTTGGATTGCAGATCTTGTTTGTGAATTCTTATAGAACCGCCGCCGACTTCGTTGCCATTCAATACAAAGTCATATGCCTTGGCGCGAACTTTTAACGGGTCTTTTTGTAAAAGCGGAACATCTTCCGCCTTCACACTACAGAAAGGATGATGAGCGGCCGTTAGACAATTATCTTCTTTGCTCCATTCAAACATAGGGAAATCCGTTACCCATAAAAATGCAAAAACATTTGGATCTATAAGTTTTAATTCTGCGGCACACGCTAAACGAACATGTCCCAAACTTGTTGCGGCAGTTACGAACTCGTCGGCTGCAAAAAATACGATATCGCCATTTGCCATTTCGGTTTTATTTTTGACCGCATCAACTTCTTCTTTACCCAAAAATTTTAGGAGAGGGGACTTTATCTCGCCGTTTTCCATACTCATATATGCGAGACCCTTTGCCCCATATATTTTTGCAAGATCCGTGAGTTGATCAATCTTGCTGCGTGGAAATTTGCCGCCGCCCACAACTTTTAACATTTTTACACAACCGCCTTTACTGAGCGCATCGGCAAAAACTTTAAATCCGCTATGCGCAAAGATTTCACCGCCATCCACAAATTCCATGCCGAATCGAACATCCGGTTTATCTGAGCCGTAGGTATTCATTGCATCTTTCCACGTCATCCGCGGAAAAGGTTTTTTGAGAATCTTTTTATGCGGAACAATTTCTTCGCACAGTTTAATCATCAACGCTTCGTTCAGGTTTATCACATCGTCCTCCTCTACAAAAGACATCTCGATATCCAATTGAGTGAATTCCGGTTGACGATCACCACGCTGATCTTCATCGCGGAAACAGCGTGCAATTTGGAAATATTTATCCAGACCGGCCACCATGCAAAGTTGCTTTAATTGCTGCGGTGACTGTGGCAAAACGTAAAATTTGCCGGCGTACAAACGTGAAGGAACAATATATTCTCGGCTTCCCTCTGGCGTACCTTTAATCAAAATCGGAGTTTCTATCTCCAGAAAATTTTCTTCGTCCAAAAAGTCGCGAATGAATTTTATTGTCTTGTGGCGAACCTCCAAATTGCGCTTCATACGATCTTTGCGCAAATCCAAGTAGCGATATTTAAGGCGCAGTTCTTCGTTTGTAGCGTCATCGCGATCAATTTCAAATGGCGGAGTTTTTGCTTCATTCAAAACTTCAACTTCATTGCAAATCACTTCTATATCGCCTGTTGCAAGATTCTTATTTGCGCCTCCTTCCGGACGAGCTCTAACCTTTCCGTTCACTTTTATTACGTATTCAGGGCGCACGTCGTTCAAAATCGCGTGAGCCTCTTTGTTGTGCTCCGGATCCGTGACTATTTGAGTTAGACCGTAGCGATCGCGCAAATCCACAAAAATAAGCCCGCCATGATCTCTGCGCGTCTTAACCCATCCGCTTAGGGTTACGGTTTTTCCTATGTCCCCGGATCTAAGTTCGTTGCAAGTTTGCGTTCGATACATCGCTTCGAAAAATACCATAAAAGCACCTATTTTGCTATTTCGCCTATCTTCTGTCTCATTTCAGCACTGATGTCCACGCCAAAAGGTACGTTGACTACCTGTGTCGTGTCTTTGGATTTTATTTTTATAATCACTTTACGCGCTCCGCGATTTGCCATTAGCAGTGCTTTTAAATGTTGGAGCACGGTCGCGTCTGATTTTTTCGTGAGCTCTATCACAAATGGCTCTTCCTCTTTTACCTCCTCCTCCGCGACGACATTTATGATGCGTACATATTTTTCGTTCTCATTAAAGAAACCTGCTTCTTTGGCTTTGCTCACCATGGAATCCAGCGAGATTTCTTTTACCGACTGAACTATAAACTGAAAAGTATCTCTGCGTTTTTCTAGTCTGCCCGTGAATATGGCAATTTGACCTTCACGCAGCGATGCACCAAATTGCGCAAAAGTTTTCGGAAAAATCACTATTTCCAAGCGCCCTGTCAGATCCTCAAGCGTCAAATAAGCCATGTATGCGCCACTCTTGGTTAAAACTTTTTTAACTTTCCCAACGAGCCCTGCAACCGTAACGGTTTTTCCCGCGAATTTATCATTCAACTCTCCAATCGGTGACGCTTTTTTTGACATATATTTTTTGAGACCTTGCAGCGGATGACCGGAGACGAAAAGCCCCAAATATTCTTTCTCCCACTGAAGTTTTTCGAGCTTAGTGGACGGAATAACTTTATTGAGCGTAAAAGCCGCCATTTCAACTTGATCGCTCGGCGACATCATTCCAAAAATGTCGGTTTGGCCGTCAGATGCCGTGGACTGGACTGACTTTGCAAATCTAACTATTTCATCCAAGCTCGAAGCAATTGCTTTTCTTTCGCCAAGATCATCCAATGCGCCGCTATATGCCAGAGCCTCAATTGATTTTTTATTTAAAATTTCTACCGGCGCGCGCCTAAAGAAATTTTCCAAATTCGTGAATTTACCTTGCGGCTCTGTGGTTTGACGCGCTTTTATTATCATTTCGATTGACTGATCTCCAAGCCCTTTTATGGCACTTAATCCAAAGCGGATTTTGCTGTCCGAAACCACAGTAAAATCAGCCAAAGATTCGTTGACCGACGGTGGCAAAACTTCGATTCCCATTGATTCGCACTCGTTTACTTCAATTACAACACGATCTTCATTACTGGAATCAGCGGTAAGTAATGCGGCCATAAGCGCTGCCGGATAATGCGCTTTTAAGTACGCCGTTTGGTAAGCGATCATGGCATAACAAGTCGCGTGTGATTTATTAAAGCCATACGCCGCAAACGGCTCAATGACTTTTTCAAAAACATTTTCAGCAAATTTCTTGGAATGTCCCTGTTTAACTGCGCCATTTATAAATTTCTCACACTCGCCTGCCAAAAGTTTCGGGTCTTTCTTGCCCACAGCTTTTCTCAAAATATCAGCTTCACCAAGGCTAAAGCCTGCAAACTCGCGGGCTATTTGCAAAATTTGTTCCTGATAAACTGCAACGCCGTAAGTTTCTTTCAAAATCGGCTCGAAAGATTCGTGCAAATATGTAACCGTGCTCGCATCGTGCTTGCCCTTTATGTACATCGGAATCCAAGCCATCGGACCTGGACGATAAAGCGAAACCATGGCGATTATGTCGTTGAATTCGGTCGGTTTTAATTCTTTTAGATAGCGCTTCATACCAGCAGATTCCAACTGAAACACGCCTGTGGTATCGCCACGCGCAAGCAGTTGAAAAGTCTTTTTATCGTCGAGCGGCAATGCTTCCAGATCAATTTTATTCCCGACGGTTCTTTCTATTATCTGCATGGCATCCTTTATAATCGTCAGATTTTTGAGACCCAAGAAGTCCATTTTAAGAAGCCCGAGATCTTCGAGTGGCTTCATGGAATATTGCGTAATCACGCCATCTTCGTCGTTCGTGGCACGTTGCAGCGGTGTGTGCTTACTTAGCGGTTCCTGCGAAATAACAACGGCGCAGGCGTGAGTCCCAGCGTGACGAGCGGTGCCTTCCAGGCGCGATGCATTATCCAAAACCAATCTTAATTTTGGATCCTCTTCGTAAGCTTTTTTCAGCTCCGGATCTTCTTTTATGGAAGTTGTTATTGGAACATGGCGACCCTGAATAGGCTGTGGCACCAACTTGGCCAAGTGATCCACGTCGCCATATGGGATACCCATGACGCGGCCAACATCGCGAACCGCGGCACGCGGCGCCATCGTTCCAAAAGTAATAATTTGAGCAACTTTGTCTCGACCATATTTATTCACCACATAAGCCAAAACCTCATCTCTGTGAGCATCATCAAAATCAATATCAATATCGGGCATAGAAACGCGCGACGGATTCAAAAATCTTTCAAAAAGAAGGCCATATTTAAGCGGATCAATGTTTGTAATCTTTAATGAGTATGCGACGAGCGAACCGGCCGCAGAGCCACGACCGGGACCCACAATGACACCGTTTTCTTTCGCAAACCTGACAAAGTCATGAACTATCAAAAAGTATGCATCAAAACCGGACTGGTGAATTACACCAAGTTCATAACTCAGTCTGTCGCGGATTTCTTGCGTTATATTTTCGCCGAATCTAATTTTAAGTCCTTCTTCGCAAAGTTCGTGCAAATACTGCTCCGGACTTTTATTTTCCGGCGTATTGAAGTGGGGGATTAAATTTCTCTTAAATTGGATCTCCACATTGCACCGCTCGGCGATTTCAACTGTCGCAGAGATGGCTTCCGGATGCTCTTTAAACGCATTCGCCATTTCCTGCGGACTTCTGATCGAATAATCGCCTACGTAATGCATCCGATCAGCATCGCTCAGTTTTTTGCCCGTTTGAATGCAAGTTAAGATGTCGTGAACGTCTCTATCGGTTTTGCGCGGATAATGGTTGTCGTTTGTTGCCACAACTCGCGCGCCGGTGGCAGCAGCTAGTCTATACATGCCTTGATTCACCAAAATCTGATTTTGTAGTTCAGGGTGATCCTGAACTTCCAAATAAAAATTTTCTTTGCCCAAAATTTCTTGATATTTTCTGACAATCTCCGCGGCGCGATCTTCTTGCCCGCTCAAAACTGCCTGTGACACTTCGCCCTGCAAACAGCCGGAAAGCGCAATAATGCCCTTGGAATAAACTTTAAGCAGTCCGTGATCAATGCGCGGTTTGTAGTAAAACCCTTCCAGGTGAGCTTTACTCACGAGCTGGATCAAATTCTCGTAACCCTCCGTAGTCTCGCACAGCAAAGTTAAGTGATAATTGCGCGTACCGACCTCCTTTTTTAATCTTCCTTCCGGCGCGGTGTAGATTTCGCAACCCAAAATTGGCTTAATGCCCTCTTCTTTTGCGGCTTTATAAAACTCTATCACTCCATACATCACGCCGTGATCAGTGATTGCTATCGCAGGACTGCCTTGTTCACGCGCAATTTTTACACAATCCTTGGGCTTCGAAAGTCCATCCAACAGGGAATAATGGGTATGATTATGAAGATGTACAAAAGACATGGAGTCTTATTTTTTATACTGTGATATGGCCTGCTGGATCCAAAAATTTACAGCTTGGAAAAATTCTCCGACAACTGGAATATGGCTGAGTATTCTGGAAACTATAAAACCTACGACAGTAACCACTACCGCAACCCCTATTATGAATCCAAGACCGCGTGCCGTGCCCGCCAGGAAATTCGCCCAGAGTATGCGCCAAGGCGAATGGAGATAATTCGTAAATTCTTGAAGCTCAACACGCTTCAACTTTTCCAGAATCTGATCCATTTTGCGCACCTCCTTTTCGGTCTTCTTCACTATCGCAGTATCAGTCATGGTGAACCCACTCTACCAATCAAAGGGGTGGTATTCAACCTAAAATTTCCACCACTTTTTGCTTTGAAGTGTGGCCGGAAATCACGCAGACGCAAGATGGGGCAATATCCAAATATTCCGCAACCGCACGTTCGATTGCCTTGTTTGCCCGACCTCCGATTGCGGGTTCTTTTACAAAAACTCTAAAATGGGTCGAATCAATTTTCTCGACCTCATTGATTTTTGCTCTCGCTTTTGCGCGTATAAAGACTCTCATGCATCTGTTATTGTAGCACTTGCCCCATTATTGATGTAAAATCTTGGCGAATTTAATCAAATTTTATGAAATTGAAAAAACTTCTGGCCATATTCGCAATTGTTCCTTTGTTAAGTACTTTTTATGCGGAGACTTCATTGTCCGCTCTCAAGAAAGATCCAAATGACAAAATCGTCGTCACCTCCTCGGCGTTTAAGAAAAACGGCATGATTCCGGACAAATATACATATGAGAACACGTATTGCGGCCATGGAATTTCAATACCTCTTGATTGGCAAGTTGATGAGGAAACTGCGAAAAATATTCAGTCTTATGCAATTACGATGGTAGATAAGAACCCAAGCGCAAGAAGTTTTGTGCATTTGATGGTGACAAATATACCGGCCGATACGCGCAGCGTTGTTGATGGAGCGCTTTCCGGCAGCTCGAATAACGCTCCTCACGGTACTTATTATTTCTCAAATTCCAGTAAGAGACCGGGTTATGATGGACCAAACCCGCCGCGCGGCAAAAGAGCTCACGTTTATGAAATAACCATTTACGGATTAAATACGCCAACAATCGGGATAAGTCCGTTGGATAACATCAAACTCAAAGATTTCAAAAAGGCGCTTGTGGGCAAAGTCGTGGCATTTGGAAAACTCCGCGGCAAATACAAGATGATAAAGCGAATCGTGCTGGACGCGTGCTGAAGCTTATATTATCACTATGGCATTTGAAGATGGTCAATTAGGAGAACTTAAAGATCTTGCTGCTGCGCATGATAAAAAAGTTGAAACCCAGCAATTTAATTTTAATGACTTAAATCGGGCAGATGAAAGGATGAAAAGCGAAGCCCGGGATGTTTTGCGAATAGCCAGAGAGGCTTCCCCAAAGAATCCGGACAAATTTATATTGGAAGCCATCGCAGAATATGCCAAAACGGAAAAAATCCCTTTATTAGCGGCAAAGGCACAGGTTTTGCAATATCTTTCCCCGGAATATAAGGCAAAGGTTGATGCGGAAGTGAAAGAATATTTTACAAGATTTGATCTCAATGCCTTTGTTGCACTAAAAGCTGGCAGTCCGGAAAGCAATGAAGCAATAGAAACTTTAAAAATCCTTCGGGATGAAGGATACATGCCATATTTCGTGATAGCTGTGCATTACCAGGACGATCCCGTCAAAAAAGAGGCCATACTTAAGAAATATGATAAATTCACGAAAACCATCAAGGTCACTCTCAAGAAAATTGAACGAGTGCCATTTAACACAAAAGAGGCGTTTGTGTTAAATCCGACAAACACTTTCCCTGAAGCGAGAAAGTATTTTGAAAGTATGAAGAAATCACAACCAAAAGATAAATATGAATATGCAATAGGTCTTGCTTATAGATATTTAATAATTGGACGAGATATTGAAGCGGAATTCGGAGATTTTGACTGTGATGAGACAACTCTGCTTCTTCAAAAAACAGCGCTGGATGAAAGTCTTGAAATCGGCAATTATCTGACTACTGTCGGGCATGCTGTCTTGAAACTGGATGGATTACCCTTGGTTCTGGATACTTATGACATAAAAATTCGTTCAGTTGAAGAATGTGCGAGAGGGGAAGGATACGGGGAAAATTCCCGTGCCAACCACTTTTGGAAAGACAATAAAGGAGAATATCTTGCTCAATACGAAGAGGGTGATAGTTATCCAAAAAAGATAACAGGATTTAGAAAAGTGGAAAATAATCCTCATCTTGTTACTCCAGATAGTGAATTAACTGCTTTAGTATTTGAAAGAGCAGATTTACTGAAATCCATGGGAAGAAAAGAAGAAGCAAAACTTCATCGTGAAAAAGCATTGGAAATTGATCCGAATGATGCAGACGCGCATGACGGTCTTGCGATTTTACTGGAATCCATGGGGGAAAAAGAAGAAGCAAAACTTCATTATGAAAGAGCATTGGCAATTAATCCGAATGATGCAGAAGTGCATTTCAACCTTGCGATTCTGTTATATAATATTGGGGATTATCCAAATTCCCGAATTCATTTAAATGCATTCTATAAGCTAAGAAAGGGGGGATATGAAGATTATTATAAATTCCTTGAAGAATATTTAACGAAAAAAGGTTATTAACCCTTAAAATATGAACGATCTATTTTTATTAGAAGAGAAATTGGCTCGAAAGTCGGAAAAACTTGATAGATTAAAGAAGTTTAAAAAAGTTCTTATCAGAAAAGCGGAAGAAGAAGACAGAAAGAATGCGGAAACCTTATTGTAGTTTTCTATGGTGCCCAGGGCGAGACTCGAACTCGCAAGCCTTTCGGCACTAGCTCCTAAGGCTAGCGCGTATACCAATTCCGCCACCTGGGCAACACATGGGGTTATTTTAGCTCAATTGTTCCTTTTAAGAAAGTTTTTCGATGTATCGGGGTCTGCCCCAGTTTTTTCAAGACTGCCCTGTGCAACTCGGTTCCGTAGCCTTTGTGTTTGGCAAAGAAATACCCCTCATATTCCGCGTCCCAAAGCAGCATCAATCGATCGCGGACTACTTTTGCAATGATTGAAGCCGCGGCAATGGACTTTACGATTCGATCACCGTGAATTATGCCACGCTGGGGGATTTCGATACCCGGCACTGTCCACGCATCAACCAGCGCAAAAAAAGATGGCGACGCAATAAAACTTTCCCGAGCTGATGCGCCAACCTCCACAAAAGCGTTAATTGCACGCTGCATTGCAAGCAGCGTGGCACGACGAATATTTAATTTATCAATTTCCTGCGGACTCGCCGCACCAACAGCAAATCTAACGCCAAGCTTTGTAAGTCGCTCAAAAAGTTCTTCGCGCTTTTCTGCTTTTAATAATTTCGAGTCGTTTATTCCGCCAATTCGCGAATTAAGCGGCAAATGCACGGCCGCTGCCACAACCGGCCCGGCAAGACATCCGCAACCTACTTCATCTACACCAATCACGGTATATCCCTTTTTAACCAACTCTTTTTCTATTTTAAAACTTGGTTTATGTTTCACTCGTCCAAAATATACCATTTCATAATTTTAACCTTAAAATAAGGATAAAACAACCTATTGACAACCTGTAAAAACATAAGTACAATATATTCCTTTATAGAAAGAACGATAATATTGCGAAATTAACAACTTTCTTGCTTGACTGCCTAACCAAAAATGAATAAGTTAATGGTTGCCTTCAAAAATTAAATACATTTAATCTCTTTTAACCTTTATGAACAGCCAAATTCCAAACTCCCCAAAGATTGACCTTTCAAAAATTCTTGAGGATATTTTTCTGGTTCTAACTCCAAAAGAAAAAGAAGTAATCATCAAACGCTTCAGTTTGAATAACGAGCCGAGACAAACTTTGGAAAAAATAGGCCAACATTTTTCTGTGACTCGCGAACGCATTCGCCAAATTGAAAAGATTGCGCTCGGCAAACTACGCAGAACACTCGAAAATACAAAGCTCGCTGAAATTGCAAAACTTTCAAAAGAAATTATTGCGGCTCATGGCGGACTCTGTGTCGAGGACGAATTAGTGAGTGAGATTCTACAACGCATTTATTCGGACTCAGAAGTTGATAGTCACATTATTAAGTTGGCTTTGGCCATCAGCCCGGATTTTATCTTCTGCGAAAAGAACGGCGTATTTTTCCCATTCTGGAGAGCAAAAAATATTACTGAAGAAGACGTTGCTGTTATGATTGAAGTTGCGTATAGCGCACTTTCAAAGAGAAAAGATGTTGTAGCAAATGGTGAGATTATTGCGGAGATAGAAGCTCAATTGAAGGAAAGGAGCAAAGTCACTGAAAAGGATACAATCAACTCTCTCCTTGCCATAGACATGCGATTTAAAAAAGTTAAAGAAGGCGTTGGACTTATGACCTGGAGGCATATCAATCCAAAATCAATCCGCGATAAGGCGTACATCGTGCTTAAGAGGGAGAATAAACCTCTCCACTTCGTGGAAATTGCCAATAAGATCACAGAATCCGCTTTTGATAAAAAGGCCGTTACTACTCAAGCCGTTCACAATGAACTAATTCGCGACGAACACTTTGTTCTAGTTGGCCGCGGTCTTTATGGACTCAAAGAATGGGGTTACAAGAAGGGGACTGTGGCGGAAGTTATTGAAGATTTACTCCGCAAAAAGAGTCCTCTTACAAAGCAAGAAATTATCGCAGGCGTATTGAAACAGAGACAAGTGAAGAAAGGCACAATTTCCCTCAACTTACAGAAAAATCAGCAATTTGTGAGAGTTGGCCGCGCAGTTTACTCTCTGGATGAGGCCAAGAAGATGATTGTTGCTTAATTGTATCTGAGTGCTAGAATTCCCTCGTGGAAGATTGTCTGTTTTGCAAGATCATCAACAAAAAACTGCCGTCCGACATGGTGTACGAGGACGATATTTGCGCTGTGTTTAAAGACATAAATCAAAAGTCACGAGTGCATTTACTGCTTTGTCCGCGCAAACACATTCCAACTATTGCAGATCTGGAAGAAGGCGACGAGAAATTAATGGGTCATTTGATCAAAACCGCAAAAGAGTTGGCAATGCAGCACTCATGCAAAGGCTACCAGCTAGTATTTAATGTGGGCAAAGAAGCGGGGCAGGTTATTTTTCACATACACTTGCACCTGATAGGCAAATAAAGTCTTTATTTCACGTCCATCGAGAAATCGAGTGACTTGGCGTTTTTTGTGAGGCAACCCATTGAAATCACATCAACTCCGGCCTTGGCGTAAAAGGTTACGTTTTTTTCGTTTATTTCGCCAGAGGCTTCAATTTTTATGTTTTTATGATCGCGCTTTTTTAATTCCAAGATCACGCGCTTAATTTCTACCGGCTTCATATTGTCTAACATAATGAGGCATGGGAGTTTGAAATTCTGCAGTACCTCGGCGGCCTGAACTGCTTCACCAAAATTTTCAACTTCTATTTCTAGAAAACGGGCGCGTTTTATTTTTTTAAAACGACTAAGTGCAAGAGAAATGTCGCGCGCCATTAAATCCAGATGGTTATCTTTTATAAGTACAGCATCACTCAAGTTAAACCTGTGCGTACCGCCGCCGCCAAGCAGACAAGCGCGCTTGTCCAGCATGCCCCACAGCGTCTTGCGAGTCGGCGTGATTAAAACGTGCGGATTTCTTATTTTATCCACGATTTGACGTGTTTTTGTGGCCACGCCGCTCATTCTGCCAAATAAATTCAAAATGATTCGCTCAGCCTTGAGCAGAGTGCGAATGTGCCCATTTACTCGCAAGATTTCATCTCCGGCAGAAATCTTCTCTCCATCTTTCTTAAAAAATTCGTACGAGACATTTTTTAGTCCATTCAGGAAAAATTCTATTTCTTGCCGGCCGGCAAAAATGCCGGCCTCTTTCGCTAAAATGCTGGCGCACCCGGTTTCCTTTGCAGCAAAAAGGGTTTCTGTCGTAACATCGCCGCCAATCGAATCCTTTTCCATTTCGGCAAAAGTGAATTGTTTAACCCATTTTTTATATAAAGAATTCATGAGCAGCTGAATTTAGGATTTGCGGCACTTTTTTGCTTTGCCGCTTGCTTTGCCGCCGCGCCCACATCAAACATTCTAGCAAAAGCCGCGTATGCTTTTTTTTGAATTGTGGAGGGTACTTTAACTTCAACTTTTTCATCAATCAAACATTGCTCAATATTTTCCAGCGTATTTTTCTTCATACTAAAGCAAACGCTGCAAAGTGTATAAAACTTTTTATCCGTAATTTCGCGCTGCATCCGCTGAATCATGCCGCATTCGGTGGTACATATAAATTCTTTTGCATCGCTCTCTCGCGCAACTTTCATCATTCCGCTCGTGGAAGTGACGTAATCCGCCATTTCTCGCACCTCATCTATGCACTCAGGATGCGCTATTACTTTTGCATTCGGATGTTGTGATTTTATGGCTAGCAAATGCTCACGAGTGAGTCTTTGATGAATGGGGCAGTATCCGTCCCAAGGAATTATTTCTTTTTCAGGAACTAGGCGCGCAACGAAAGCAGCCAGATTTTTATCCGGCACAAATAGAATTTTCTTATTTGGAAGTGAACGCACAACGTCTACCGCATTAGAAGACGTGCAACATATATCCGACTCGGCTTTTACGTCCGCACTAGAATTAACATAACAGACCACGGCCGCGCCGGGATATTTTTTCCTTTCTTTTCGCAGCGCCGAAGCGGTGATCATGTCAGAAAGCGCACATCCAGCACCTACGGATGGAATAATGACCTTCATCTTTGGATTCAAAATCGCCGCACTCTCAGCCATAAAATAAACTCCGCAAAAAACGATGATTTTCGCATTTGTATCGCGAGCTTTTTTGCAAAGCTCCAGGGAATCACCTATAAAATCAGCCACTTCATAAATCTCTGGCCGCTGGTAATTGTGACACAAAATGATCGCCTTTTTCTCTTTCTTAAGACGTTTGATGTGCTCTATTAGCTCTTTTTGAGACTGAGTTAGCTTCATGGTTGCCCCCGCTATGCCTTAGCCTCGTTGCCCCGCTGAGGCGGGACTGCGGCTCGGCCTCAAGGCGGGGCGAGAATACCACATTTAGCCCTTACTCACTAGACTCCATGAACAATCTTGAGCCACAGATGCTTTACCATTTCATACGTGGCATGGGCAAGCATAGAGAAGAAATCCTTAACTTTACGCAGCTGCATCACCACTATGTTCAATTCGTAAGCGTGTTTGTGAGCATTTCCCTGCAGTTTACTCATCCTTTTGGCCAAAACCTTCTCCTCACTGTAAAGTTTTCGCTTAATCTCCCTGATCATGACCTCTTGTGGCGGTAGAGCGGCCAGCAATTTGGCACGAATCGCCTCTATCTCATCAGAGCTGTAGGATTTAGAACCGCCGCCCGCCGGAGCTTGTTTCTTATCTTCAGACGCGCTTTCTGAAACGCGTTCTCCCCCAAGTTCAACTCCTTCCGCTCCTTCTGCAGATTCTCCAGCTTCCAAAATCCGCGAAGCGGCTTTCTTTACCTCTTTTGCGGCTTGCGGCTTATCCCTTCCTTCTGAAGACCTCTTGGTTTCTGCACTCTGGGAAGACTCGAATTTTTCTCGTGATATGTTACCTGATTGATCCATAAAACTGTGAATAAACTATACTGTAATTTTGGCCGCTTGGCAAATTATGTTCTTTTTAGCGCTATTAGAGTTATGTCATCGCCCTGGATTTGCTCACCGACAAAAGCGCCGAATTCTTTGGAAATATTCACAAAAAGCTCTTCACAAGTAGATGCTCCGGCGTATTGCTGAACCATTTTCTGCAACCTATCCAACCCAAACATTTCTCCCTGCATATCTTTTGCCTCAATGATGCCATCCGAATAAAGCACCACCATATCGCCGACTTCAAACGAAAGGCTTTCTTCCTTTATTATTTTTGTGACATCCGGAACCATTCCAAGTGCTATCCCGCCGGTTTGTCTCACTTCGCACTCGCCAGTTTTATTGTGGTGAATGAGTATATGTTCATGACCTGCACCGGTGTAGTAAAGTTTTTGTTCCTGAGTGTTCCATCTAAGCAGCACGCAAGTCATGAACCTGCGCGGTTCAATGCGCTGCTTCAAAATTCTGTTCGTATTCACGATTATGTCGTAGCCACTTTGATAAATTTCGCTAAAGGTGCGAATGAGCGTATTTACCATAACCATAATCAGACCGGCAGGTAAGCCGTGACCCGTGACATCGCCAACGTAAACAAAAGTATTGACTCCGACTTTCATGACATCGAAACTATCGCCACCGACTTCTGAAGCCGGCCTGGTTTTTCCGTAAACCATAAGTCCCTGTATATCTGGCATTTCTGTAGGTAAAATCTTGTGCTGGATGTCACTGCCAACTGAAAGTTCTTTTGACATGCGACGCCCTTCTTCAATGTCAGAAGAAATTCTCTCCAGATTTTTTGTGACGTTATTAAAAAAATGCGCCAAGACACCAACTTCGTCTATCTTCTGTGTAAAAACTTTTTTGTAAGGGCGACCGGTGAGTAACGCTTTCATCTGTTGAAAAATAATTGCAAGTGGACGATGGATCAAGAAATACACAACCAAACACGAAAATATAAAAAGCACCAAAAATACGACCGCATCAAAATACTGCGCAGTATATTGGCGAACGTACGATTCTGATGCGTAACTCATAACGCCAATAAAAACAAACCCCACAAGCAGTGTTACAAAAGTTCTAAACGCCATACTCCTACTTAAAAGATCCATATTTATTTTTTTATTGACGATATTGCTTCGGAAATCGTTTTAAAGACCTGAAAAAGCTTTGGTAGTCCCATGGCGGCAAAAACCTCTTCCACATTAGGCCTCATGCCGCACACAATTAAACTTTGCGTCTTTTTAACCAGATGTACATGCGTTGAAACTACAAAACCTATACCTTCACTGTTTATATATTTCAAATTAGTAAGATCAAATATTAAATACTTGCGCTTATAATTCTCCAAAAGTTCATTAACTTGTTTTTCCGCGTTACTGACGGTTGACTGATCTAGTTCGCCGTGGAATTCCACGACTTCGTAGTCTTCATCCCGTACATCTGTTGCGAATTTTAATGTGAGTAGAGCCATATGTGTATTATTATACAGTTTTTAATTTTTCCGCTAATGCGGATTCTATTGCGAAGAGCTCTTCGTGCTGATCGAGCAATTTATAAAGACGGCGAAGTTTTTCCAAAATATCCACGTCTATCTCTTCGAGCGACTGTTCGCCTTTTTCGCGCATTATTTTATTCAATTTATCGGAAATGGCGGCAACCAAGACGTGTTCCACCATGCGGCGTGCTTTTGGCTTGAGCCTATAAAAGAACCTGCGTAAAGATTCAAATTGTTCCGGTGAAAAAGATAGCAGTTTACCAAGCAAAATTTGAAAACCGGTTGGATCTCCCATCTTAGTGAGCGAAAATGCAGCCTCCAATTGCATATCCGAGTCTCCATGGTTAATAGCATCCAGCAAAATTCGCTTTTTTGGCAGACCTATTTCTCCAAGTGCAAACATGCCGGCCCTAAGAACCTCAGGAACGGAACTTTCAAGCATTTCATTAAGCAGGACTTCTAACCTCGCCCTATATTTTGAAAATTGCCAAAGCGCTGCGATTGCGCTTGCGCGTACGCGCGGATTTTCATCCGAAAGATGTGGGAGTATGTAATAAGCTGCGTATGGATCATGGAATAGACCGATTGTAAAAACACAATCCGCACGCGCCTCATTTTCATTTTCTTTTAAGACTTCAAGCAGGAACGGCACTATATCGGATTGTTTTAGCAGTGAGAATACGCGAATAATCGCGCCGCGAACCGATGAAGATTTCTCTTTCTTGAAAATATCTTTGAGAATTTCTATCATGCGATACCGCGAAAATGCCTGCGAGTAGAATTTGTCACCAATGTCATAAAAATTCATAAGGGCATGTGCGGCTTCAAGTCTCACTTCGGAATCAGGATCCGCCAATGCATCCAAAATATCTGGCAATGTACGATAGTCATGGAATTGGCCTAGTGCATTCAAAAGTTTTATTCTTACAAAAGGGGATTCGAGAACACCGGCGTTTTTGGGCTCAGCTAATGCTTCATTTAATTTATCCACAAGTATCTGTGGAGAATTTTTGTGGCCGCGTTGAGTCAAAATTTCTATCGCATTAATTTTATCCGGATACGGTAGATTCGAAAATAACTGCTCCTTTGAAATCTGCGTATATTTCGGTTGAAGTTTTATCGTTGCAATTAAAACCGCTGCCATTATCACAAACATAGTGATGTGTATCCACATGCTTAGATCCTTACCGGCAAAGAAGATCTGAAAAAACAGCAAGAATAACATGCCGACTATTGTTCCCATCGGACGCACCATACCTTCTAGGAATTCAGCGGCTTGATCACGGATATTCTTGGGAAGCGCGTATTGAGAGCTAAAATAAGCATTTTTGTGCACAACATTTGTGACATCAAAACTCATCTTTGAAACTACGGCAGATGCAAAACCAAATTTCAGAAACATGCCGATTAAGCTCATAAGCATAATAATCGGATGTAGCAGCAAGCTACCAACGACTCCAAGTGAAGTTATAAGACGCGATGCTAAGAGCACTTGCGCCACCAATGCACCGGTATGAAATAACCCCTTCCATGCACCAAGTTTCTGCGTGAATGCCTTTTGTTCCTGCGTGGTCATGCTGGCGGTTTGCTGTGCGGCTTGAGGCGACGGCAAATTAGTGTTTACTGTCTGAGTCATCGCTGTCTCTGGTGTCAGAACAGCGGCCTGCATCTGTGTTGCATTCATTTTCAATGCAACCGTAGCCTCACGAGTACCAGTAATACTTTGTTCAATAGCCTTTGTATATTGGAACTCCAATACATTCATAAAAACCCATTGCAGTAAAACTATCATTATCAGCCCTTTCAAAAATGGAAATTGTTTAATACCCAAGAAAACCTGTTTGATCTGATCTGTCATTTTTTCTCTGGGCGATGCATTTACCCTAAACGGCAAAGGCGGCAGCGTACGCATGTAACTCGTAATTATAAAAATGACAATTACGCATGACAGGAACGCAATCCACACATACATGAACCAGCCGACGTGCACAGTAGACGCAAGTAAGGCTACCAAAATACCTCCAATGATACCTCCAATTGTTTCCGCAGATTCTATAAACGGAAAAGTCGTTTGGCTTTCAAGCGGAGTAAAGCGATCACCCACCAAAATCGGTATAAAAACATTGAATTGCGCCAAGAAAACTGATTCTGCCACAACAACGAGGAGAAAAAACATGATTGGCGATTTGTCGTACAAGAACGAAGCAAAAAAGAGACAAATTGCGCCTATAAGTATCATTAAAATCATCAGCACTTCGCGCTTAATTCTCATAATGAAGCGCTCAAAAATAAAAGTGCTAAACATTATCAGTATTGCGTTTACAATGAACAGCGCCGGCAAAAATGCTATGCCAAATTTTGCGACAAACGCTGCGGTTACGATTGTCCATCCAACCGCGGATCCAACTTTAAAAAAGAAAGTTATAAGCCAACATTCTGTGACGCGCGGCCACTGAGAGGGACTGATTTTAAACAGCCTGCTCAGTAATGAGATGGAAAATTTTTTTATCGCTATTGAGTTTGCGCCGTTTGCCATATTTATTTTTATTTCTTAACTGGATTTTTATTTCATATAATTATACAGTAAAAAGGCTAACCTGTAAAACACCTTATGAGATCTGGTATCATTTTGTTGGGATTTTCGTTTCTGATCAGTAAAGTGCTGGGGCTACTGAGAGATAATATGCTTGCGGCTCAGTTTGGCGTCGGGGTGAATAGGGCGGCAGTTTCGGCAATTCATAACCTGGATATATATTATGCGGCCTTCAGGTTACCTGATCTGTTATTTAATCTGCTCTCTTACGGGGTGCTTTCTGCCGCATTTGTGCCACTTTTTGTAGAAGTTTTAAAAAAAGACGGGCGTGATTCCGCTTTTAAATTCGCAAACGAGATAATGCACGCGATTTGCGGAATTATAATCGGCATCAGCGTTTTAATGTTTATTTTTACTCCTCAAATTGTGCGGATTTTTGTGCCGGGTTTTGGGGCAGAGGAGTTTGCCGTCACGGTGGGACTAACTCGAATCATGCTTATCACGCCGATCTTTTTCACAATTGGGAGCATTGCCGGTGGCATTCAGAATGCTTTTCACAAATTTCTAGGGCTTTCTCTCGCACCGATTTTTTATAATATCGGCATCATTGGCGGAATTTTATTTTTATCTAAAGATTATGGAGTCTATGGTGTTGCGATTGGCGTTTCTATTGGCGCGGCTCTCAACATGCTCATTCAATTGCCAGGGATACTGCGTGCGGGCTTTAGGTTCATGATTCCGCGTGTTATTTGGAGCAACCGCATTAAAGAAATGATTATGCTTTCGTTGCCCAGAATTTTTGGAATGTCGGTTACTCAACTTTCACTGATAGTAGACACGTTTATAGCGTCTGGTCTCACAGCCGGGAGTATTACAATAATCAATTTTGCGACCAATTTGGAGACCCTACCGATGGGATTAATTGGAATTTCAGTTGCCATCGTGAGTTTCGGCACGCTTTCTGCATATGCGGCCGAGCAGAAAATTTCGGAATTCATAAAAGAAATTTTTAATAACACGCGCCGAATTTTATTTCTATTAATTCCTCTAACTTTTGGCATGCTTGCCCTGCGCATTCAAATAGTTAGATTGCTGCTTGGACGCGGAAAATTTGACTGGAGCGACACTATTCTAACTGCAAATACCATGGGTTTTTTGCTCAGCGGTCTTGCTTTTGGCGGCCTTGTCTTTTTATTGGCGCGGGCGTTTTACGCGATGAAGAACACAAGAACCCCGGTTATAATCAGCTGCATAGCGGTTGTCTCAAACATCGTCGGCAGCGTTGTGCTTACTAAAATATTTCACCTAGAAACCTACGGCCTGGCGATTGCAAACGCGACCGCAAACATAATCAACGCAACCTTGCTCATAGTCTTTTTGAGTAAGCGGTTAAACGCCGCTATTTTGGACTGGAAAGAAATCTTTAAGTTCATAATTGGCGCTTTAGTAATGGTACTGGCAGTACAATTAGCCAAGTCATCATTTGGGTATATTTTTAGAGAGATTGACACCTACCCTGAACTCATTGTACAAACTGTAAGTTCCATTCTGGTCGGCGTATTCGTATATTTTGGGGCATGTTGGACTCTAAAGTGCAAAGACAGTATATTTAAGCCATGAAGCAATTTCAATTTAACTTTTTGCACATTGCGATAATAGTTTCCTTCGTTTTTTTGGGAATCGTAGTGTCGCCGTTTCTTACCACCCTCGTTCTTGCGGCAATACTCGTAACCGGAACTTACCCTATATACACTTGGGTTTTAAAAAAAGTGAGGGATCGAAAAAGGGTGGCTGCTGCCATAATGGCGTTTTCCATCGGCATAATCTTCAGCATTATATTTGTGGTATTTTTCTTACTTCTTTCTCAAGAAGCGGTTTCCACTTATCAAAGTTTTGACCAATGGATACGCACCGTTAACCTAAATGAAATAATAGCAAAAGCCAGTAAATATATCGGTATACCGCCGGTTGATTTGATTTCTTCCATTACGCAAGGCGCACAAAGTTTCTCTGGAGTTTTGGTGGAGCAAAGCACTAGTTTACTAAAAAGTGTAGCCTGGCTCATTTTGAGTTTTTTCTTGCTCGTATTTGCAATGTATTTCTTTTTCAAAGACGGTAAATACATTATCGAGTCATTCGAAAAAATAATTCCGCTGCCGACACCTTATGGTCGTGAAATCTTCAATAAATTTCGACAAGTTTCATTGGCCATGCTCTATGGAATTTTTCTCACGGCCATAGTTCAAGGTTTCCTTGGGGGAATTGGGCTCGCCATTGCAGGCGTTGGCAATCCAATATTTTGGGGTACAGTGATGGGGTTTTTGGGAATGCTTCCAATTGGAGGCACGGCTCTGGTTTGGCTACCAGCAGGTATATTTTTAATTTTTAGCGGCCACCATTATATCGCTGGCATAGGTTTATTGCTTTGGGGCGGCGCAATTGTTGCCTCAATGGATAATTTTATCAAGCCAATTGTTATTTCGAGACAGGCAAACACTTATCCTCTGGCGACATTTCTGGTTGTTGTCGGTGGACTTATGATTTTTGGGTTAAAAGGCGCCATTATGGCTCCAATGGTGCTTGCAGCCCTCGTATCTCTCCTACATATCTACGGGTTGGAATCTTACAATGACGAATGCCCACCGGCGCGTGAAGACGCTAAGGATTAGTAGTTATAAGAATGTCCGCGCCAATTTGCCTTACTTCCCAATGCTTTAGATGTATTGCGTTTTTAATTAAATTGACACCTTTGCCACCCACCGCCGGTTTTGCATTTTTGCCTCCGATGAGCTTTGGTGCCACGAACCAATAGAATTTATCTACCGATTTTGAATCTATGAAAGAACCAAATATTTCCGAACCTCCTTCTACAAACAAGCTGCTTATGCCAAGCTTGCCAAGGAAACGAAGAAGGGGAGTTATTAGGATTTTTTTACTAAAAACTTTGAGTCCAAATCCTCGTCGCTTAAATTCATCAATTTTTGATTTTGAAACGCTATCGGTTGTAATTATTAGAACATATTTGTCACGCAAAACTTTTGAGTTTAGAGGTGTGCAAAGATGAGAATCCAAAACTATTCTAAGCGGCTCTTTTTTTGAGCCTGAGAGGGTTGGATTATCTTTTATAACCGTATTTACTCCGACCAATATGGCATCATAAGAATCGCGTAGTTCATGCACAAAAGCACGTGATTTTTCCGAAGTTATCCATTTTGAATCGCCGGTTCGCGTGGCTATTTTGCCATCGAGTGTCATTGCAACTTTCATTGCCACAAATGGCACACCCTTTGAAATCCATTTTATAAATTTTTCATTTAATTTTTGAGCTTGAGCCTGCAAACAACCGAATTCTGTCTTTATTCCGGCTCTTTTTAAAGCGGCAATTCCGCGTCCGCATACCAGAGGATTGGGATCTTTCATTGCCACTACAACCTTTTTAATCCCTGCCGCTATAATTTTATCCACACACGGCGGGGTTTTACCAAAATGCGCGCACGGCTCCAAATTCACATAGAGGGTAGTCCCTTTTGCCGAGGCTTTCTTGAGTTGTCTGAGTGCCACAATCTCCGCATGATCTCCTCCGAATTCCTTGTGCCATCCTTCGGCAATAATTTTCCCATTTTTCACAAGAACTGCGCCTACCATAGGATTTGGCGAAACAAAAGATCCGCCACGCCGCGCCAACTCAATGGCGCGCTCCATAAATTCCTCATCTTGCTTGGAAAACTTCATAATCTACAGCGTTGAAAACAAATGCCCCATCTTGGTCTTCTTTGTGCGCATATATTTTTTATCTCCGGCAGAAATTGGCTCAATCTCAATCGGTACTCTCTCAATTATACGCAGCCCATAGCCTTCAAGTCCGATTATCTTTTGCGGATTATTCGTCATAAGCCGAATATCGCGGAGTCCCAAATCAACTAGTATTTGAGCGCCGATTCCATATTCGCGCAAGTCAGCCTTGAACCCCAGTTTTTTATTTGCCTCCACAGTGTCGTAACCTTTGTCCTGCAAATTATATGCCTTTAATTTATTAATGAGTCCTATCCCGCGACCCTCTTGCCTCATATACAAAAAAACGCCGCTACCAGCATGTGCAATTTGGCAAAGAGCCTGCTTCAATTGACGTTGGCAATCGCAGCGCACCGAGCCAAAAACTTCTCCCGTTATGCATTCGCTATGAACCCTTACAAGAGTTGGCTTAGACGAGATTTTGCCTTTTACAAGCGCTATATGCTCTTTAGCGTCCACCTCCGACTTATATACAAAAGCTTTAAAATCGCCGTAAATAGTTGGTAATTTTGTCTCCACTTCGCATGTCACGAGTTTTTCTTTCTTGCGACGATGCGCAATTAGCTCTTGTATTGAAATTATTTTAATGTCGTGTTCATTTGCAAAATTCTTAAGTAGTCTCCCCGAAAGCATTTTGCCGTCATCGCCCATAATTTCACAAATTACGGCCACTTCTTTTAGTTCGGCCATCTTTATTAAATCGAGTGAACCTTCCGTATGTCCAGATCTAACCAAAACGCCGCCCTCCCGCGCCACTAAAGGGAAAACGTGCCCAGGCCTCGCCAAGTCAGCCGACTTCGTGCGCTTATCCACAAGCGCTTTAATAGTCGCCGTTCTATCTTCCGCAGAGATTCCGGTTTTTACACCGCGCTTTGCGTCAACACTAACGGTAAAATTGCATTGATGCGTAGCGGTATTCTTTTGTTCCATTAAATTCAAATCCAGCTCTTTTGCGCGAGCAGCTGTAAGCGGTGCGCAAATGAGCCCTCGCCCAAACTTCGCCATAAAGGCAATTTTTTCCGGAGTTACAAATTCCGCAGCAAAAACCAGATCGCCCTCGTTTTCTCGATCCTCATCGTCGGAAAGGATTATCATTTTTCCCGAGCTCAAGTCTTTTAAGACTGCGTCTATATTTGGCATGCTATATACCGTATCTTGTAAACCTTACGATCTTGATGTTCTCGCCAATTCTCAACATCGCGTCAGAAACCAACTTTTCAATTGTAATTTCAGGATTCTTTACAAACGGCTGAGTGAGGAGAGCTAGTTCCTCCCTAAACTTCTTTTCTTTGCCTTCCATAATTTTGTCCCACATCTTCTCTGGTTTACCTTCTTTGGCCAACTGCGCTTTCCAAATTTCGCGTTCTTTTTCCACCAATTCCGGCAAAACATCAGATGCAGAAATCACGAGCGGATTCATTGCAGCAACCTGCATTGCAATTTCCTTTGCAAGATTTTGAAAATCCGGATTACGAGCCACGAAATCGGTTTCACACCCAAGCTGAAGCAGAACTCCAAGCTTATTATTGCCGTGAATATAAGAAACGACTATTCCTTGGCTTGTTGAACGTTCACTGCGCTCTACCGCCTTGGCTTCGCCCTTTTTGCGTAACAAATCTATCGCCTTATTTTCGTCTCCGCCACATTCTTCCAGCGCCTTTTTGCAGGACTGCATGGAAACGCCTGTTTTCTCGCGGAGCATCTTGATTTGTTCAGCTGTAACTGCCATGCAGAAGGACTTTAATTGTTTTGGGTCTCAGGGTCAAGAGAAATTTAGGCCTTAAAATGATTTGCAACAGTAACTATATTATTTCCGGAAATTGTTAAAAACGATGCCGGCGGCTCCAGGTTAAAAGTAACGTCTGGGTCACCGTCTTTGGAGACTTCATCATATGGCTTACTCATGGTTGCATGTCCTCAGGCAGTCGTAGGCGGCTCGGTCTCTGGTTCTCCATCGGCTTGATCAATAGCACATGCTAATTGAGCCTGCGTATCACCCTGAACTGCTCCTGGAGTGACAGTTCCTATTCGCCGTGGATAGTCTACGCCATACATTGATGCTTCTGGATCAAATGGTGTTTCTGTTCGTGGGAACCTCTCATCGGCGGCTCGACGTGCTATACCTCCCAATGTTTGTAACCCACCCAGGAATTCGCTTCTATTATCCATATAAATATAATGTTAGGTGATTAAGGCACTATTATAGTATTTCGTTAAAAACACACCTATTCCTTTTAGAGGATCTGCCTAAAAATATCAAGCCTTTTGTGTGGGCTCACCTGGTTTTTCCTCCTGTTTACCCAGATTTTGAGCCGCCTGAGTGGCTTTATCTGCCAAACCTGCTGCTTTATCCTTTAAACCAGATATATTACTCACCGCCAATCCAGATTTCTCATATAGGGCGTTCAGATCAATTTTTCCGGCAAATACAGAAACAATCGGAATTGCCCAAGCCTTACCTTGGTATGACTGATAAATTGCTAAAACGTAAACTGCAAAAAGAGTGAGAGTCAGAAGCGATCCAATCATTGGGACTGAAGCCAAAACGATGAGTACCAAGATGGAGATAATAAAAAGCGCAATACTTTGTTTTGCGTGAAATTTACAGTATTGGCTTTTTGGCTTAACCAAGAGTGGAATCACAAACAAAGGGCCAAAATAACCAAGTGCAGCAAAAAACTTTTCGTCGTTGTCTGCAGATCCAGAGGGTGTCGGAACTTGAGTTGGATTCGGTGCAGCAGTTGGTGTAGTTGCCGACGGGATTGTTGGAACATTAGCCTGCTCAGCCATAAGTGCTTCTGTGAAAAATTACTACGTCTATTGTACCACAGGAGTGGTCTGCTGGGAAGCGACAGGTTTTACCTTTTCTCGAGGAGCCTGTTGAACTCGTGCAACCTGCTTTTTGCCTTCTTCTATTGCGCCGGAGAGCTTGCCAACGAAGTACCGCAGAGATTTGATGGCATCGTCATTGCCAGGGATTGGGTAAGCGAGCAGGTCTGGATCAGCGTTTGAATCGCAAATGCCTACAGTTGCAAGTTTTAGTTTTCGAGCCTCGCGCAGAGCAAGAACATCGCGAACACTATCTAAAACGATCACAACTTCCGGCATGCGGAGCATGTTTTCCACGCCGGAGAAAGCATCTTCCAACTTTTCAAGTACGCGACCCAATTCCACGCGTTCTTTTTTGGTGTATTTCTCCCATTCACCTTTGGCTTTCTGTTCTTTTAAATCGCGGAAATATTTGATTCTCTTGCGAATGGTATCAAAGTTAGTGAGAAGACCCGGCATCCATTTCTGGGTGACAAAAGGGCAGCCGCAGCGAATTGCGGCCTCTTGTACCAATTTTGTAGCATGAAGTTTTGTGGAAACTATCAAGATTTCTTTGCCGGAAGCGGATGTTTCGGTCAAAAAGGCCATTGCCTTATCAAGCGCAGTTGCAGTTTTTGTAAGGTCAAAAATATGTACACCGTCACGTTTGCTGTAAATGTAAGTACTCATTTTCGGGTTCCACTTCGAAACTTTGTGGCCAAAATGGCAGGCGGCTTGGAGCAACTCCTCCAGCATTTTTTTGTCGTTTTTCATAGATCCTTGGGGTTAGCGCCACTTTCGTTCGCTTCGCCCCTTTAAACCCCGCTTAGCGGGGCAGGATGGGACGATCCGGAAAGTGACTAAGATAAAAGCGCGGTAAGAATAGGGGAAGAACCGCCGAAAGGCAAGTGGTTCTTAAATATATCTCTCTGGTATAATGTTCGCTGTGGAACTCGAAAAAGCTTACCAGGCCAAACAATACGAAGACCTTATATATAAGAAGTGGGAGCAGTCCGGACTCTTTTCGCCAAAAGCAGAAAAGGGCAAAAAGCCGTTTACTATTATGATGCCGCCGCCGAATGCCACGGGCACGCTGCATCTTGGGCATGCCGTGATGCTGGCTCTTGAAGACATTATGGTGCGCTACCATCGCATGAAGGGCGACGCCGCGCTGTGGGTGCCGGGCACAGATCATGCTGGCATTGCGACACAGAATAAAGTTGAGAAATTAATTGCGGAGGAGGGGTTGACGCGGCAAAAACTTGGACGTGAAAAATTTCTGGAACGAGTGGAAAAATTCGTGGCCGGTTCGCGCAGCACTATTCGCAACCAAATACGAAAAATGGGATCCTCCTGCGACTGGACGCGTGAGAGATACACGCTGGATGAACAGCTTTCACGGGCAGTGCGCGAGGTTTTTGTCCGAATGTACAAGGACGGATTAATTTATCGCGGACACAGAATTGTTAACTGGTGTCCACGCTGCAGCTCAACTTTGGCTGATGATGAAGTTACTTACAAGGAAGAAAAAGCGAAATTTTATTATTTTAAATATGGGCCGTTTGTGATTGGCACAGCACGTCCAGAAACCAAATTTTTGGACAAGGTGATCGTGGTGCATCCCGACGACAAGCGTTACAAAAAATATATTGGGAAAGAGATGGAGGTCCCGTGGATAGAGGGAACTGTGAAAGCTCGAGTTTTGGCTGACAAAAGCGCTGATCCAAAGTTTGGAACTGGTGCGATGACCATCACTCCAGCCCACGATTTTGTGGATTTTGAATTGGCGCAGCGTCACGGGCTCGAAATCGTACAGATCATTGATGAAAAAGGGGATTTGACTTCTGCTGCCGGTGAGTTTGCGGGACAAAATGCGCGAAAAGCGCGCGAAGGAATTGTGAAAAAACTGGAAGAAAAAGGTTTGGTTGAAAAAATTGACGATAAATATGTCCACAATGTTTCGCTCTGCTATCGCTGCGGCACGCACGTCGAACCTCTCGTCAGTGATCAGTGGTTCATAGACGTAGATAAAAAGTTCAGAGCAGGGAAGTCGCTCAAAGACATGGCGCTCGAAGTTGTTAAGAATGGCAAAGTTAAAATTGTACCGGAGCGCTTTGAAAAAACATATTTCCACTGGATGGAAAACCTGCACGATTGGTGTATTTCGCGCCAAATTTGGTTTGGACACAGGATTCCGGTCTGGTATTGCGAGAAGTGTGGCGAGGTGATGGTTAGCGGGGAATCGCCAATCAAGTGCACAAAATGTGGCTCTAATAATTTGAGGCAAGATAACGACACACTCGACACGTGGTTCTCCTCCGGACTTTGGACTTTTTCCACTCTCGGCTGGCCGGAAAAAACTGCCGACTTGGATTTTTTTCACCCGACGAGCGTGCTGGAAACAGGCTACGACATCCTGTTTTTCTGGATTGCCCGCATGATTCTTATGACGACTTATGCGCTGGATCAAGTTCCGTTTGAGAAAGTTTATTTGCACGGCCTGGTGCGCACTCGTGAAGGCAAAAAAATGAGCAAATCCGACCCAAAAACGTGCATTGATCCGCTCGACATGATTGATAAATACGGCGCCGACGCACTGCGGCTTTCTATGGTGATCGGCAGTACGCCTGGCAACGATATTCGGCTTTATGAAGAGAAAATCGCGAACTACCGGAACTTTGTGAATAAAATTTGGAATGCGGCCAGGTACGCGTTAATGCAGAAGGATGCGTCCTGCGGACGCGTTGATTGCTTAGCCTCGTCGCCCCGCTTAGCGGGGGATCCCGCTGAGGCGGGACTGCGGCTCAGCCTGGCAGCGAAAACTCTCGCGGACAAATGGATTTTAACCCGCACGCAAGAACTCATAAAAGAAGTCACTGACGACATCGAGAATTTCCGTTTTTCTGACGCAGGCACAAAAATTTACAACTTCACTTGGGACGATTACTGCGCTTGGTATTTGGAAATTTCAAAAGGCGAACAGCAAAATCTGTCGGTTTTGTCTTACGTTTTAAAGACGATTCTGGCTTTACTGCACCCATTTGTGCCGTTCGTTACCGAGGCTATTTGGGAACAGATAGGCGAAAAAAATATGCTGATTGGAGAGAAATTCCCGACGGTAGATAAAAGTTTTATTTTCACAAAAGATGCAAAAACTATGTCGGTGATGGTGGATGCCGTCACGGCGATTCGTAACTTGCGGCAAGAAAGCAAAATTGAGCCGGCAAAAAAAATTCGCGCAATTTTGGCGAGCGCAAAGTGGAAAGAGCTTTTGGAAGAAAAACGCGAGCCGATTATGCGCTTGGCTCGCCTTAGCGAACTTGAAATTCTGGAAAAATCTCAAAAGATCCATCCGTCGCTCACTCATTATACAAATGACGGCGTTGAAATAATTCTGCCGCTTGCAGATTTGATTGATGTGAAGGCCGAAACCGCGCGCCTGACCGAAGAAAAAAAAGATTTAGAGAAGTACATCACCTCCATGGAGGCAAAATTGGAAAATCCAAATTTTGCTGCCCGCGCTCCGCGTGAAATTGTGGCGACAGAAAAAGATAAATTGCGAATTGCTAAAGAAAAACTCGAAAAAATAAATTCTCAACTCGGTGATTTTCAAGGATAAAAAAGACCGCCCATCTGGCCGAGCGATTGCAGTCCTTTGGGCGAAAAAAATATTCTGCAAAGACAAGAAAAATATGTTATAATATTCTAATGCAAACACCTGAGCAATACATCAAAGAAGGCCTAAAAATCGTCGAAGATCTCGTGAAGCAGCACAACCTACAGGCTGCGCTAAACGTGTGCCAAGAACTTTTGAAAGTTAATCCTTACGATAAAACGCTCCACGACTACCTGCAAAAAGTCCAAGATTTGATCATTGAGGACAATGAACGACGCGTAAATGCGGACTTGGACGCAACCATGCATCTGTGGGACGAAGCCAAATATGACGAACTCGCAAAAATATATGAAAAGCTAGCCGCATACGCTCCAAATCACAAGCGCCTTCGTTCACTCATGATGAAACTGGCTTCTAAAGTGGAAAAACAAAGATCCAGGCAAAAAGAAAGTTTCATTGAAAACTTTGAGGAAGCACTCGCAAAATTAAGGATGGATGAACGTTATCCAGACATGATTCAAGCATGCAACGAAGTTTTGAGTATGGATCCATTGAATGAGAAAGCAAAACGCCACCTGAAAGAAGCAAAAGAGGCGCTCGTAGATAAGAATTTGAGAGAAAATAATCGCCTAATCGAAGGCTCGGATTTTGAAAGAGCATTGGAATTCTTGAATACACTACTGAGCATTGACCCAGAAAATGCACGCGTTAAACAGCTCCAGACTCAAATAAAAAGCCACCTTTCCCAGCGCAGTGAAGTTAGTCAACGAATGGATTTGAATGAGAGCATTTTACGGATGAACGATCTTTTTGATAAATCTGAGTTTGAGAAAGTGGTTGAGGTATGCAACGAAATCGAGAACTTAAGTCCCGGGAATTTCACCGCAAAAGTTTTTAAAGGTAAGGCTGAGAAAATAATGCAAAAAGAGAGTAATCGGCTCATAGTCAAACAACTAAAAGAAACTTGGGCTGCAATGAAACCCGATTACAAAAAGAATAAGGCGGCGTACGTGAGGGTATAGGCGTTAAAACCTTACAATCATCTTCTCCCGACTTCGGCCTGTGCCTATAAACATTATCGGGCAGCCAACTAACTGCTCCAAGCGCTGAATGTATTTTTTGCAGTTTTCCGGCAGGTCTTCAAAAGTTTTTGCCGCGGAAGTATCTGCCTGCCAACCTGGCATTTCTTCATACTCAATTTCGCATTTGTCCAAAAGTGAAAGATCTGCGGGGAATTCTGTGAGACGTTTGCCGTCGGCGCATTTATACGCGATGCCGATTTTTATTGAGGGTAGGGAATTTAGCACATCAACCTTTGTGAGATTTATTGCCGTGTAGCCGTTGATTCTTTGGGAATATCGAGCGGCTACAGCGTCAAACCAGCCGCATCTGCGCGGACGACCCGTGGTTGCGCCAAATTCAGCGCCGGCTTTGCGAATGCTTTCGCCAAGTTCGTTGTCCAGTTCCGTTGGAAAAGACCCGCTGCCAACGCGAGTAAAATACGCTTTCATAATTCCAATTGCGCTCTTTAATTTGCTTGGCGCAACGCCGCTGCCGGCCAAAATTCCGCCGAGAGACGCGTTTGAAGAAGTCACAAATGGATAAGTGCCATGATCAATGTCCAATAAAACGCCATTCGCACCTTCCATCAAAATTGTTTTTCCAGCTTTGAGCGCATTATCCAGCATGAACGAAGAATCCATAATCAAAGGCAGGATCTGCGGCAAAATTTTCTTAATCTGCGCAAGTTCCGCGTCTATATCATAATTAAAAGAGTACATTTTTTGGAGCATTCCGACAGTCTGGCGAAAATGTTTTTCGAACTCCGCAAAATTCAACAACTCACCGGCGCGAATTCCAATGCGAGACGTTTTATCGCTATATGCAGGCCCAATGCCGCGGCCGGTCGTGCCAACTTTTGCGCCGCCCTTCATTTCTTCCTGCATTTTGTCCACAATTTTGTGATATTCAAAAACCAAATGCGCGCGATCAGACAAAAAGAGCCTTCCGGAAACCTCAATTCCGGCCTTAATCAAAACGTCCAACTCTTCAAGCAAAGTAGGCAAGTGCACCACCATTCCGTTTCCCATCACGCAAATCTTGCCCGGGTGCAACATTCCGGCAGGCACAAGGTGAAAAACAAATTTCTTGTCGCCAATATAAATGGTGTGTCCGGCATTTGCACCACCGGTGGCACGCGCCACAATGTCGTAGCTTTCGGCCAAAATATCCACCAATTTGCCTTTTCCTTCGTCACCCCACTGAGCGCCAACCACGGCTGTAACTTGGCCAAGTTTGCTTGTGATTTGTGTCATATGGCCGCATTATAGCAGTTAAAAAGGTGCTGTAAAAAAATTAAGCGCGTGTAGAAAAAACGAATTGTGGGTCTAGTGGGTTCCACAATTCGTTTTTTCGGAACTAGGCGAAATCTTTTTTACAGCACAACAATATTAGGGGATGTGCGAAGGGGAATTTCTATCAAGAAATTCCCCTTCGATTTAAAACTGATTCCACAAAATCTGATTGCGAACTTCATGGTGATACCAAACTTCGCCGCTCTTTACGCGGATGCCGAGCGCCGCCGGACATCTGTGCGCAGCGGATTCCTTAAGTTCGGCAAATTTATGATGATTTAATTCACCCATAACATTTTTTGCAAAATCACTGGCGCGGAAATATGCCAACGCTTCATAAATGGTTCCAGGAAGTTTTTTTACCGACCCATTAAACACGTCGCGATATCCGGCAAAAATCTGTTCGTCCGCCTCTACTCCTCTAAAACCGGCTTTAAGAATCATATAAAACGTAAGATACGGATTTGCGTCCGGCGCCACAGTGCGAACTTCAATGCGCGCGGACTTTTCGTTGCCAATCGGAATTCTAATCATCGAACCACGATCCGACGCCGAAACTTTTATTTCATTCGGAGCTTCAAAATGCGGATCCAACCTGCGATAAGCATTCACGCTGGAATTTAAAACCAGGCAAATGTCATTTCCATAATGCAAAACGCCCGTCAAAAACTTATGCGCCTTCTCTGACAAATTATCTTTTCCGCCGGCTTCGTAAAAAATATTTCTGCCATTTTGGTTTATCGAAATATTGCTGTGCATGCCGCTGCCATTGATCCCCGGAATCGGTTTTGGCAAAAAACAGGCTGTGTAACCAAAAGTTTTTGCGATTTGGCGAGCCAAAACTTTATAAAGCTGAACGTAATCGGCGGCGTGCAAAACTTCGGTATATTTATAATTCGTTTCAAACTGCGACGGCGCAACTTCCGGATGATCTTTCTCATTTTCAAAAGCCATCGAGCGTGTAGCCTCCGCCAAGCGATCAATAAACTGGCGCAACTTATCTTGCGGCAAAACATTAAAATATCCGCCTTCCGATGCCAATTTAAATCCAATTTTGTCGTCAAAATGCTGTTCTGAATCTTCTCCGCTGAGTAAAAATCCCTCAATTTCCGGCGCTACGTTCACGGTCATGCCCTGCCTCCCCAGTTCTTCGGTAAATTTCTTCAAGACAACGCGGTAATCGCTGGTATATGGCGTGCCATCCTGGTCATATACATCGGCAAAAACCAAAACTTTTCCGGCACCAAAAATATCTGCCGGCAACCAGCGGAAGGTTGTCCAGTCCAGTTTTAAGCGCAAATCCGATGTGTTTTGCGTGGAAAAACCGCGAATAGACGATCCGTCAAACGTTAAATTATTCTCCGATTCCAAAACGTATTTTTTATTATAATCGAGCATATGGAATTTGCCTTCCAAATCAGAAAAACACACGATTAAAGCCTTCACACCATCGTCATTCGTTATCTCACTCCTCAGTTCCATTGCGAACTCATCACTTGTTTTTCCAGCCTCACGCCCTCTTTTTATTCTCAGATTTCGTTCTTCCAATTCGCTATAACTTATTGTGCGAAAAGTCGCGGAGTCTTTTAGCCGCGGTGTTGGAGTAAATGGTTCCGTCATAGTTTTGAATTAAGGATTAAACGCCACCAAGTTATTCAAATGTGGTGTGCCCCGCAAGGGTAAAGCATCAAGCCAAAAAAAGTGTTTAGACTTTAAACAACAGGTTCACTTCTTTGCACGTTGCCTTTAAAAACGCTTTGCCTTACAATTGTGTTGAAAAATTTTACACCACAATTGCCTTGAAAGACGATTTAAATCATGTTCTTACGAATTTGGGGTTTGAGCCCAAAGAAGCGGCCGTTTATTTGGCGCTGCTCGAACTTGGCAAAGGCAGCATTTTGGAAATCGCCCGCGCCTCCGGCGTCAATAGAGCATCCATTTATTACATAATTGAAGGGATGAAAAAGCGCGGTTTTGTTACGCAAATAGAAGGCAGTGGCGGCGTTCACATATATATGCCAACCGATCCGCGACTGCTTTTGGCACGTGAAAAACAGCACGTGAAAGAGCTTGAAGCCGTGGTTCCAAATTTGAAGGCGCTGGCAAACAACACGGGTCATCGCCCAAGCGTGCGGTTTTTTGAGGAACTGGAAGGCGTAAAGGCAATTTACGAAGATACGCTTTCGGCAAAAACGGAAATATTGAATTACGCAAATTCGCAAGAAATTCGTGACCACTGGCCAAATTATGACAGCGAATATGTGGCAAAACGCGCCGAAAAAAAAATCTGGCTGCGTGGCATTGCTCCGGACGACGACGGCGGACGACGCGTGCAGGCCGAAGATCCCAAATTTCACCGCGAAATTCGCCTTATTGATCCAAAAAAACTGCCATTCAACAACGAAATCAACATTTACGACAATAAAATCTCCATGGTTTCCTTCATCAAGCCCATTTTCGGCGTAATCATTGAAAGTAAGGCACTGGCGGAAACACAACGCTCCATATTTGAGATGGCTTGGAGTTTTGCCGGAAAGGCTGATAAAATCGGGTCATGATTACACCGCAACAACTACAGGCACAACTGGCGTACACTTTAAAGGGCACGGATTTGCCGAGTCTTGGACACAAATATGAGGGCAAAGTGCGCGACAATTACACAAAAGCTCATCACCGCGTGATAATTGTAACGGACAGGCTTTCTGCTTTTGATCGCGTTATCACGACGATCCCTTTTAAGGGTCAAGTTCTCAACCAAATTAGTAAATTTTGGTTTGAAGAAACAAAAGATATTATAGGAAATCACGTTATTGAATTTCCTGATCCGAACGTGGTTGTTGGCCACGAGTGCAAACCGCTGATGGTAGAAATGGTTGTTCGCGGATACATCACCGGCGTTACTACGACTTCGGCTTGGTATAACTACGAAAAAGGCGTGCGAAATTTTTGCGGAAATGTTTTGCCGGAAGGGCTTAAGAAGAATCAGAAACTGGATCATCCCATTATTACGCCATCTACAAAAGCGGAACACGGCGGGCATGACGAATCGGTGAGCGGAGAAGAAGTAATGAAGCGCGGAATTTTGACGAAGGAGCAATGGGAGCGTTTATCTAGCGCAGTTTTGGCTTTATATAAGCGCGGAGTTGAGATTTGCGCCAAACAGGGGATTATTTTGGTTGATACAAAATATGAGCTTGGAATTGCACCAAGCGGCGAAATTATTTTGATTGATGAAATTCACACGCCGGATTCTTCTCGTTTTTGGTTTGCGAATGAATATGAAAAAAGATTGAAGGCCGGAGAAGAGCAGAAAAAAATTGATAAAGAATATTTGCGCGAGTGGTTGGCAGATCGTGGGTTCCGCGGCGAAGGCGAAATCCCGACAATTCCGGACGAAATTCGCGTGGAGACTGGCCGCCGCTACATTGAGGCATACGAGCTAATCACCGGCCAAGAATTCCATGCGGAAGTTGGCCATGTAGAAGAAAGACTGAAGAAAAATCTGGCGAAGTATTTATAATTCTATGGATTTTTTCGCAGAACTTGAGCAATTGCAACTGAAGACGCCGCGAATTGGCTCCGTGCGTTTGCAGTCCATCAACAGCGATTACAATCACAATATAGACGGCTGCAAAAATTGCTATTTGCTCTGCAATGCCGTAAAAAACGAAGACTGCATGTATGGCCGTGATTTTTATGATAATGCCGACTGCGTTGACTGTGATCACGTTCGGCGCTGCACTCTGTGCTACGAATGCCTAAACTGCGCAGAATGTTGGAATTGCAAATATTTGCAGGACTGCAAAAACTGCAGCGATTGTGATTTTGGATATTACCTAAAAGGCTGCAAAAACTGCATCGGATGCGTCGGACTAAATCAAAAAGAATTTTGCATATTTAATAAACCGTATTCAAAAGAAGATTTTTTGGACAAGAAAAAGTCTCTGACGGAGGAAGAAATTGCGCGTGAATTTGACGAACTAAAACACCATGTGCCGCGCACGCCTACACTGCAAATGGAAACAGAAAAATGCTTTGGTGATGCCCTTTTACATTGCAAAAATGCCTTTTACGCCTTTGATTGTGACGGATGCCAAGACAGCGGATACGTTTATGAATGTAAAAGCCTCGAAGATTGCTTCGATATTTTTGTGCTGGAATATTCTGAGCTGTGCTACGAATGCAGCAGCAATTATAAACTTCACAATTCTAATTTCTGTTTCATGTGCACAGGTTCCAGCAATTTGGAATATTGTGAGTTAGTGATGAACAGCAAAGATTGTTTTGGATGTATGGGGCTGAACCACAAAGAGTATTGCATATTGAACGTGCAATATTCTAAGGAGGATTATTTTAAGCGCGTGGCAGAAATTAAGGCACAGTTGCGTGCGAGCGGCGAATACGGAAAAAGGTTTTTGCCATCGAGTTATCCCATGCAAGATACGGTGGGCGTTTGGGAAAAATTGTAAAAAATATCCTCCAGAAACTCTTTTTTAATCTATTCAACCCCAATTCATAGACACCAGCAAAACCTTTTGATAGTTTTAAGGCGTATTTTTCTGATTATATTTAATCAAATTCTTCTATGACATACTCGCGAAGGTTTTTACTCACGGCGGGACTTTTATCCGCGGTGTTGTTTTCGTCAACGGTAATAACATTGGCAGCGCCAAGTGTACCGATCATGCTGCAAGTAGACGAAAAAATAGCGGTGGTGGAAGAAGAGGATCCCGATACCGGAGCATCAGATCTTCCGGACTCAATATTTGAGGTCAAAAGCCCATTTCTTGATTCTGCAGACCTGCCTGACGGTAAAAAAGCTTTCCGCCTTTATACAAAGCCTCGGCCAATTTACAAAGACACAGATGGCAAACTAAAAAAACGCGCACCGGACTGGAGCGTATTCGATCAGAATCCAAAATCTCAACTTAAAGACAGTAATGATGCGGGCTACACTTATGATTTTGATTTCGGGAACAACGAAAGTATAAAAGTTTCCGCTGGCAATTACGAAGAAGATGGCATCCCTGGAAATCAGCCGCAAAAAACTACTGCCAAAAAGTACACCGCCGAGTATCAAACGGTAACGCAGTACAGTGATGTCTACCCGGGACTTGATGTAAATTTTAGAGACAGCGGTGAGAAGAGAGAAAAAGAGTATGTTTTTACGAAAAAGCCTCAGCTTAAAGAAGGAACCAAAGAATTCGTTATTTGGGAAAATTTTGATTTGCCGAAAGGTTCAAAAATATTCAATTCGGACAGTAAAGAATTGAGCAGCGGGGATAAGGTCAAACTTTCCGAGATTCACGTAAAAACTCCAACTGGAAACAATTTTATTGTTTCGCCGGCTATAATGTTTGATTCTTCCGGCCCTTCGGATTTGCAATCGAGTAGAACTTTTCGAGATATTTCTTACGTAATAAAACTGGACGCGCAAAAGAAAGTCTTATCTCTTGGTCTTGTCGTAGAGGCTGAATATTTTAATAATCAAAATCTAGTTTATCCGGTAAAAATAGACCCGACTTATTATGCTTGCAAAGATGGCTACGCAAACGAGCTTAGCTGTGCAAACTATATTGACGTGTATTTAAGATCGGCATGGGAAGGCGGCTCAACCATTGAAAACTGGCTCACGGATTCCGGAAACACTAATGGGAATCCGATTTATGGTCTTTACACCGGCTTATATGATCCGGCAGGGGCAAACAGATATACCAGACACTCCATTATTAAATTCGATACGGCAACTCTAAACAGCCTAAATCAAGCCGCCTGGGATTACAGCGTTTATTCCGCAAAAGTTTATTTATATTATTATGGCGCAGGCAATGGAGCCTATAACGGTGATATAAACATTGCGGCAAAAGAACTTGATGTAGATTGGGCACTTAACGCAAATTTAAAGTACCGCAATTTATTCGTAAGTGACGTGGACATCGTATCAACCGCCACTCTCAATACGAATAATGGATTTAGGTGGGTTAACTGGGACATCACCAACACTTTTGAGGGCTGGACATTTTTTCAGGGTGATAATAGAGGTTTGATATTTGAACCAACTGGCACTTGGGATGGCAGAATAGAGGCTGGTGCGCCACCATGGCCGAATAGACTACTAACTTTTTATGCAAATTCTCCAAATACAAATTTTAATCCGTATCTGGAAGTGAGAATGGAGAAAGCTGATTTGATCAATAGTGCTTCTAGCATTAATCCCGCAAGCGTTAATCCGGGCGGCACTGTAACCGCCAATTTTAGAACCGGCAATCAGGGATGGGTTGCGTCCAATCCAAGTACTATTTTCTATTATGTAAATCCTCAGGCCAATTGCCAAAGCACGGTAAGCAGAACAGGGCTAGTGAATCTTCCATCTATCGGATCAACTTTTATAGACGTAAGAGGTGCAAATTACATTGTTCCACAGGGAACAGCGGCAGGTAGATATTGCATGTATGTCCGGATTGATCCCGATAATACGTGCTCGGAATCGGACGAGAACAACAACACTTACACTTTAACTTTTGACGTTGTTAACGCACCGGCGCCGGATTTAACGTACACCGGTTCTCCAACGATCAATCCAAGCCAAGTTAATCCGGGCGGACAGACAACTTTTTCAAGCACTATACAGAACATTGGAAATGCCAATGCCAACGCAACTACCATCACATATTATCTGGACGGTGGAACTCAGCTGGGCCAATACAATTTGCCGGCTTTAAGCGCAGGACAAACCAACAACGCCGTGAAAACGCTAACTATTCCGGCAGGCACTTCGGCTGGCCAACACAGCATTTCTTTTAACATCGCACCGGTCGCTGGCGAATCCAATCAAAACAATAATCAGTATTCCACCAACATCACCGTAAACGCTCTGCCGGATTTATGGGCCGAAGATATTGTCGTAAATACCAGCCAAATTTATTACACGGAGCATATGTATTCGGTGAATGTTGTAGTGCACAACGCAGGTCCAATTGCAGTGAATGGCGCACAGTATTTGTTGAAATTGCGCGATAATGCCCACGGAGGCACAGTGTACGATTTCACAACGACCGGTTCATTCAATATCGGAGCAAATACGCAAACAACCGTGAACATGAGCGGCATGATGCCGGCACTAAGCGCCTTTCTGGCTCCGTACCAGGTGTTAGTTACTCTGGATCCAGCCGGACTGGTCGCCGAATCTGATGAAAACAACAATACAGCAGGAAGTCCTAATGAAATACAGGTTGAACGATATTATTACGGAGGATTGGATACGGATAGTGATGGCGATCCGGATGTGGCCGAGGTTTTCGCTGGAACAAATATCCTTGTTGCCGACTTAAGACCAATTGCGGACATAAATGTCGCCAACTATTCGTCTAAACAGCACGATACCATTGCAAAAAACATCGGCGGAGATCCGGTAAATAGCAGAACCGGCGGTTTTGATTTTTCTCAAACCGATTTTGAGCTACCTGGCAGAGGATTCCCCATCAAATTCGAGCGCAGTTTTAGTAGTATGCTTGCCGAACGCAGAGGCCGCTTGGGCAATGGTTGGACTCATTCATATAACGTTTTTTATTATCAAGATCCGGCCACAAAAGACGTTGAGGTTTATCGCGGAGACTCGCGCATAGCATATTTTTCCACAACCGATGGCGGAGGACATTTTGTGGCACCACCGGGCGATTACGACACTCTTTATCCAGAAGGCGACTACATGGTTTATAAGACTCTGGACGGCGTGCGCTACGTTTTCTCAAAAAAACTTTCTACAAATTTGGGAATGTTAGACAGAATAATTGATACCAACGGAAATACGACGCAACTCACTTACATGAACCGCCGCGATTTACAGTTGCTTACAACAATAACCGATCCATCTGGCCGCAGTATTACGCTAACTTATGGCGCAGAGGACAATAAACTTCTCTGGGAGAAAATAGCGGAAGTCCGCGACAACGTTAATCCTGACCATCCAAGAATTGTCACTTATGAATATGACGGCAATCCGGATGAAACTCCGATTCCAAACGCAAAGCTTATAAGAGTTACGGAAAATCGCTACTACAACGGCCAAACCGATTTAATCAGGCACAATTTTACTTACGACGCTAACCACAGAATCACGGTCTACACGGATCCGCGCAATACGCTTTTGTATAACGAATATGATGCGCAAGGCAGAGTTACAAAACAATATGAAGGCAATCCGCGAATCGGCGCAGGTGACAAGCGACAGACTTTTGAATTCGCGTACTTGGGAACCGATGCAAACGCGCCTGGCAGCACTCATTGTACCGCGATCACAAATTATAGAACTTCAAATGATTCTTTCTACGATAAGACTTGTTTTAATGCCAATGAGTTAAAGATTTATAGCATTAACAGCCAAAACGAAGTCCAAAGATGGACGTACGACAACAATGGCATGCCAACTTTTTACACGGATCAAAATGGCAAAGTAACTAGTTATGAATATGATTCGCGCAGACGGCAAACAAAAGAAATTTTGCCAGACCTGCCGGGCGGCTGGCATACAGAAACGATTTTGACTTATGAAGACTCCTTCAACCGTATGGTTTCGCGGGTAAAAACGGCAACTTCGCTGGCAAGTCCGCCACTGGCTCAGCTCGTACAGTCAACCACGTACACAATTGATCCCGCCAACGGCAATGTTTTGCGCGTTACGGATCCTCTAAATAATTTTGAAAATTTCACTTATGATGCGCGCGGGAATTTGAACCAATACGAGGACAAAAACCGCAATGCGACGAATTATACTTACGATAATAGCGGAAATTATTTAACGAGAGAATCGAGCCAAGGTATTACGAAAAATTACACGTATGATGTTTATGGAAACAGGTCAAGTTACACAGATCCACTCAGCACAAATTTCACCTATGAATACGACACTCAGGAGAATTTGCGCAAACAAACAAACCCGGTTGGCAACAAAGTTTATGAATATGATTTGGAGAATCACCGCACGGCGGAAACTGACGAGCTCGGCCACAGAACAAATTATGCTTATGACACGGACACCGGCGCAAGCCTGCTGCGCAGCGAAAAAGTCGGCGACGGTGGCGTAACACTAACAACCGTCCGTGAATATGACTGGTTTGGCAACATAAGCAAAGAAGTTGACCCAAAAGGCAACCAAACGCGCTATTTCTATAACGGAGCTAATAGACTCGCTACAAAAACCGAACCTTTCAATTCCATTGAATATGAATATGACAGCTCGGGCAATCTCATCTCTGAGACTAACCCCCTCGGTCAAAGAACACTGTATTTCTACGATGCCCGTCGCAATCCGACAGAACTTCGGCGTTATTTGGAAGGTGATAACTACGTAAGCAATAAGAAAGAATATGACGGCCTAAACCGCGTGGTAAAAGAAATTGACGGGAACAATAATCAAACACTTTACGTTTATGATTTGGCGAATCGCGTGACTCAAAAAACCGATGCGCTTGCAGTCACGACTTCATATTCTTACGACAATAACGGCAACAAAACTTTAGAAACAAATCCGCGCGGAAATGCGACTACATTCATTTATGACAGCCTAAATCGCCTAACAAGAATTACAAACGCGCAAAATAAACAAACTGTAAATTCTTATGATGCCAACGGAAATTTGATCAGCATAGTTGATAGGAGAAACGCCGACGGCACGGCAAATCTGCACGTGACTTCGTTTACTTTTGATTCACTTAACAGAAAGACTGAAGAGACAAATTCTTTGGGACAAAAAAATATTTTCACTTACGACGCGGATTCTAATTTGCGCACAAAGACAGACCGAGAAAACCGAACTTGGAACTATAGCTATGATGAATTTAACCGGCTGGTAAGCGAGACCGATCCGTCCGCAAACGCCACGTTTTACGTTTATGATTTGAATGGGAATAAAACGGCCGTCACGTATCCGGATGCGACTCAAACAAATTTTGAATATGATGCCGCAAATCGCTTAACAAAAACCACGGATCAACTTGGCAAAATGCGAACTTACACATACGACGCGGTGGGCAACAAACTGAGTGAAAGCGACAAGCGCGGGATTGCTACTTCATACACATACGACAAATTAAACCGGCTGGCCTCGGAAACAAATCCGCAAAACACGGTGACGGCATACGCATACGACGGCAATTCAAACCGGCTCACGGAAAATGTCGCGGGGAAAACGACGACATACGCATATGACGCTCTAAACCGAAAAACTCAAATCACGTACCCGGGCGGCAAGACAGAAAGTTCTCAGTATGATGCCAACGGGAATTTGTGGAGGGCGCTGGATGGCGACGCTCTGGTGACGCAATTCACATATGATTCTTTGGACAGGCCAACGCTCAAGGCTTTGCCGGACGGCACATCGGTTTCATATTCATACGACAACTGGAACAATGTTTTGAATATTACGGAGAGTTCAGGCACGAGCGATTTTGGTTATGACAACCAAAATCGCCAAACGCGCGCAGACAAAACCATAACCGGACTTGCCGGAAAAACTTTCGCAACACAGCGAACGTATAAAAACGATGGGCAACCTGCGTCTCTCACAGATGCCGCCGGAATTGTTATAAATTATAATTACAACAGTCGCGGACTTTTGGAATCCGTGACGCGCGGGGCAACGACGCTGGCGAGTTATACATACAACTCGCTCGGCAAACCGGCAACTTTAACGTATGGCAACGGCACAAAAACTACATACGACTACGATTCGCTAAATCGTCCACAGGACTTTGCCATCACCGATCCGGCAAATGCGCAGCTCTTCAAACAGGCATATTCGTATGATGAAGAAAGCAACCGCACGCAATTGATCGAAAACGACACGCGAACTATCAATTACACATACGATAATTTGGAACAATTAACCGGAGTGAAGTACGCCGAGCTCGGTGGCGCAACCGACACTCTTACTTACACATACGACAAGTGGGGGAATCGCTTAACCGCGCGCAGTCCATTTGGCAACACAAATTATTCATATGCCGCAGACTCAAACGAACTTGCGAATTATACGGCAAACGGCAGGCTAATAGCGGCCGCTACATACAATTCAAACGGCGGGCTAACCCAAGAAACAGTAACACGCGGCGGCAAACAAATCCGCACAACCACATATAACTGGGATAGCCAAAAACGCCTTGCCGGAATCACATATGCTCGCAATAACTGGTTCGCGTTTTTGCCAGCACTGGCAAACAACACGCTCAATTTTTCATACGACTATGCAGGAAACCGCATAAAAAAGACCGCAAACGGCGAATCAACGTACTACCTCAACGACGGACTCACGGTTTTGAATGAAATTTCCGGCGATGGCACAATTTCAAAATCAATCATCAAAGGTCTTGAACAAATTGCCGAAATCAGCGCGGACGGCACAACCACATACACGCACCAAGATATTCTGAGCTCCACCGTTTTGCTCACAAACCAAGCCGGAGAGGTGGTAGCGGAATATGAATATGACGTTTTTGGCGACGTGATCGGCAAAGACGAGGGCACCGCAACCAGCGAAAAAACCAGCTACCTATTCACCGGCCAGGAATTTGACCCCGAGTCCGACCTTTTTTACTACAACGCCCGCTACTACAACCCGGCACTCGGACGCTTTATTTCCCGCGACGTGGTTTTGGGCAAAGACGGCGACGTTCTGTCCAGAAATTTATTCATCTACGTCAAGAACAACCCTCTGAAATACACGGATCCGACGGGGAACGAAGAGGCAGACGTAACCCAGGACTTTTTGGAAAGACTGGAGAGTGGTGCAAAAAAAGATTATGGAGGTTCTGGCAATTGGATTCCACGAATTTTTATAACTTACGCCTTCCTTAAAGAGCAAATTAATGGGATCCTAAGCCAATTGCCATCTAGTGATATGGATAAAATACCAGCAGCCGTATTAGAAGAAGCAGAGGGCAAGCCTGTTACATTCAAGAATTTTGGACAAGCCGCTGTTGGCCCTACTTTAAATCCAAAAGCATACTATCCATCGGCAGCCAGTGGGTGGCTTAGCGAAGAGAGAATGCAGGAAATCTCTGGAGGTAATAAGATTTTATATACAGAATATTTCTTAACAGAGCCATATGGCTATAAAGGTCTCAGTGAGGTGAAGATAGGCAGTAATGATTACAGGTACGATACCCCTGGTAATGTTTTATTTGGATATGCAGGCGCAGCTGCCGGCTTCTCCGAGCCTACCCTGAAAGTTTTTGCTGGACTGGCCAATAAGAATGACTACATGAAAGCTCACCAGAATCAGTGTTATGTGTATCCCTTTGGGTGGGATAGTAGTTATTATGATGACCCTTTTGATCAACAAGGCATACAGGTAGGTATTGATCTCTGGAATAAGTATAAGTTGGATGTTGATTCAAAAAAACTAGATGAAATGTTATCCACTATTTCTATTAAAAAATAGCTTATGGCATATAAAAATATTCTAAAAATCAGCCTTATAATTGCAGCATTCCTACTTTTTACCTTTTTCTCATTATTGCCACTACTGTTCCTGTATTATTCGGTTTACGATGGATTATCAAATAGCGTTTTATGGTTTATATGTGCGGATCTCATCCTTATATTTGGCTGTATAGTTTTAGTTATTAAATACAAATTTGTAACTAAGATCAGCATCATTTCATTGGTAGTACTGACTGCTGCTGGGTTTGGAATTTATTGGACAGCTTTATATTTCGGGCAAAACGAATTTCCATCATTTGCCGGGTTAAATCCAAATGTACGGTTCAATCAAAACGCGCAAATATATTATGATGCAGTAAAGACATTAGAGAAGGCTGACTGTAATGAGAAGTTTTGCTGCATTGATAGTTATAAATTCACCATTTTATATAACAGGGCAGATAAAAGAGCTCTAAAAAGGTTGGGTGCAGATTGTTTCTATAGAGACACAAATTATTCCTTTTGGAAGTGCTATGACCCATATTGCAGCACTGGATCTGGATATGTTTATTCGCCAAACAACTCCATCTCGACAAGCTCTTATAAGCAGATCGAGAAGCTAAAAGACGGATGGTATTTCTTTACAAAATAAAGAAATAAAAGTTAATGCATAAACCTTATGTTCACAACTAAGATAATTCGCATAATGAGCGTAGCCATGGTATTTATATCACTGGCTCTAATCCTTACTTATGCCGTCATATCTAAAGGAAATAGCTTCTTGGGATTAGGGAAGAGCTGTTATGACCTTTTGCTTTATCAAGGGCCTGATTTAAACGATAACGGTTTTGCTGTTTATAAATGTAGGGAGATTATAAAATCACATCCAACGTTTGAAGATTGGGATATGTATGCACTGTTAGTATATTTCTCTGTATGCACGCTTTTCTTCTTAACCGTGAATCTCTTGCCAAGCTTAGTAAGAAGAGTTCATAACCTTGCCAGATTTAACCTGACATTTGCGATTGGCATATTCTTATTCCTATTTATATACTTCAATATTTACCAATCCGTCCTTGTTTGGATTTTGGTGAATAACTAAATAGTATTATGAAAAAAAACTTATTTATACCTATTATTTTATTGCTACTAACAATAGCTACTGTTTATATTTACCAATTAAGAAAAGGTGATC
>CAYHNW010000004.1:0-5363 GCA_964358095.1 uncultured Candidatus Peribacteria bacterium
GAAGCCGCAGCACTCGAAGCTGAAGCAGCTCGAACTGCAGCCGAAAGAGTCGCCGCAGAAGCTCGAGCCGCCACGGAAGCCGCAGCAGCCGAAGCCGCAGCACTCGAAACTCGCATCGCAGCTCTAAATCAGCAGTTAGCCGACGCACCACAGGATCAAAATCAGCAAAGTCAAACTGACGCTCTAAATCAACAGTTGGCCATGCTCACAACGACTTTAAATCAAACGCGCGCAGCTGCACCTCAAACACAGTGCGATGAACCAACTTATACATTTGATACAGCCAGAAACGTTTGCGTACCTCCAACCGAAGTCGTAGTTATACCAACAAATAGACAAACAAGCACCAGAACGGGAACAACAGGCATGGCGGTTGCAACTGCGAGTGAGACACAAGCCGGACGAGGCGCTGCCTCACAGGACGGAACTGGCGGTGCAGGCGCAAGCTCTGGCACGGCCGTCGCATCCGGATCACAGCAACAGCCACGAGCAGTCGCTTCGGCGGCAGCAGGCAATGCGGCAACTCAACGAATGTACGGCGCGGCAATTCAAGGAAAAACCGGCCCGGAAGTATTGCTTTATCCAATTCTCGTAGCCGGAGCCAACGGGTTGTATTACCTGGCGAGGAGAAGGAGGAATAAGGTTTAGGGACATGCTGAAAAACAGAATTCCGTTGCGAAATTTGCAAACTTGCAATTGACCCCCCATCTGGTAACCTTTTTTTGTGGAGTTAATTGAATCTGACATAGCGATTATTGGAGGCGGAGCCGCCGGTTTGCGCGCCGCCACTATTGCTGCAGAAAAATATCCGCGGCTAAAGATTGCGCTTATTTCAAAGGTTTACCCTGTGCGCAGCCACACGGTTGCGGCGGAAGGCGGCATTGCCGGAGTGTTGCGCGAATATGACAGCTTTGAGAAACATGCAGAGGATACAATTAAAGGCGGAGACTTTTTGTCCGACAAAGACGCGGTGGATTTTTTTGTGCGCCGTGCACCGGAAGAAATAATCCAGCTGGAACACTTGGGTTGCCCTTTTAGCCGCACGGAAAGTGGGAAAATTGCAATGCGAGCTTTTGGTGCCATGAGTGAAAAACGCACCGCATATGCGGCAGATAAAACAGGTTTTTATATTTTGCACACGCTTTTTGAGCTCAGCCTGAAATATGACAACATTAAGCGTTACGATGAATTTTTCGTGACTTCCCTGCTCCGCACGGAGAATAAGATTACCGGACTCACTGCAATAGACATGCGCCATGGAAAAATGTGTTCGTTCGCGGCAAAGGCAGTAATTCTAGCGACCGGTGGCGCCGGCCGCATGTATTCATTCACCACAAATAGCGCAATAAAAACCGGAGACGGCTTGGCGCTCGCACTGCGCGCCGGAGCAACATTAAAAGATATGGAATTTGTACAATTTCACCCAACCGCTCTGCCCCACACCGGAATTTTGATGACCGAGGCGGCTCGCGGAGAAGGCGGATATTTGTTAAACAAAAAAGGCGAGCGGTTTATGAAAAATCACCACGAAAAAGCGGAAATGGCGCCGCGAGACATTGTGACTCGCGCAATTTTAAGTGAAATAAAAGCCGGTCGCGGTTTTGAAGGGCCATACGGACAATATGTTGAACTGGACATTCGTCACCTTGGCAAAAAAACGATAGAAGAAAAACTTCCGCAAGTCCGTGAACTTGCGATGGAGTTTGCCGGAATTGATCCGGTAGACAGTCCAATTCCGGTGATGCCGGCGTGCCACTATTTTATGGGTGGAATCTCGGTAAATTTAAACACGGAAACAAACTTAAGCGGACTTTATGCTGCCGGAGAATCCGCCTGCACCGGAATTCATGGCGCCAACAGGCTCGGTTCAAATTCATTGGCTGAATGTATGGTCTTTGGAGCCAAAGCCGGACTCGTTGCGGTAGAATTTGTTTCAAAAGCGAGCCGCCCGCAAAATCAACACTCTCAGCTGGAAAACGCCGAAAGTTATATCGAAAAATTTTTGCATCAACGCGGAGATGAGACAATTTCAGAAGTTCGCGAGTCATTGCAAAAAACCATGAGCGAAAATGTTGGTATTGAGCGCAATAAAGCATCACTAAACACCGCGCTGGTTGATATTGAGAAACTGAGCGAGCGTTGGAGTAAAATATCTCTGCGCGATAAAAACCTAGTATTTAACACAGAACTCACTTCTCTGCTGGAACTCAAGAATATGTTAGATATTGCCGCCTGTGTTGCAAAATCTGCGCTAGCTCGTGAAGAATCGCGCGGAGCACATTTCCGCACAGACTTCCCTCATCACAATGACGCTCAATTCTTAAAACACTTTCTGATCAATCAATCACTAACAGTTACTTCATGCAATCTAAGCGAGCAAAATTCATAGTATCGAGGTTTACTCCAAGCAACAAAACCCCTCAACTTAAGAAATACGAACTTAAGTATGGCTCAACTACAACCGTTTTAGATGCTTTAAAATTATTAAAGGATAAAGAGGATAGTTCACTCGCCTTTCGTCATTCATGCGGCAGCGGCATCTGCGGCAGTTGCAGCGTGATCGTAAACGGCAAACCGATGCTTGCGTGTCAAACTTACATAAAAGATTTAAAACAACCGATCAAAATAGAGCCGCTTAGGCACTTTGCGGTCATAAAAGATTTGGTAACCGACATAAGTGACGTATTTGAAAAAATGCGTGGCGTGATACCTCAAATTAGCCGCAACCAAAAAGTCTCAACAAAAAATGGCGAACACTTGCAAACTCCAGCTCAACTCAAAAAAATTAACCAACCAAGCCAGTGCATAAAATGTATGAATTGTTACAGCGCGTGCCCGGCTTATGGAAACAACAAGAAATTTATTGGCCCAATGGTTGGAGCGTTGGCGCAAAGATACAATGCAGACTCCAGAGATCAATCAAAAGCAAAGCGCATGGATAAGATTGTGGGCAAAGATGGAGTTTGGGACTGCAGTTTTGTGGGAGAATGTTCCAAAGTCTGCCCAAAACGCGTTGACCCCGCAACAACCATGCAGCGACTCAAAATAACCGGTGTCTTACGTTTGGCTAAAAAGATAATTTCAAAAAAATGAAGTATTTTCCAAAAATATCTCCGCTTTGGTGGACACAAAACATCCGTTATCTCGTTTATTTTTTGCGCGAACTCACAGGTGTCTTTATAGCGTTTTATATAATTTCGTTTCTGGTTCTGGCGTTTAATGACCCGCACTTGGCTTTTACGCTAACTCCATTTTTTAAAATTGTGAGCGTAATCGGGCTCATGGCCGCAGTTTTTCATTCGCTCACTTGGCTCTGGGTTATGCCGCGCTTAATTGCAGATAAACTGATAATGCGAATCCTGCTTTATGTTCTGCTTCTTGGAATAACCGTTACAGTTTCACTTCTCCTGCTTAAAAACTTTTATGAATAAAGAAGACTATTCTATAAAACCGGCATATTTAAAAGGATTTTTGTGGGTAGCTTTTTCCGGCACAGCAACGCTTTGCGCCATTCTTTTGCCGGTTCACATTTTCGCTATTTTAATGGGCAGCGATGCAAAACTCGGGAACAACTTTTACGGTCGCACTTACATTTTCATATTAATTTCTTGCGCCCTCTTTCACTCACTATATCGCGTAAACACAATTCTGATTGATCTTGGTTTGGCCAAATATCAAAAAACCGCAGGCGTACTTCTAAGCCTGCTATTTGTAGTTTTTGAAGTAGTAGCCGTTTACACATTCTTTTTCTAGAATAGCCTAACGTCCAGCTTTCTTTTTCATCACGCCTTTAATTTCCGCGGCCGCCTTTTTGCCGATCTTCACGCTTTTTTTAGCCTTCCTTCGTAGAGCCTTAAATTCTTTTTTTGCGCCGTGAAAAACCTTCTCTCCACTAGAAATTCTATCTTTAACAAAATCCACTCCGTGATCCACAGTGCGCTTAGCCTCCTCTTTTAAAGGCCTAATTCTATACCGGTTAAAGTCAGTTATCTCATCAACCAAATTATCCGAGAGTCGTTTTACTCCGCGACGCCCCTTTTCCACAATATCCTGTACTTCTTCCGATTCATAAATATCTTTGGCAACACTGGCTATCTCCAAACCGACATCTTTTAAATCGTCACTCAGTGGCGCAATACCAAGCCGACCCTTTTGCCTGTCATTTTTTATTTTCTGGCGCAGCTCCTTGCCGGCTCGCGGCGCAAACAAGACACCAAAAAGAGCTCCGAACAAAAGACCAAATATGAGTCCCAACTTTCCAAAACGCGCCATAGTAGATAAATGGTAACAAATTAAATTTTCTTTGTCACTCTTTTGAGGATTTCTATGAGCGTCGGTATTGGGAGACCAATAACATTAGTTAGATCTCCATCAATCTTTTTTAGAAATTTTCTGGCGCGCCCTTGAATCGCATAAGAGCCTGCCTTGCCTTTCCAGTGTCCGCTGTCCAAATATTTTTCCAGTTCGGCAGCACTGATTTTATTAAAAGTAATTTTTGTAGTAACCGCCGTTTTAAAAATCTTACCGCTCGCCATATCAATCACACACAGCCCGGAGATGACCATGTGCGTCGTTCCAGACATAGACCTGAGCATTTTGCGAGCACCTTCGCGACCTTCCGGCTTACCCAAAATCTTGCCGCACAAAACACCGATTGTATCCACACCGATGATGATCGCATTTTTCTTATAATGGCTTGCGACCGCACTGGCTTTGCCACAGGCGTTGTATAGGACAATATCACGCGGTATACCGCTTTTTATCTCTTCAAAGCGGCTAATATGGATGCGAGCGTCAATCCCATGCTTCTTGAGCAATCTTTTACGCCACGGGCTAGCGGAGGCTAGAATAAAACATTTTTTCATCTTGGCAACTTTTATCTTGAATTAAGGCGTTTTGACTTTTGACTTTTGGGCTTCGACCTTTTATAGTATAGCCCGCTATGCCAATCATTAAAGCAGCCATCAAGTACTTACGTCAATCGGAGCGCCACAGAAAGAGGAATCGCGCTCTTAAGACCCGTATGAAAGAAGGAATAAAAGAAATCGTAAAAATGGCGCAGGCCAAGAAATTCGACGAGGTCGCCCGCCAACTTCCAGCAATCACGAGTTTGATAGATAAAGCTGCCAAGAAAAACATTTTGCACGACAACAACGCTGCGCGTAAAAAGTCCAGACTCGCGAGGTTGTTGGCATCTGCGAAATAATTGCTGTTTATAGTTTAGACTCGTTGACGTAGTCTTCGTCTTTTGAGTGCACGAGCCATTCGCCGAATGCAGTCACGTCTTCTGCGTGCTTTAAATCCTCCAGATTTTTTGCCAAAAACTTAACGTGCTGCGTAGCTTTCTTATCTTTTGCGTATTC
>CAYHNW010000004.1:5463-63997 GCA_964358095.1 uncultured Candidatus Peribacteria bacterium
GATTTTTTGCCAAAAACTTAACGTGCTGCGTAGCTTTCTTATCTTTTGCGTATTCAACACTAATGCTCTTTAAATCAAATGGGCGCAAAACAAACGTGCCGTATGCAAATTTTTGAGCGAGCTCAATTTGATGAGGAGTGAGCGCCGGATAAGTTTCGATTTTGCCCATCTTCTTCATATATTCCTCTACATTTGGAGAATCGATGGTAAATCCATGATTGTCATACCTGCCTGTGCCAGCCGTAAAAACCGGTATTCCAAACATGGCAGACTCAATACCGATCGTACCGCGCACTGTTACGCAATAATCCATAACTTTAAATAGAGAATATGTGGAAATCTTGGTGCTGGGCTCCAATACCTTTATGTGGGGCGGCAACTTGCCAATGGACTCTCTAATGCTCTGTTTTTCAACTAATTCGCCTTTATAGCCATCGCGATTGAGTTTTACAACATTTGCCGGATGAAGTTTTAAAACCCAGTTGAGCTTGTCGTTTTTGCAGGCAGCTTTAACCGTTTCCACAAACCATTCGCGATAATTTGTAAAAATATCTTCGCCCCAAAAAAACGTGGCGTCCCAGAACAAATGCGAAAAGACTATTGCGGTTTTTTTCGATAAATCCAAGCCCAATTCTTTTTTGACCTCGTCGGCCCCAGACATTTTTACGCGAACCTGCGTACCAACGTCACTAAACCACTCACCGGACGCGTAATTTTTAAAAAGTTCCTCCTTGATGGCCTTAGATTTTTGCGCATCCCATTTTAGCTCTTCTAGATGATTCCACGTTTTTGGAGATAGCGATGCAGGATGCTGATCCTGATTATTCTTATTGTACCTTTTGAGAATGATGGAATTGCTCTTGTGAGAACCGCACCATTGAACAACATTTAATTTATTATTAAGCGCGACATCAAAAAACTCACCATAAGGCGTGTAGCCGCGCTCCAAGAAAAGCACCGCATCAGGATTGTGCTTCTCATAAATTTTAAGTGCAGCCATCGTGTTTATACTTGTTTCCACCAAATATTCGCGAATCTTTTTCTGGGTTTCCGGATCATCCATTTCAACGACTCCAGAATAAGTTTTCCTAACCAAAGATGAACAAATATATTTGCCGGTATTAACCCCGTTAAAGGAATAACCCATCAATTCATCAAAAGTTTTTATGTGGTGGCTCGCTTTTTCAACCTCAGCGTGATTAACGTGTTTGCGCGCTTCAGCTAAAAAATCATCAAAATATACGAATGATTTTATGCCAAAAGCTCTATAAAACCTGTTTGCCCAAGACCAGCGATTTGTGAGAACTACAGGTTCAAGCCCGGCAAAATCTGCGGATTTTGCCAGAAGTATTTCCATTTTGGCAACCGATGTCAGGTTACCCATCAAGCTTATAATCAACAATTTTCCGCGACGTTCTCCTGTGTGTTTCTTTTTCCCGCCAAAACGCCTCTTTAAATCAAAATATTCCAGCCAGTTTTTAAATTCCATTTTGGGATCGCTAATCAAACAACTAATGTCATACGATCCGGGAATTTTTTTTAACAAGTGTTTTATTTTTTGTATCATTTCTTTTTATTGAGTAAGAATTCAGCAAGGAGCATATCTTGTGGCTCATTTATATCCAAGGCTTCTGCCTCATCGATTATGAACACAGTGGGATTGAAACCAAGCACGGAGCCGCTTTCTCGCAACGAATTAACTTTTGTTATATAAAGTGCACTATTCTCCGCATACAAAGGCTCCCGAGCCTGCCTTCTGCGTGGAGCATTCGGGAAAAGCCTGCCAAAAACGCCTCCCTTATTTACCCAAAAATCTGTTCGATTTTCGTGGAGCGAAAGCATGGCATCGTATGTGCCGGAAACTTTTGAAAACTCATCTACAAATTTCCTCACCGTTTCCGCTTTACGCATCGGAGAAGTAGGCTGGAGAGTCATGATCACATCCGGCAAGTACCCTGTTTTCTTGAGTTCATCCAAAACGTGAATAAGCGCAGACTCAGTCGGGGCCGTATCTCCAGAAATCTCAGCCGGTCTTCTTATCACCTGCGCACCATATTTTTCGGCAATTTTTGCAATTTCATCGGAATCGGTTGAAACCACAATTGGTCCGTTCAAATTGGCTTTTTTTGCACACTCAATTGTATAAGCAAGCAATGGTTTGCCATTTAAAGGCGCGATGTTCTTCCCCGGTATGCCTTTTGAGCCTCCCCTAGCCGGGATTACAGCTAATACAGACAACATATTTATGGATTAAAAGTAACCTTTTCAAAAATCATCGGCATCGTTATTACATCCAGCAAACGGAACTCATTATCCAATATAGGTACTAGCGTAATTCCGTGTTGTTTCATTAGCAAAAAAGCTTTATTCCAATCTTTTTCCTTTAGAAAAACAAAAGATGGTTTGAGTACTTTATCTATAATCGTATATACATTTCCACCGTTCAATAAAAGTCGCAATATATCGCCCTGGCTGCAGACTCCCACAACTTTTTCTCCTTCCAAAACCATTACACAACGAAGGTGATTCCTCTGAATTTTATCGGCTGCTTCCAATACGGTTGCCGACTTAGATATAGTATATAGTTCTGTATCCATAAGTTAGTAAGTTATCTGCTTAGAAAGTAATTTATCTGTCCTTGGTGTTGAAAGCAAAACATTTAAAATCCTTTCGCTGGCCCGCCCATCACCGTATGGACTATAGCAGGATTGAAGCGATGTTTTAAACTCCGGCGACAAAGCGCTATTAATCGCTCCAATTATGGCACTCTCATCAAACTCGCAATTAATTGTGTTGATCCCTTGAATGCGCTGATTCTGACGGCGGCCTATATTCACCGCCGGGACTTTGTATACCGGCGCCTCTATAATGCTTGAACTTGAATTTCCAACCATACACGCGGCATTTTTCATAAATCCAAGATAATCTTGCCTCTTGAGATTGCTAAACGTGTAAATATTCCCATGTTTCTTTTGCAGAATTGATTGGCGAACAAAATGCGAACCTGCGTCATTATTTGGAAGTATCCAAATTTTCTGCAAATCAAAAGTGTCCAAAGCATTTATTGTACATTTGATTTGGTCAGCTGCCAGATTGTATTCCTCGGTCACCGGATGCTGAATCACCAGGAAATAAGGCTTTGATAAATCAATATTGTATTTCAATGAAAGCTCTTCTGGCGAAGTTTCCATGCCTTGGAATAATTCATCAAGCATTGGGGCACCGACGTATTGTATGCGAAAATCTTCTTCTCCGGAACGCCTCAACCTCTCTGTTGCGTCTTCGTTTGCGGCAAAGTGCAAATGCGCCAGTTTGGTCAAAGCATGGCGAGCGGTACCATCTATGTTTCCAGACCTCTCTCCGGCCTGTATGTGCGCCACTGGCGTGTATGTATATGAACCAACGGTGGCACCCACCAGTTGCTCACCACGATCCCCTGCCAATATTATCCAGTCCGGCTTAACTCTCATCACAACGTCCACAAAAGACGTGAAGAAAACTCCCAAAGATTTCGTCATCGTAAAATGATTGTATCCATCAAGCGCCATATGAATAGCATCTTCAACCTTAAACCCATCTGCCTTGATTTCATCAATTGACATGCCATTCGCCGGAAGCAAGTGCATGTTTGTGGCGCAAATGGAATAAGACACATCACTCCTATTCTTAATTAGGTTTAAAATCGGCCTAATGTAACCCCACTCTCCTCTAGAACCTGTGAGAAAAAGTAACTTCATATAAATTATTCAATATCATCAAACGAGATCAGAGTATTTCTTTCTATGTCGTTTTTGGCACGCTTACCAATCACCTCTTTCATTCTCCACGATGGGATGCCGATGCCAGGACGTTTGGACCATATCATTGCGTCAGATATTACAGTTCCGCGCGGAATGCGCGACACAGAAACCAGGCTTCTGAATGCCCACTCACGAATCTTTGTTTCCTTGTCGTGAACTTTTTTTGTATTTCCCAGCGCCTTCTCTATTTTTCTAAGCCCGTCCACCAAAACGGCAAATTCACTAAAATCAATCGAGACGTCGCGATCCGGGCCAGGCAATGCGTGATCCAAAGTTACGTGCTTTTCAAAAATTAGCGCGCCAAGTGCAGCACCGGCAAAGCAAGTATAAGGATCCGGCGTGTGGTCAGATTGGCCAATAATAGCCTCTGGATAGCGCTTCACCATCTCCAATATCACGTTTAAATTGCAATCTTCATAAACCGGCGGATATTCCGAAATGCAGTACATAAGTGCAAGCGGAACTTTTTTTGCGACCAACGCCTTATACGTCCTATCTATTTCTTCATACGTGCACATGCCGGTAGAAACAATCATCGGTTTTCCAAAATCCGCTATGCGCTCGAGTGTTGGCACATCAGTCATTTCTCCAGAACCTATTTTGTAAAAATCTACATCTATGGTCTCAAGTTCCTGAGCAGCTTTTAAACTAAACGGCGTGCACATATATTGGATTCCAATTTCCTCACAATATTTTTTAAGCTCCTTGTGTTGCTCAAGTGTGAGCGCATATTTTTTCAAAAACTCATACAAAGGCTCTTCAAAATTATCCGACATAGGAATATTCGGCAGCATCTCTTCGTCCGGCAAATGGTGCTGATATTTGACCGCATCTGCGCCTGCCGCCTTTGCCTTAACAGCCATCTCTTTTGCACGCTCCATATTCCCAAGATGGTTATCGGCGGCCTCTGCGATGATATAAAAAGGTTGACCTAAACCTATCTTCTTGTTTCCTATGCTAATAGTCATAAATTACGTCAAATTACATGCCGGGGTCGCATTCTACAATATATCTTATATTTATGCAAACAATTAGTGGTGTAATAAAAACACGGATTAACAGGTTAACTAGCTCTTAAATCCCACGTGTCTTACCACTTTTATGAGGCTATCGCCTTCAGCCCATCTACAAGTTCTTTTTCTGTACCATGAGCGTCCCACACACCGTCGTTTGCGAACACGCAATCGTCATATATCTGATAAAGAGCATCCAGTAACTTTTCGCCAATTTCATCTTTTTTCTCTGAGCGTTCTATAAAAGGAATAAAATCGTCCGGGAATTTAATATATAAAACGAACCTCTCTCTCAGAGCGATTAGTTCCTCGGATGTAATATCTGGAAATTTAAGCGTTGGCCTACCGTTTTGGAATGTCGCAGTTGGGTCACCATCAAAAAATCCATTCTTGATAGAGATTTCCCTCAATTCCGTGCCGTCCAAAGGGAAAAAGAAACCGGCATTTGGATAACGGAATTCGGCTTTTCTATTCAATGCTATGGTCTCCATTACAGTCGAGCGGTTTTCAAATGGGATGGCCAACATATTAAATGCCGAAGTTCTTATGCCTGCTGCATTTAACATTTTGGTAGCTTTAACAATTTCATCCGCAGTCTCAACTCGCTTTAATACCTCCTTTCTCAAACGATTATTCCCGGTTTCAACACCCAGGGTTATACTTACGCAATTCATCTTTTTCATAAGCTGCACTTTTTCTTCGGTTACGTTGCGGGCATTTGCCATAGCCACAAACGGAACACCTATCTCTTTGGCATATGCATCAGCTAATTCCTGAAACTGAGCCACCGGCTTGAGGCAAAAGTCCTCATCATGATACTTAAAAAATTCTACTTTCCACTTTTTAACCAAATATTTGAGCTCCTCAATAATCCGAGGGACTGAATACCGCCTCAAATAAATACCAGCAGATGGGCCATAAAGTTTTCTGTAATGAGGATTAATACAATACGTGCAAAAATTTGGACATCCCCAAAAGAGCATATGATCCCCACCACGATAAATCTTACCGTCGTATGGCTTTAAAAAATGCCTTTCATCAAAAATTGACCAGTCAAAATACGGAAGGGAATCCAAATTCTGGAAATAAGGTCTCAAAGGATTGCGCTGTATAGTTCCGTCTGGCCTTTTAAAAGCCAGGTTCTTAATATTCTCTGGATTTTTTTTCGCTACAAGGCAATCTACAAATTCAGTAATAAACTCAACTCCTTCACCAATACATATATAGTCAACAAAATCAGAAGCTAGAATCTTCTCTGGGGCCATTGTTGCCGCTTTATTTCCCCAAATTACGACCGTGTCTTTATTCCACTCTTTTGTGATTTGAGAAATCTTCAATCCAACATCAACTTCATCCGACAAAGCTGAAACTCCAACAATATCAGGCTTAAAATCTTTCAACTTTTTTAAAAACTCTTGTTCCAGATCTAACTTCTTCTTCTTCACATCATATGCACTAAAATCAACCGGCTTAAAAATCTTTATTCTGCTGCGAACACCGGTATTTTCTTGAAAATTAAAATCAATATAGGTGGTATCAAAAAGCTCAACCTCATGCCCTGCCCGCTTCAGAATGGCAGACAGCAAAGACAGGCCCATTGATTTAAACCCCCACTGATCCTTATTTGGCCAAACAAAAAGAACTTTCATATGTAGCTACTGGCCGAAATTAACAATTTTGGCGTTCAAAGTCAATTACTTCCAGTTACTAGCGGATGGTTTTAGTAAGCGCCTTGCGACCTTAAACGTACCTTCCAGCAAACGTGTCTGCCATCTGCCGCCATAATTTTGCAGCATGGAAAGAAACTCCTCTGGCTCATTGATTTTTGCCTGCCGCCTGAGCACAAATAGCGCCTCATCTATATAATTCTTCTCTAGCAAAACCGCAGCCTTTGCTATATTCCTTTTTTTATCCAAGATTGACCTATTAACGTAAACGGCATCCGCCTGCACAGCCTGACCAAATCGCTCGGGAAAACCAACCGTAGGACCAAAACTCCATGGAGCCGTCCTCTCTTTTAATCCGATCTGAGCTGGTGAGATTTCATAACGTAACAAATCAAATCCGAATTTGCGAAGCAGCAAATCAACGTCAGAAAAAAGTTTCTGTTTTTTGCGCATTGGAATAAAACAAACTTCCACCTTTATAACACCAACATTATTCAACAAATCCCCAGCTCCCTTTAAAACCTCATATTCCGCACCTTCCACATCAATCTTTAAATAATCCACATAATCCAGTTTTTTTTCATGAGCAAAAGTTGCCAACGTTTTCACTTCTACATCAACAACTTCATCAACTTTCAAATCCTCTGCCATAGTTTTTGGGTAAGTCTTTCCCTTCCAACGAATCTCGGAGAGACGATCCAAGTCAGGCTCGTGCATACCGGCTGCACCGGGACCGTGTGTTATATAAAAAGGATGCTTGCCGTTAACTTCTCCAACGGCATACGGAGAATATGATATTGAATTATATTTCGGTGACTTGATGCCGTAGATTGCGGCATCCGTTTTCCCGCTGATTAACTTTTTATATTCCTCGGGATTTGGCTCAAAACCGTAAGCATCAACAAAGTGCGCCACATTTGCGAGCTCTATTATTCCGTTTCGCGAACCAATATCTACAAACTTGAGAGTGACATCATTACTTTTTAACAATTCGCGCACAGGCGATACAAAAGGTGGATACATAATATTTGGCTGCTAGTTAAATATTTTTTGCGTTGTGGCAACGATTTTACCGTGCAAAATCCCATTACTAGCCACAAAACCATCAGTATTTCTTGGGATTTCTTTATTGTAAGTTAACCTATTGCCATTTACGTCCGTCATTATACCACCAGCCTCGTGCAGTATTATATCCGGGGCGCAGGTGTCCCACTCGCTTGTTTTGCCGCTGAGCGTTAAATAAAGGTCTGCTTGGCCCGCGGCAATAAGTCCAACTTTAACTCCGGCACTTCCGCACAAAACCGTATTTTTCACACCTAGTTTGTGGGCCACTTCCATCTCTGCTGGCAGCAAATGATGCCGACTCATTAGCATCTTGGCCGAGCCAAAATCGTCGGTTGAGGAAACTTTCAGCTTTGTGGGGTTTTTGCCATTCTTTTGTAAAAAGGCACCTTTCCCCTTTTCTGCGTAATAAAAAGTACCCATCGTTGGCTGATAAATTATTCCCAAAATAGTCCGCGTGCCTTCAACCAACCCAACCATCACACAAAACTCATCGGTTTGATCAATAAAATCTTTTGTGCCGTCCATGGGATCAATAATCCAAACCTTTTCTGCATTAAGTCGCCGCAAATCATCCACCGATTCCTCCGAAAGCACCGGCCAACCAAAAACACTCAAACCATTCATTAAAATTGCATTCGCTGCCAAATCGGCTGCCGTAACCGGTGAGCCATCGTCTTTTTGGCTTACCCCAACTTTTTTGCCATAGGATTCCAAGATCGCATCGCCGGCATTCTTAACTATTTCCTTTAATTGTGGGATCAAATCCATATTTCTTGAGGTGATACAAAAGTAAGTCGTGCATTTTTTTCACGGCATCTGGGTGTTTTCCGGATAAATCAACGCACAAATTCTCATTTTTTCGCGCAAACAAAGATGACTTACCAACGCCTCCAATATCAACCACTTTCTTATTTTTATCGTACGAACAAGAATAATGGTAAACGTAATTCTCATCGCGAAGCGCAACCTTATATAAATCTCCAAAAATAGACTCACTGATTACATATGAACGACCGGCTGAGTCTTCCGCAAATGGCGCGTTGGCCACTCCGTCTCCAAGTTTGGGATCTCCGCCAGCAATACTCAAAAGCGTTGATCCTATGTCCAAATTGGTAGCTACCAATTCTGCGTGCGTGCCACCTTTATATTTTGGATGCAGAATCAAAAGAGGAACATTTGTGCGACTTTCGCAAAGCAACGGTTGATTTTGCGCAGTATATAAACATCCATGATCAGAAAATAGCGCAACGACGGTGTCTTCTAGCTGCCCAGATTTTTCCAAATAATCAAAAAGTGCCTGAAGTGACAGATCCACGTTAGCAAGTCGCGCATTTCGTCTTTCTGTGAGCACCTCGATCCCCGTTTCGTCAAAAATCGGCTCTGCTTTACCGTCTTTATATCCGCGCTTGTAGAAATTATATTCTTCAAACGGGTCTGTTATCCTAAAATTCGACAACATTAAATCGTCCAGTTCGTTCGTATTTGACCACGGCTCGTGAGTATCCAAAAAATGCAGGAACATAAAGTTTCTTGAATCGCTATTTGCGTGAAGCTGCGTTATTGCTGCAGCACACAAATCTGCGTGCGTCTGACGCGGCTGCGGGAATTGGTCATAAATAAACCTGTCAAAACCAACGTGCGCATAAAATGCCGGATGAAAAACTTTTATCGTGGAATATGCAAAAGTAGAGTATCCAAGCTCTCTCATTCTCTGCGGGAGGTTATCTTCCACTAAATGGTTGTCGTTTCTGGCGTTCCCTTTTAAATCCAACATGCCATGCCCCAACGGATAGCGAGACGTTAGCAGTGAATATATGCTTGGCAACGTCCATTCCGATTGAGAAAAACAGTTTGAATACTTAACGCTTTTCTCAAAAAATCGCGTGATATTTGGCGTGAATTCAGCCATTTCTGGATTAAAAGGGCCAATGGAATCGCGCGTCAACGAATCCAGAAGAATCACTATAATGTTTTTAGGCGTGAAGTTCTTTTCGTCGCGCACATATTTTTCTGCCACAACCGGATGAGCGACTGCAAGTTTTGACGCAGAAGTATTAATAATCTTAATCGAACCACCGTGCTCAATCCCAACATTGTGCCATTTTTTTGAAACTATATATTTGAGATCCACAACTTTTTTATCGCCGACGTAAACTCCAACTCCTTCGGAGATTTTTGGTTTCCCGTTGCAGGCAAAGCTCAGTTTAACTCTTAACTTTTTCTCGCCGTGGATTTTTATTTCCACCTTCTCGCCAGGCGAAAGCCAAACACAATCTCTACTTTCTTTTTCATACGTCAACGTAAATGCTTTTTTATTCAGGCCACCAAAAAGAGGTACGTTGGCTTTTGGCGAAGCAATCGGCTCCCCGTTCCAAAACCTGCGAGCGTCAACTCCGCGATTTAATATTCTTCTAGATATAAATGCCTTTAACGACGAGAACATAAAATATAGAGTTACACTCCAGGTTTTTCTGCTATTAACACATATATATTACAGAACTGATCCGGGAATAGCTTCATTAAAACTTTTGTAATTAAATTGCCGAGGAGCGAAAGTTTGTAGCCTTCTTTTCTAGCAACATTTTCATCAAATTGTTTGTGAGTTTTTGCTCGGAAAAAAGGAAATTTGTATAAAAGCGGCATATTTTCTGCCCTATAGACTGCCTCAACTTCAAATCCGCCGCGTTTAAATAACTCAACCAATTCGCAGCGCGTTAAATTTAATTTATGAAACTGTTTTGTACTGCCGGTTTTGTCACCAGCCACTGCGCGTTTTTCTGCCAGACTATCATTCAATTTATTTTGAATATTGTCGGCGCGAAAAGATGCGCAAACAAGCCCACCCTTCTTCAAAACTCTAAAAGTTTCTGCGATTGCCTTCTCTAGCCCATGCTCCAAATTATGATAAAGGCCATAGGCCAAAATATATTTAAAAGTTTCGTCTTTGAAATGAAGATTTGTAATATCGCCAACTTCGGCCTGGACTTCTGGATCCGCAGCCTTGAGTTTGCTTATTGCCTCTTCAATAAAATCTATGCCCAGAATGTCGTAACCACGATCTTTGTAATAACGCACGATTCTGCCATTGCCACAGCCGGCCTCAAGAATCTTGCCGTCCTTGTCTTTCACGGTTAAAAGCGCGTATTTTAGCGGATATTTTTCCGGATTATCCATTGCCTGATCCGCCGGAATTTGCGCCCATCTTTTTGCCCAATAATCCTTATTTCCAACACTGCGATATGTGATTCTCATAATGATAAAATTGCCAAATGTTTGAGGACCGGATGAATTACATAGTACATGGTGCCGCCATTTTCGTCCTGTTTAATTTTTTCCGAAAAATCACCGTGTTTTTGCCATTCCTCCAAAACGGTAACCAGCAAGTCGGCGCGAATTTCGTTATCGTAAACGTAATCGATGTCGGTGCCAGATTTTGGTGCCGGGTATTTTTTGCGCTTAACAATTACTCCGCTGTCAATTCTTGAACTTAATAAAATGGCCGAAGCTCCGCACTCGTGGTCTTTTAGCAGCGAATAATAAATTGTCGTGCTGCCCTTATAATAAGGCAAAAATCCGCCGTGAACGTGCAAAACCGGAATCTTTGTATCCAAAATCTTTTTGCCAACTATCTGCCCGCCGTAGCCAGAATAAATTATGAGTTTTGGCTGAGCTTTTATAATTTGGTCAGAAACATGGTCAGCATTCACATCACCTGTAAACGGAACCACAAATTCAGGCTCAAAACCCTTCTCAGACATAGCTTTCCTATAAGCTTTTGTTCTCGCCGTATCTGCTGCCAAAAATAATACTTTTTCTAAAATCATTTTATGGAATTTATACAATCTGATTCGCTAGATATCATGCGCGCCAGTCTTCCACGCTGACCGGCATCTAGTTTTTCACAAACCGAACAGAGCGTATCGATTGACTTGAGTAATGCGTTCAAATAAGGCAAATCGCCAAAAGCGGCGAATGCGCTTTCAAATATTTCTGCGCCACGAACATAAAGTTCCAAATCGTGATAGGCAGTTTTGTCTGCCGCCTTCATGGACGCGTCATATTTTGAATACCAACGCTTTGAAACCTCAAATTTTTGCACCAATTTATTTAAGATGTTTTTAAACTCAGTTTCTTTTTGTGACTCTCCTGAGGAAAGTGCTCCCTTAACCGCATCAAAAATAAAATGTGTGTCCAAAATCTCACCAGCTAGCATTTTTGCGCACAAATTTTGCAGCAAACCCGGTTTGCCAGGAACTGCCGGCAGTTGCACACCAAGTTTGCCAAAAACCTCTGCACGCTCACGCTTCCAAGCCTCCAAGAAATCCAGCCCATGATATTCGGCATAAAAATACGTGTTGGGTTTTTCAAGCAAATCGCCAGTTGTGTAAGTGTACAAACTCATATTATTAGCGCGATTGCGCCTTTGTTAAAATCTCCGCCGCCACTTTTTTAAAATCCACGTTGTCGGCACTATTATCTAGCACAAAATCCGAATTCGCCGGCTTAGCAAAAGGAATATCCACACCAACTACATTTTTTAATTCACCAGCTTTTGCGGCCTTATATAAACCTTTTATTTCCCTCTTCATCAAAACATCCATTGGCACATCAATAAAAACTTCAAAATATTTTGAATAATTTTCGCGATTCCATTTTCGCGATTCTTCAAAAAGAGAAAGTATGCAGCAAACCACATTTATGCCCTGAGAATCCAGCCAAGCGCACAAATCACAAATTCTATCGGCATTTTTTCTGCGCTCTTCCATGGTATAAGATTCATTTTTCTTATCGTGCTGAAAAATCTTACGGATGTGATCACCATCAACAAAAACGGTATTTTGCTCGCGAGCTTTCCACGCGTCATAGACAGCTTTGCCGAGCGTGGTTTTTCCAGATGCCGAGAGTCCAGTGATCCAAATAACCATAAAGAAATATTAAATATTTATGAATCTTTTTAGCGTGCCATTCTTGTCCCACTCGTTGGCGCGTTCCAGGTCAAACGTCGTATCAAATTCCATCCAGCCGTGAGAAATGTGTATTGGCTCCACGCGATTACCTTCGTTAATAAGCGCCTGAAGCATGCATGTCATATATGCCTTTTTAAAACATTTGGAGTTGAGCCATTTTTCATCGCTTTCAAAATAGAGAGCGCGATTTTTGTGATAAACATTTTTTAAACTTTCAACGCCTTTGGCTGAAAATTTCAAAATGCCGACATAGCGAACTTTCGCTTTTTCTAAGCCACATTTTGTATCACCCAACTCAACTATTTTGTCGCCGTCTATTACTAGACTCTCTGTATCTTTTTCTGGCTCGTCCAGCCTGGCTTTCCAATAATCCCAATAATCCGTATCAACCGTAACTCCAACGTCTACTTTGCTTTCAATTGCTTTCAAAAGCACGCTTTTTTCAAAAATTATATCGGCATATAAAACCAATGTTTCGCCAACAAGCTCAGCCTCCGCCTTAACCAGCGTCTCCACCATATTTGTATTCGAAAAATCCTCGTTCACATAATATTTCACACCTGGAATTGTGATTTTCTCGCCTTGATAACCCTTAACAATCGTGACATCGTTTATGCCACAGTCGTGCAAAGTCTCAACTGCTCGTTCGATCAAACTTTTACCTTTAAATTCCAGCATGCACTTCGGCAAATTCTCGGTATATTTTCCGAGTCTGGTGCCTGATCCTGCAGCTAAAATAATCGCTTTCATCGTTTAAAAAAATCTTTAATTAATGCGTCTAATGTTTTTGTAAATTTTTCGTCAGGACTTTTGCGCTCTGGATGCCATTGCATAGCCAATATCGACTTTTTTGGATGATAAAAAGCCTCTACCAAGCCGCTCTTGGTCTTGGCCAAAACTTTTAATTCTGGTGCAAGGCTGCCAATAAGCACGCCGTGATTGTGGTAACTGTTAACATTCACAATTTTGCCGTTAATCTCCACTTGGTGCACAGTTCCGGCATGATTCTCGCCAATTTTGCCAGAAATATTTTTGTCGAATTTTCCTCCAAGCAAAATATTTAAAACGTAAAAACCACGGCACACGCCAAGCACCGGCAGGCGATTTTTCAAACAGTAATCCACAACTTTCTTCTCAGTCTCATCACGATTTTTTGCCTCGCCCCAATCGTTGCCGTTAGAAAGTATCACGCCGTCAAGTTTCAGCTCTTTCATTGTGCGGATCACGTTTTTTGGCTCATTTAAGAGCGGAACAAGCGTAGCCTCCGGCATAATTTTATTGATATATTGCGACCAATCTGCACTCAGCGCATCCCTAACCTCCGGATAAGTTTCATTATTGGTAACCCTCATTGTGATTCCAATACGCATAAATTTTTCTTAAATTTCGGTTGGCACAATCCTCTCTTCCGAACAATTCAACTCAATCATGCCAAAACGCAATATTTGCTCAAAAATCTGTTCACCGCAGCCAATCGCAGCCGGCAAACCAAACTCGGCGCAGCGAATTGCCATGTGCGAATTTGCACCTCCAAATTTCGTAATCAAACCTTTGATTGGCCTGGAAAAAATCCAATCAAAACCGGGATCGGCTCCTTCTATCAAAACAATTTTGTCGTTTATGTCCGGCACCTCGGCGGTTTTTGCGTCCAAAAAAACATGTTCGCCTCGAACAGTCTTATGAGTTATAAAATTCGGCTTATTGATGAGCAGCGGAACGATGGAAACATCTTGCGGGCTTTCAATCAAATATGGCAATCGCACAGCTTTTGTAATTTCATGCGCGTCTTTGCCTTTTATAGAAAGACTTCGAAAATGGTGCTCGACGCCTCTGCCCTTGGCCACGTTTACGGCATCCAGAATATCGAGAATATTCAAGTACGAAAGTTCATCGCGGCTTAGCCCGACCGATTCTCCCCATGCTGAAACAATTTCCAACGAGTCACTTATATTTTTTGTAAAAATAAATTTGGCATATTCGCGAGCCGCAATTGCCTCTTTTATGTATTTGAGCAATGCTTCGGCAGAGATTTTATATCCAAATTCTGCCAGTGTCTGGTTTATTTTTGCCATTTGCGCATCCGAGAAAACTTCCAGACTTTCGGATTTTGACTGGGGCTTAATTTTCATACCGCCAGTCAACAAATCCTCCCGCTGATCGTACCTGCGAGACAAAATGTCATAAGTTCCAGGCCTCAAATGCCCATATTTTTCCATAAATTCCTCCATGTTGGAATTGCCGGCAGCCAAATTGTCTATGTCTCTAACAAAATCGCCAGCCACAGTTTTTATGGATTTTTTAAAAAGGCCAGCATCATTTTGCGTAATAATTCCCAAATTCACGAACGAACGCAAAAAGCTCGTGGCTATAAAAGCGTGCCTGGCCAAAATGCTAAACGGAACCGTACCCAAATTTATGCAGTCCTCCAAGAGAGCACATACTGTTGACAAGCTTGGTTTGCTGACCAATCCGAGCATTTCTGCTCTACGACGAGACATGGTTTCCACTTTTGCGAGCTCACCGGCAATTGGTGCAACTTTACCGCCAATTAAATTATGAGTTAGATTAAAAAGCGCATTTTTATAAGTTTTTAGCTCTTTATCATTTAAAACGCCAGGGAATTGACTCTCTACCAGCGAATCAAAATCAAAAGAAAGCGCAGTTGTAACTATGTCGAATTCGATTTTATCGTGAAGCTCTTTGTTAACAGCTAGCCGCTCAAGCCAAGCCTCAACCAATTTAGAACCTACTTTCGGATCAAGTCCGCTCGGCAAAAAAGAATTAAAACTTAGACGCACGTCAATGTAAGGTTTTCCGCACAAATCAACCATCAAACGGCTGCCGTTCATTTCTGTGTAACCCATTTGTTTTCGCGCTTCTCGCCACGCAAAATCGGTTATCAAATGACGATATAATGAAATTGCCAGCGGACGCGGCGAAGCTCCAATCATTTCGGCCGGATTCCAGTCCGGCATTGTGCCCAAAATCGCACGCGAACCATAAACGCCGGGCACCGGTTTTTGATAATTCTCCACAAAAGACTTCATGCGCGTAGTGGCGTCATTAATTTTTATAGCAATGCCTCTATTCCAATTTGGCTTGGTTGCAATTGGCCGAACCTGGAGCAAATGGACTTTATTATCTTTATCCACTGCAAATTCAATATCCAAAGAATCGTGCCTTGTTGCCTTTTCTATTTCTTGCACAACGTGCAGCAATGCTTTGAAGCGCTCGGATTTCAAATCAGAAACCGCATCGCGGTGCACCAGCAAAGTTCGGTGACTATTTTCTGCGCCAGCCGTCACGGTGTCGGTGCGTCCAGATTCATCATCGTAGTTAATCACGTAATACGGAGCTCCTGTATTTAAATCCTGCGTAAAAACAACGCCGCTCATCGAAATATCTTCAACCATGAGCTGCACCAAAACCTGGTGCTCCCGCTCACTATTATTTTCCTCCAATTTCTTATAACTTTTTACCACTTTATCTATGGCAGCTAGCAAATCTGCGGAACTGCTCGCCTGCACATGAGGAATGGAACTAAAAAAACCGGCCATTGAGGCAGATTCTTTATCTTCACCGTACGCGCTGGATCTAACGATCAGTTTTTCATTACTGAAATTGGACATCACTTTTTTTAAAACCAAAGACTTATCGGTGATCCATTCATTGACATGAAAATAACAAAAACGCGGAATGTGGCTTTGGGATATCAAACTCTCCAAAGATTTCAAAGTTTCTGCCTTTGTCCCAAACCTGAAAAATGATGGTTTATGCAACATAATTGGCAAGTGGCAATTGTACAGCCTTTAATCCACAAATACCAGCTCAATTTTCAAGGGTTCCTTGAGTTTTATGAAGTCCACAAACTATAGCAACCACAACAGATAGCAGAACGGCGATAATAACTCGCGAAATCAGGTTAAAATCTACCAAAATATTGGCCAAATACACGAGAAAAACAGACGCAGCCATTGCAAAAATCCGGCTTTCACCCATAGATGCGCACCCGAGCTTTCTGGCATATATCTTGAAAGATAGTTGAGTAACGAGGTTTGCCAGCAAAGCAGCCACCACCGCCCCCATCATGCCGAATTTTGCCGCTCCAAGGGCAATAAGTCCTATTGAAATCACTCCGGTAAAAACGCCGGATATCGTTAAATAAAGACTCTTTTTACGCACAAAAAGAAACTGTTGGTATGTGGTTCCAAATCCCATGAAAAATATTAATAAATACCACAGCGGCACGAGCGGCGCAGCCTCGATGAATTTTCCATGGCTCAAAATATTCACAACTTCTTTTGAAAAAAGCGAAACAAAAATTCCGCCGATGCCGGCAAGGCCTATCCACTTCACCAGTTGTTTTTTTAATTTCGCAATTTTGATTTCGTTTTCATTAGAAAAACCTTCCAACACATGCGGCGCAAAAACTCTATTAAAAGCCTTAAACCCCAGGCTAAACACGCTCTTATAATTTGTTGAATGCGAGTAAATGCCAAGAGACGATAAATTCATAAAACGCTGAACGAAATATTTATCCGAAATATTTGATAATAGATTTACGAGTTCAAGCGGCATTGATGGCAGCCCAACTTTTATAATTTCCCTAAACCACTTTTTATCGAGATTTATTTTTATGCTGTTGCGCACAAACCAGAGCCCAATTAACACAGAGGCTATTTCGGCGCCAAGGGGACCAAGGAAAAGCGAAATAGTTGTGAGTTTCAAAACATACAAGCACAAAATTGTTACAGTCGCACTGACGATTGGCCCTGTTATTTCCACTACCGCGTGTTTTTTTGCTTCCCGCTTTAAAACCAGCGCATAAGAAATAGACGCGGTGAAAGTGCTGAGCAGAATGGTAACAAGGCTTAACTTAAAAAATAGGCTATATCCCGCCTGATATCCATTCACCAGCCACGGCAAAAGGAGCGGAGACAAAAACCACAGCAACAAAATCCAAAACGACTTAAATATAAAATCAAAAAACAAAATATTAAAGATGAGACTCCTATTATCGTCTCCCTCGGTTTTGTAAAAATGCCCGCCCAAGACCCACGAAACTCCCGTGGTTGAGAGCGCCACAACCGGCATCACAAAAGCGCTCAAAATGGCATAAACTCCAAAATCTTTCGGGTCCAAAAAATAAGTCGTGATCGGAATCGTCGCAATTCCAACCAGCGAACTTACAATCGACGGCAGCAAATAATAAAAGAAATTTTTTCTATCTGACATATATTTGTCGATAAGCATTAATTGCGCCAATTACCTTTGTTGCCACATTGGCAGCAGTGAAATATTGCTTAAATGTCTTATAACCACCTTCGCTAATTTTGTTCCGCAATATGGGATCTTCAATGGCCATCTTAATAAGATTTGCAATTTCAACAGGCGTTTTACCCAGTAAAGCATTTTCTCCATGAATAATTTCAGGCATTGAGAGTGCCGCATCCGCATGTGCCACGACACAACACCCGAGAGACCACGCATGTAGGTAGCGCGTGTGCCCGACTTTATAAGCACTTGCGTTGTTCATGCAGAGAAAAATATCCGAAGACAAGAGCTCCCCATCAATATCGTCCACAAATCCACGTATTCGCACTTCAGGACGTTTAAAGTATTTTACAAGCGCCGGATGTAATTCTCCTCTCCCAAAAAGGTGAACTTCGTAGGGATACCCTTTCATGGTTTGTTCCAAGGCTGGCAATACATCACGTCCAAGAATTTCGAGACCATGCGTATTGGCCGTCGCTGAGAGCCTACCTATGTTACCAACAATCTTCACGAGATCTTTTGCGCCTCTAGACTTCCTTAGCGTTCTCCATGATGGGTATCTATCTATCCATACATTATTGATATAGAACGCATTCGCATGACCCTTTTTTACATAGTACTCAGCATCATTCGCCGCTAAATCACCTAAAATCTCATATTTCTTCATTTCTATAATATGAAAATGTTCAAGATGATTGGCAAAAACTTTTTTTGCTATATAGCGCAATGGCGAACTCATGCCCTTATCAAAATCAAACTTAGCCATGGCACGCAGAGACTTCGGATCCGGATTACCGTAATACGCAAACTTGACTACAGGGATATCTGCACACAACGCGGTGAGCCACTCACTTGCCGGTACTATCAAAACATCAGGTTGATATGACATTACGGCTTTTTCTATCAATGGACGATAAATAGTATCCGGATAGACATCGCGCAGCCTCGGCAAGAATATTTTTCTAAAAACAGAAGTGGAATGGCGACGCTGTGGCAAATGAAGAGGCTCTACAATATCCACATTCACTTTCCGCAGAGCATCTAGCCCCTCTTTTCCCGTATTCGAAATGGCTGGTTCCCCCTCCCTACTCACTTTCAAATAACCCACCTGCACATTAGGCTGCTGGGCCAATTCTCTTATTAATTCAAATAAAATTACATTGGCAGCTTCCAAGTGATGAGGCTGTGGCCACAACGGATTAGCGACAAGGATTCGAAGATTTTTATCTGTAAATGTACTCATACTTCAATAGTTTTGCCCTGTTTATTGGAAATATAGCTTGCTTCCATTAAAGACTGTACGCGTGCACCGGCAGCAAAATCGGGAGATACCAAGCTATGGGATCGCACGGCATCTATAAATCTCTGCGCCAATATATGAAATGGCGATCTATTATCTTCGCTAGACAATGGTTCATTTGTGCTCAATATCTCCTCCCCTTTCTGAGTGCGCATGGTCAAAGTAAAATTCGTCATATAATCGAGTCGTGGATTGTGCAAAATTGCCGTTCCGCCATCAAAAGCAACCTCCCAACGATGACCAATGCCGCAAGGACTCGCATTACTAATTGTGGCAGCAAGTTTCACTCCGTCAGGCAAATCAAGAAGAAGAAACAACCCATCTTCAGCCGGATGACTTCCGGGTGGCGCAAATGCAGCTGTCGCACTTGAACTCATGGTTGCAGACATTTTCTGGATTGACCCCAGGAGCCATTCTATTAAGTAGAAGAGATGCGAACCGAGCATACTATTAACCCCGCCACATTGTTCCATATCGGTTTTCCACGACCACTTTTTGTTCATCTGCGCCAACGATTCGACGAGCCATGCAATTTGCACGTGTCTAACGGCACCATACTTACGAGTTTCTATTAATTCCTTTAATTTCTGGAACGGGGCGAGCTCGGCAAAATGGAAATCCACCATAGCCACCTTTCCTTTCGCTAACTCGGCTAACTGTTGTGCCGCACCGGCAGAAGACGCCAACGGCTTCTCTGCCAATACCGGCAGACCTCGTTCAAGCGCCATTCGAGCAGCTATTTCATTCTGCTTGGGCGGCAATGCCAACGTCACCGCATCGAGATTCTGGGAAAAGAAATCTTCAAGACTCCCACAACCAACACCTATGCCGCATTTATCCGCAACAGCCTGCGCTCGATCTTTATTTGTGCCGGCAATTGCAACAACAGAGACATGTGGTAATGACTGAAGACCCGGCACGTGCACACGGCTGCCAAATCCCAAACCAGCAACGCCTACACGGACAGAATTATGCATCATATATCCAAGATTCGCGGTTCAGGCAGAGGAATTATAAATTTCCCTTTATAGCCTTTTTCTCGCAAAATCTTCACAAGTTCATCGGCAATATGCCATGAAAAAATCAAAGCGTATTCCGGCTGATCCACATAAAGCTTGGCTTCATCATAAATCGGTATGCGTGTACCAGGCATATATTTATTAACCTTTGGAGACGTTTTTACTTCCATAACGGCATCTATGGAGCCATCATCCAAACCAAGATAATTAACAATCATACAAGCTCTTGCCGGAGCACCAATCCCATAGATACGAGCACCACTACTCTTCAATGGAGCCAACAAAACAAAGAGATCCAACTTGGACTTAATAACTCTATCTCTAAATGTTTTTAGCGACGTGCCATCCGTTAGACCTTCCTTATCTTCCACCTCTATCATCTTTCCAACCGAGGCATCAATTGGATGCTGTCCTTTTTTACCAGCATATATACGTATTGATCCCCCATGTGTTGGTACTTGTTTAGCAAAGAAAACTTCCAGCCCGCGGCTTTCCAACAAATAGCGAATACTTCGAACGGAATAATTTCTTAAATGTTCGTGATAAATGGTGTCATATTGAAGCGTTTGCACGAGTGGTAGAACATAATGCGATTCTGAAATAAAAACACCATCGGGAGTAAGAAGATCAATAATCCCATCAACAACAGAATTTATATCAACAATATGAGCAAAAACATTTGTCGCCAATATTACTTTGGCCTGGCCGAATTCTTTCTTTATGTCCGCGGCAGATTGTTTACCAAAAAAAACATTTTTCGTATTAATACCGTTCTTGTTGGCAATGTCAGCGATGCCGGTAGGCTCAACTCCAAGAACTTTGTGCCCTGCATTCTTAAAATTACTCAAAAGAGTCCCATCGTTGGAACCAAATTCAACAATAAAATCCTCAGGCTTCAATTTTAACATTGCTGAACTCTCGCGATACAAATCGGCAAAATTGTCCCGGAGGATACGCGTCACCGATGTCATGTACGCATAATCTTTGGTAAAAAGCTTCTCCGGATCAACCTCAAAATCGATTTGAACCAGCGTACACTTCGGGCAACGTACAAAATTAAGCGGATAAAAAGTCTCTTCTTTAGGCAAATCGCCGATTGGATGAAGTGTTGTGACAGGCGGGATATATCCCAAAAACAAAATATTTTCTAAATTTTTACTATTACATATTTGGCAGCCCGTGATAGTTTGCGATCCCATATGTCTTTAAAATTAAGAAATAAATGTTAATCAACGAGATTATACTTTAGCAGAAATATTTTTCTCGTACCAAGCTATCGTCTTCCTTAACCCATCCTCAAAAGGAGTCTTTGCCCTAAACCCAAACTCCTGCTCCGCCAATGAAACATCCAACATTCTTCGTGGTTGACCATCGGGCTTCAAGCGATTCCACCGCACCTCGCCCTTAAAATTCATCAAATTGCAGATTAGTTCTACAAGCTCTTTGATGGTTATCTCAAAACCGGCACCCAAATTGATTGGATCCGGCTTGTCGTAGCACTCTGTGGCAAGTACAACCCCCTCGGCCGCATCTTCTACATACAAAAATTCTCGCGAAGCCATGCCAGTCCCCCAAACATCAATGTAGTTGCGACCATTCTTTTGAGCATCATCAACTTTGCGAATTAGCGCTGGAATTACATGAGATGAGTTCGAATCAAAATCGTCTCCTGGTCCGTACAAATTCACGGGTAAAAGATAAATCGCGTTTAACCCGTATTGTTGGCGATATGCTTGCGCCTGCACGAGCAACATTTTTTTTGCAATACCATAGGGCGCATTGGTTTCCTCCGGATAACCGTCCCATAAATTTTTCTCCTTGAATGGCACCGGGGTAAATTTCGGATACACACAAATGGTGCCTATTTGAACGTATTTCTTCACGCCCGCATGTCTCGCGGCCTCCATCATCTGGATGCCCATGATTGCGTTGTCGTAAAAAAGTTCGCCTGCATGCTCGCGATTGTAACCAATACCTCCAACATTTGCAGCCATATGAATCACTACGTCCTGGTCTTTTACAACTTTCTTGCAAGCACTAAATTCACGCAAATCGTAATCTTTTGAGCGAGGCACAGTAATCGCACTCGAGGGAACTCCACGCTCTTTTAGTTTATTTACAACATATGAACCAAAAAAACCGGCACCACCGGTTACCAGAATTTTTTTGTCGCGCAAATCTAACATAAAAGCAGAGAAAATAAAAATTTATAAGATATCTTTCAAGAAAGATGCCGTGTTGGTTGGGCGAACAGGTAGATTATATTTTTCAGGATCAAGTCCCTCGCTCTTTAAGTCCTCCACCAGCATAATTTTCACCAAATCTTTAAAATACACGCGCGGCTTCCAACCAAGTGTCTTCTTGGCTTTTGAAGCGTCTCCGCACAAATTCTCAACTTCAGTTGGACGCAGATATTTGTCGTCAGTTTCCACATATTTTTTCCAGTTTAGGCCGACGAGACCAAATGCCTCCTCCAGAAATTCGCGTACCGAATGGGTCTCACCGGTCGCAATCACATAATCTTCAGGTTTTTTCTGTTGCAACATTTGCCACATCGCCTCCACATATTCCGGCGCGTAACCCCAGTCGCGCTTTGCATCTAAATTACCAAGGTAAAGTTTTTTCTCTTTTCCGCTTAAAATTCTTGCCAAAGCGCGCGTAATTTTACGCGTAACAAAAGTTTCCCCACGGCGCGGAGAATTATGGACGTGAATTTTTCCGATTCCACAATGGAATTCTCCTGATGATGTCTCAAGATCATAAAACCAACCGTCATAGTCCGGCATTTCTATAATTTTTTTCACCTCAAACGGAACTTTGCGAAAATGATGAACGGACTCATGCGAACCGCCATATTGTATCTTCCTTATAAAAGTGCGTGAAATGCCACTCGTCCGTTCAATACCTCGTTGTGATACGCCCGCAGCAACAAGTTCACGCACCTTTACTTCCTTCTCCTTGTTATTGATCGTTGAAAGGAGATTGAGTGAATAAAACATATGGCCATCTTCCCTTGTCTCCACCGTAAGATTAATGTCTTGTCCGGTTACACATTCAACGAGATACCACAACCCCATTGCAAGAGTTGCTGAATTAGTTTTGAAATTTTTAAATTCATAGGTACATGAGTTAGCTTTGAGACCATCTGTAACATTATATCCATTCAAGAACGCGCGCATCACATCGCACGCACTATTTAAAATCATTTTAGGAACTCGCTTCGTTCTGTCTCTGTTATAAATATCTAACTTTCTAAGCCATTCATTACCACCGGCCAGTCCTAATTGACCAACGATGTTATCCGGATTAAAGCCGGATTTTGTAGGATAATAAGTAGTGTTGCCACCCGTAACATGATGCCAAAGATAAGCAAATCGTGCGCGTATTTCATACGAGGAATTCGTGAATTTTCCATGAATGCCAATGCCTCGCGTAGCACGTGTAAATGATCCATCCCCTACCATCATACCCAGGAGTTCCGCTTCCTCGAGGGAAACCTCAAGATTGACATTGTTGACATTCCCATTGGCTTCAGGGAGATCTATAGCTTCAAGCCAATTACCTACCTCTATATCCTTCGTCTCCTTCTCACTACCATCTGCCATAAACGCTACATGGCTACCGGTGGCCATAAATGCACCCGAACGAGAATTGATAAACCTTGGTTTTTTGTTATCTCCCAGAATATCGTGAGGATAGGCTGATGCATACTTTACATCCACCCAGCCGCTTTCCCCCCAAACCTGGATTCCAGAAACTGATTGAGCCTGATATTGTTTAATTTGCTCGTTAAACACAACAATTTCACAAATTGGTTTTATATCAAATTCTTTTTCATCCACATTCTTCACAAACATAGGCATGAATGAGGCTACCGTTTCGTGATTAAACAAAATTCCACCACAAGCAAAGATCCCATATGCTTCACGATAATTCACCATCATTTGATGGGCAAAAACCTTGGAAACTGCATACGGACTGCGCGGATGAAACCGCGTGTTTTCATTTTGTGGCGGAGGCGACGAACCAAACATTTCCGACGAAGACGCCTGGTAAAATTTACATGATTTTTTTAAATAACGAACCGCCTCCAGCAAACGCAAAGTGCCAAGTGCATCGATATCGGCCGTGTATTCCGGGATTTCAAAAGAAACTTTTACGTGACTCTGTGCACCCAAATTATAAATCTCATCAGGCTTGATTTCGGACAAAAGCTTTATAACAACCCCGCTATCCGAAAGATCACCGTACCAAAGCTTAAACTTATAATCTTTTTCGTGCGGATCTTGATAAATATGATTAATTCTACCTGTATTAAAAGAGCTGGATCGGCGAATAATGCCATTAACCTGATAGCCCTTTGAAAGCAGGAACTCTGCCAGGTATGAGCCATCTTGACCTGTAATGCCGGTTATTAAGGCGACTTTTTTACCTGTTTTCTTCATAAAAGCGTTAGGAGATTAACACACTTTTAAGTATTTTTCACCATATTTTTCTAGTGCTGCCTAGCGGCATTGATCAGGATTTTCTGAAATTCGTGCGAAACGTGCGAGCGGTCGTGATTTTTTATGGCCAATCTTTGGGCAGATTCGGCCAACTGCCGTCTCAATTTCTCATGATTTATTAATAAATTTATGGCATCGCGCAGGGCTTTTGCATTTCTGTGAGTTACGCAATATGCCCAATCGTGAGCATATTGAATTGAGGCCACGCTGTCTGGCCCATACGCCAAAGTCGGCGTGCCGGAAAACATATATGCTGGAATTTTTGTCGGCATGGAATATTTTACGTACTTTACGGTGTGCGCATCAAAATTGACCGGCAAAATCAGTAAGTCGGCGCGCGAAAATAATTCTTCGGAGCCCATTGTTTCCGGCGCATCAAAAACTTTTACGGCATCCGGACGCTCAAGCTCGGCACGATACCTCTGTGCGGCATACCAAGGCGCGTAAATATCAAATTCAATGTCCAAACCTTCTGTGTGAAGCGAATCAACCGCGTCACAAACATCTCTGACGCTGCCGAGTTGAGAATCGGGCATCAAAGCACCGGAATAAACCAACTTAAACGGAGATCGTCGCTCCCAGTCCTTTTTTGCTTTCTTTAGCCAGACCTGCGCATCCAACGCATTATGAAAAGATTCAAAATGACGTCCATATCTTTTTTCGTAAGATTTGCTCATGGAATCACAAATGCTCAAACAGGCCGCCGCGCGCTTCATTGAAGCCTGCAGCTCTTTTTGCATCTGCATATTTTTGTAAAAACCCAAAATCCCCTTTTTGTACCGAACTTCCGGCCAATCATCCATCATGTGAATTACGACCGGCAAATTAAATTTGTCCGCGACTTCGTTAACGAGGCGAATATATGGCAACGAACCGAGAATGGTATAAATGACTTCGGGCTTAAATTCTTCTATAAACTTTTCCAGTTCGTTTGAAACGCAAACTTTGGTCGGGATTTCATCGCCAAATAAAACTTGGATGGCCGGCATGGCGAGGCGCAACACACGCGATAGAATTCCGCCACCGGTTTTGCGCGAAGCGGCGACGCCTTTTGCAGCGCGCAATGAATCTTCAATTTTTTCTTGAGCACCGAACAAATTGGCAAAAGAAAACGGGAATGCCCATTTGAATTCTTTTGCGCCAAGGTAATAATATTTATCGCAAATATCCGTCGAAGGCGTGATTTTATCGTTATGCACCGCGGCGATTTTGCCCTTTGGCCAACCGTGAAAGAGATTTGTAAAAGTAATTCCTCCGCCTGAAAGCGGATTAAAAACACTGGAGGTAATCATCAAAAGACGCGGATAATTTTGCAGATCTCCGCCCTTTGCGTCCACGGCTTGCGGCATTTTACGCGCCTCAAAATACCAAACCGAACACATTTGGTGCGGTAAATATTTGCCTGCCGCGACATTTAATTTAATTAGGGGCTCAAACGCCGAAACGGCGCGCGCCGTAAGCGAGCCTCCCAGCACGCATCCTTTTTTAAAATTTCGTACATAAAATCCAGCGTCCTTTAAAAGCTTTCCAAATTTATCGCGAGTAAAGAATTGAACGTGGCCGTTGTCGTGATTCAAAGTCTGCAGCGCACTTTCTTCCTGCGTACCCTTTTGACTCACAAGCTTTTGCTTAAGCCATCTTCCAAGCTTTAAGATTCCGGTTCTTCTCAAAATAAAATTTTCAATTTCAAATGGCCCATAACCGTTTGGGACGGAAATTAGAATTATGCCGTTTGGACTTAACAAATTATAAATCTCACCAAGAAATTCTTTAGGATGAGCCAAATGCTCAAGGATGTCGGACAACACGATCACATCAAAACTTTTTCCTCGAACTTTTTCAAAATACCCGCAAATAAATTCAACATTTTTTAAATCGTTATTTTGCTTCGCTTTTTCAATTGTGGGTTCGTGGATATCAATTCCAATAACGCGATACCCCTCTGCTCCAAGCGGCAAAGTCACCTGCGCACCGTTGCCACAGCCAACATCCAAAATTTTTACATTCTCGCTTTCGACACCAAGCACACTTCTCAAATTCTCAATTCTCTCGATAAAAAATCGCAGCCTAGTTTTAAAACCATAAACCGTTTCTTTCATAATTATCCTTGCTTAATATTCCAGAAATCTTTACCAAAAAAATACGGATCCAGGCGGTATTCGTCGCTTTTTTGCGGATCTGTAGAAAAATATTGATTAACAAAATACAAAATTGTGCCTGTTTCATTCCAAGGATTTGCAAGGCCATGTGCCACTCCGCGAGGAATTAGCAACAACGCAGCCTTTCCGACACCGAGCACAAACCTCATCGTTACGCCCTCCGTGGCAGATCCGGCTCTTAAATCTTTTAAACCAACAAGTAAACGTGAATGCGGCGGCACGAACCAAACATCTTCTTGATTTTTGTGGATGTGAGTCGCCTTAATGGCACCTGCCACAACTCGCGAATAATTAATCTGGCGCGCTTCAAAATCCGGAATCGCCGCACAAATTCCTTTATCCAATCTGCAAAGTTCCATAAAAGAGCCACCGTCGTCCGTAAACTCTCTTAGCTCAAAAAACTTAACGCCGACAATTTTGGGCGCAGATTCGTAACTTTGCTTCGTAAGTTTTAACTCAATATCTTTTGAAAACATATTTATGATGATTAATTACACTGTTTTAGGCTAAGATTCAAGGTTACGAGCCATCCATTCCGAGGTTAATTTGATGCCGTCGGAAAGCGCGGTCACAGGCTTCCAACCAAAAGTTCTGCGCGCTTTTGAAATATCCAAAACGATTTTTTTCACGTCTGTCGGATTGCTTTTTCCAAAAATCGCATCTACTTTCTTGCCTAGGATTTGTGAAATTGCATCAATAATTTCCAAAACCGAGTGACCACAACCGGCACCTGCATTAAAAATCCCTACCTCATCCGATTTAAGTCCCAAAATGCACAATTTAATAAAATCATCTATATATAAATAATCGCGAATCGCGGTTCCATCGCCCCAAACCTTCAAGGCTCGACCATGCAGCGCCTCGCTGAGCGAAGTTGTGATTAAACCCTGCACTCCGATGTGTCCATGCCGCGGGCCATAAACATTTGATGGCCTAAAAATCAGAGGGCGAAGTCCGTGCAGTTTTTCATACAAAAGCAGATAATCTTCTATCGCAACTTTTGTTATGGCGTAAGAACTCAACGGATTTGTGGGCTCAGTCTCGGCCACCGGCGTTTTTGCAGAATTCCCATAAACCGCTCCTCCGGAAGACAAATATATAATTCGCTTAACTCCGCATTTTACCATTTGATCCAAGAGTTTAACAGTGCCAAGCAAATTATTTTCTATATCGGCTTGAGGATTTTTGTTCGAGGTTGCTGGAACACTCGCACTTAATGCGTGGAAAACGACATCTACGCCCTCAAGTGCACCAGCCAAAAGCTTTTCATCTTTAAAATCTCCGATTCTATATTCAACGCCTTGCAGCGGCTTTCTAAATTTTTCGGCGCTTCTGCTCAATACTTTCACACTAAAACCTTCACCCAAAGCAGCATCCACAAAGTGAGAACCAATAAAACCTGTTCCGCCCAAAACTAAAATATTCATAATTACTTTTTCAGTTTTTCATACAATTTAACGTAATCGTCAGTTTGGCGTTCAATTGTATACTTAGAGAGTATCATTTCTCTGGCATTTTTCGACATCTTTTCTCTCAATTTGGCGTCACCGAGGAGTAAGTCAATTCCAGCTGCAATGTCTTTTGCGTTTTTATATTTGGCCAAGTATCCAGTTTCGCTATTAACCACTTCAGAAACCCCACCAACATCAAACGCGACGGTTGGAATACCGGCCGAAAGTGCATCCAAAATAGTTAGAGGCAAATTATCGGCAAGCGTCGGCAAAACAAAAATATCCGAGGCTACATAACACGTATTCAAAAGTTTATCCGATTTAACGTAGCCGGTTTCGAGCAGCGGAAAATCGGACGGCGCAATTCCCTTTAAACTTTGATTGCCAACTACAAGGATCCACGGACGCTCTTTTGTTTTCAAATGCCGGAGCGCTTCAATAAAATAATCCAAGCCCTTTCGCGGCGCATTCTTGAGCGCCGTAACCATCACGACCAAAGCATCGTCCGGTATCCCCAACTCGCGCCTAGCGGCAACCTTGTTTCCAGGAGCAAAAACTTTTTCATCAATTCCCTGTGCAATGTTGTGAATTGGAAACTTATTCAAAAGCGGGCTTTCTTTAGCCATTTCGCACATCCATTTTGACGGCCCAACCATGTCTATGTGTGATTTTTCGTAAATTTCTTTCTTCTTTTTCCAAAGGTACTCGGCAGTATCACGTTTTATCGGCGGATAATCAAAAAGCGCCGGACATTTTCCTTTGCCGGTTTTCCAAACTTCGCAGCCATATACGCCGGGATACGTGCAGTGGCATGTCATCGGCCACATGTCATAAAGAGTCCAGATCAGCGGCGCGATTTTCCCAAGCTCTGGCAAAATCTTAAGCGAGAAAAAATTTCCGTGCAGATTATGAAGATGAATCACGTCTGCGTTTTTCACGAACGGATGATTCAAAAAAAGCTTCTTAAAAGGCTGAATCAAATATTGCAGACCGGTATATTCCTCCAGTTTTCCAACCAAAAAATGATGGAGCCCGCGGCGAACAATTCCGCGGTTATACCAAACGCCCTCAACCTCCGGATCATTGGAATATTTATAACCAACTAGCATTCTTGAATCGTGGCCAAGTTCGAGCAGACGTTTATGAACGACGTACGAAGCCTGTGCCGCTCCGCCGTTCGTATCTGCTGTACCAATGTGAACAATCTTCATAATTTCTCAAATATGGCGCAAAAGGTGTGACCGGCGAACTTCTTATACTTCCAAAACTTCTTTGGTATTACAGCATCACACACCACAGAAAGTAATTTTACAACAATGTAGCGAATTGTCCATGGGTATTCCACAATTCCCAGCTTTAAGCCAAGAAACCTAGCAATGTACTTTTTCAAAACCGCCATTCTGTAGCCTTTTTTGTGATACTCCGCCACAGGTTCAGTCTCAAAAGAAATCAATTTGAGTCCATATTTTTTCGCAATGTATTCAATTACAGACCTGTTCCAGCGGCTCAAATGGTGTGGCGGAACATTCAAAATGTCATTTGTGGCAAATTTTATGAACCCATCGTCGTTTGGAACGGCGATCACCAGCAAACCGCCTTTTTTTAAGCATTTTAAACAACTTTCCAAAAAGGCTCGCGGACGCGGAACATGCTCCAAAACCTGAAAAGAAGCGACCGCATCAAAAGAGTCTGCACTTTCCGATTTGCGTGCAAAATCCTCCACCATTTCACTGTGAATTTCAAAACCCTTTTTGCGCGCAGAAATTATAGCCTGAGAATTAAATTCAAGTCCCACTAATTTTTTGTGGCCGTCAGTTTTTTTTAAAAGTTCCAAAAAATGCCCGTCACCGCAGCCAACTTCCAAAACGCTCTGCGCGGAGGCAAACCGACGCGCCGCCACGGAAAATTCCCATTTTTCATCTTTGTAATATGACATTTTTTTGGCGAGTGCCGCGTAAAGCGCATCTGTGCCTGCCAAATTTGGCGGAAAAAACTCAAGCCCACAATCCGCACACTTTTGCAGCGGTATAAATTTCCCAACCCACGCCTCCGGCGAAAAATCCAAAATATTAATTTCAAAATATCTCTTATACAAATATTTCAAATCATAAACCTTAATTTTTTCTTTAATTGAAATGTCTTCTCCTCCGCACAAAATGCACTGTTTGTCTTTTGGTATCATAGTGATACATTATAATCCGATTTAAACTGATCTTATCATATGTCAAAGAAATTTTTAGTAACCGGTGGAGCTGGCTTTATAGGTTCGCACGTTACCGCAGCATTAATTGCTAGAGGAGATAAGGTGCGAGTTTTGGATAATCTTAGCACTGGGAAACGTGAGAATATTCCAGCCGGTGCAGAATTTGTTAAAGGCGACATCACTGATCCTTCTTCAATCGAAAGGGCTTTTGAGGGGATTGATGGCGTGTTTCATATGGCGGCTCTACCTCGGGTTCAGACTTCAATCGAAGAACCGCTAATCACTCACGATATAAATTTGAACGGAACGCTGAACGTTTTGCTGGCCGCGAGCAAAGCCGGCGTAAAAAAACTGATTTATTCCGCATCTTGCGCGGCGTATGGAGATCAATCAATTTCTCCGCAGCACGAAGAGCTAAAACCGAGTCCAAAAAGCCCATACGGCCTGCAAAAATATGTTGGTGAACATTACTGCAATCTTGCTAGCATGTTTTGGAATTTAGAAACCGTTTCGCTTCGCTACTTTAATGTTTTTGGACCAAGAATGTGCTTTGAAGGAGCATATACAACCGTGATGGCGGTATTTTTGAAGCAAAGGTCTGAAGGCAAAAATCTTACAGTCACCGGCGATGGCAATCAGACTCGCGATTTTGTTTATGTGGAAGACGTGGTTACTGCAAATTTAGCGGCAATGGATAACGAAAAAGTAGGCAAAGGCGAAGTAATAAATATTGGCGCCGGCGATAACCACAGCGTCAACGAAGTTGCAAAAATAATCGGCGGACCGATTGAAAAAATCGCGCCGCGAATTGAACCTCACGATACTTTGGCAGACATTTCGCTGGCGAAAAAACTCCTCAACTGGGAACCACAGGTAAAATTTGCCAACGGCATGACAAAAACGATCGACTGGTTTAAAAACCTATAATTTTACAGATGGGCTCCAGGTTTAGCTTGGCCGCATCCGCCTGATGACGGCACCAGGCCGCATGTGCTTCATGCGGCACTCGCCTAAGCTCGCCCTTTAGCTTGACTCTTAGGCCTATTTTGTTGTTAAATTATACCCGCTCTTATGCCGAATAAATTAAAAGACAATCTCAAAATTATCTTCGTGGCAGGCGCTCGTCCGAATTTTATGAAAATTGCGCCGCTGATGGCACAGTTTAAGAGGCAGCCGCGCATAAAAAGTCTGCTTGTTCACACAGGTCAGCACTACGACAAAAAAATGTCGCGGGTGTTTTTTGATGATTTAAAAATTCCAAAACCTAATGTGAACCTGGGAGTTGGCTCTGGAACTCAAGCGGAGCAAACCGGCAAAATTCTGATTGAGTTTGATAAAATTTTGGAGCGCGAAAAACCGGATTTGGTGGTTGTGGTTGGCGATGTGAATTCCACGGTTGCCTGTTCGCTTGCCGCCGCAAAGCGAGGAATAAAAGTTGCACACGTAGAAGCCGGTCTGCGAAGTTTTGACTGGACAATGCCAGAAGAAATTAATCGCGTGCTCACCGACAAGTTGTCGGATCTTCTGTTTTGCACAGAAGGAAGTGCGGTAAAAAACCTGCGCGCCGAGGGCATTGCCAAATCAAAGATCTTTTTTGTGGGGAATGTGATGATAGACACACTTTTGGCCAATAAGAAACTGGCGGAGAAGTCACGAATTTTGGCTGATTTAAAACTAACCGGCAAAAAATATGCTGTTTTGACACTGCACAGACCGAGCAATGTTGATGATAAAAAAAATCTGGGCAAATTAATTACCACAGTTCAAAAAATCGCAAAAAAAATACCTGTAGTTTTTCCGGTTCATCCACGAACGCAAAAAAACATGGCGGCGTGGAAAATTTCCGGCACCGGAATAAATATAATTCAACCTCTCGGCTATCTGGACTTCTTGAAGTTAATGAGCGATGCTCAAATGGTCCTAACGGATTCAGGCGGCATTCAGGAAGAAACTACCATCTTGGGCGTCCCCTGCCTCACGTTGAGACAAAATACCGAGCGACCTGTAACAGTTAAAGAGGGTACAAATCAGGTAATCGGAATGGATGAGAAAAAAATTCTGGCTGCGGTTTCAAAAATTCTTAAAGAACAGGTGCGCAAAAAACGTATTCCAAAATTCTGGGATGGCAAAGCGGCGCAGCGAATTGCGAAAATCATAATCAACAATTTATGTTCCAAGCACTCGTACAAAAAGGCAAAATAATTCTTGAAGAAGTTCCGCCACCGGCAATTACGGAGAATGAAGTGCTGGTAAAAACTCATTATTCTCTGATAAGCACCGGCACGGAATTAGCTGGAATTTCTATGTCAAAGGAGTCACTTATCTCGCGAGCTTTTAAGCAACCTCACAACGTTAAAAAAGCCATGAAGATGGCCGGCGAAAAAGGAATCTTGCAAACTTATAAAATCATAAAAGGCATGCTGGATTTTGGCACGCCGATTGGCTACAGCCTTGCCGGCGAAGTAGTGGAAGTTGGAAAAAATATTTTGGATTTAAAAAAGGGAGATTTTGTTGCGTGCAGCGGAGCTGGCGCGGCAAATCACGCAGAGGCGGTGGCAGTCCCTCGGCTTTTGGTGAGCAAAATTCCAGATGGCTTGGATTTGAGACAAGCGGCATCGGTAACCCTCGGCGCAATTGCAATGCAAGGCGTGAGGCAAGCCGGTCCGCGATTTGGTGAAACTGTCGCGGTGGTTGGCCTCGGTTTAATCGGCCAAATTACGTGCCAGATTTTAAAAAACGCAGGTTGTCGAGTAATTGGCGTTGATACAAATGCGGAGCGTGGCGAGCTGGCAAAAAAACTTGGCGCAGACTTTGCATTTACGCCCGGCCAAATTAACGATGCAAAAAAACTCACCGACGGTTTTGGCGTTGATATCACAATAATCACTGCTTCCACCGATTCCAGCGAGCCGATAAATTCGGCTATGGAAATCACGCGCAAAAAAGGAAAAGTGGTTGTGGTTGGCGCGATCGGATTAAATTTGACCCGCAGTCCATGGTACGAGAAAGAAATTGATTTAAAAATTTCGTGTTCATATGGCCCGGGCCGCTACGACAAAAGCTATGAGGAAGAAATGTTGGATTATCCGTTACCGTATGTTCGCTGGACCGAAAATCGCAACATGGAAGAATATTTGAGACTGCTCGCAAACGGCCGCGTAAACTTTTTAGCGCTGGAACCTCAGGAGTTTTCGCTTGAAGAAGCAGAAAAGGCCTACGAATTTCTGAAAGAAACAAAACCGCTGGCTGTGATTCTAAAATACAACGACAGAAAGATCGCTGCGGAGAAAAAAATATTTGTTTCCACAAAAAAATCCAACGCAGAAGGCAAATTGCGCGTCGCACTAATTGGCGCCGGTTCCTTTTCAACAACAACTCACTTGCCGAATTTGGAAAAACTCAAAAACCTTTATGAACTCATGGCAATCGTTTCCAAAAAGGGTACAACCGCTAAACAATTTGCGGAGAAATACGGCGCAAAGTATTGCACCACGGACTACGAAGAAGTTTTTAAGGATCCAAACGTAGACGCAGTTTTGATCGCCACACGCCACGATTTGCATGCAAAGCTCACAATTGCTGCACTAAAAGCCGGAAAAGCTGTGATGGTAGAAAAACCGCTTGCGCTAAACCGTGAAGAACTCGGCGAAATTAGAAATTTATTCCAAAAAGACGGCGTGCCGGTTTTGACCGTCGGTTTTAATCGCAGATTTTCGCCTCACGCAAAACGAATTCGTGAACTCACAGCAAATCGCCGCAATCCGCTCATTATCAATTACCGCATGAATGCCGGCTATTTACCTCTTGATCACTGGGCGCAAAACCCGATTCAAGGCGGCGGACGCGTGATCGGCGAAGCCTGCCACATTTTGGATTTATTCCAGTTCTGGACAGGTTCTTCTCCTGTAAAAGTCGAGGCTCAGTCCATAAATCCATCCACAAAAGACATGCTGGCCCAAGATAATTTTGTGGCAACAATTAAATATGGTGACGGTTCCGTATGCAATTTAATTTATACGGCGCTCGGCAACAAAGATTTGCCAAAAGAATACGCAGAAGTATACTGCGACGGAAAAGTTCTAGTTTTAGATGATTACAAAACCGTGAGTGTAAAAGGCGGCGGCGGAAGCTTAAAGACTTTTTCGCAAGACAAAGGCCACTACGCAGAGTTGGAAGAATTTGCGCACGCGGTTAAAAAAGGCCACTCCCCTATTCCGCTTGAAGAATTATTTAAAACAACCGAATTAAGTTTTGAAATAAACGATTTAGTGACGCATGAATAATAATTTAAAAATCGCAGTAGCCGCTCATTGGGAGGCAGAAACTTGCGGAGTGCGTTACGGCGACGAAATAGAGAAGTTGAGATACGAGCTCGAACCTTATATTCCAAAGTTCGCGGATTTTGGCTCAGCCAAGGGGAAACGCTTACTCGAAATAGGCGTGGGGGCCGGTGTGGATTTTTTAAATTGGATTCGCGCCGGATCTCACGCAACCGGCGTTGATCTAACGAACGCCGCCATCAAAATCACAAAGAACAGACTAAATGAGAATAAAATTTCGGAACACACATATAGTCTTGCCGCAGCTGATGCTGAAAATTTGCCGTTTGGTAACAATGAATTCGAAATTGTTTATTCGTGGGGCGTACTTCATCACACTCCCGATACTTTTAGGGCATTTAGCGAGGTCTTCCGCATTTTGAAACCGGGCGGCGAAGTCCGCGCAATGATTTATCACGTTCCGTCTTGGACCGGACTCATGCTGTGGGTTCGCCATTGCTTGCTCAAAGGTAAGCCATTTAGAGGCTTAAAATACGCAATTTATAATCATCTAGAAAGTCCTGGCACAAAGGCATATACAGTCGGCGAAGCTCGCAACTTTCTGCAACAAATCGGCTTCAAAAATATTCATTTAAGAACTACGCTTTGCGCCGGCGACTTACTCACGATCAAAGCCAGCAAAAAATACAAATCACCGATTTATAAATTAATTTGGGCGCTGTATCCACGATGGCTGGTAAGAATCCTGGGAAACCGTTTTGGCCTAAACCTTTTAATAAAAGCAACAAAACCATAGTATGTGCGGAATTACCGGAATCTACCACTTTCAAAACGATCACGAAGTAACAACCGACATTCTCAAAAAAATGTCGGCTACTCTCGTGCACCGCGGCCCGGATGATAGTGGCACTTACGTTTCAAAAAACAAGAAATTGGGACTCGGTTTTAGGCGACTTTCAATTATTGATCTTTCGCCATCGGGTCATCAGCCGATGACAAACGAAGATTATTCTATTTGGACCGTTCTTAACGGCGAGATTTATAATTTCAAACAACTCCACGCGGATTTGGCCAAAAAAGGTCACTCCTTCCATTCAAAATCTGATACCGAAACAATTTTGCACTCATATGAAGATAAGGGACTTGAAGCTGTAAAAGATTGGAACGGCATGTTTGCCGTGGCGCTTTGGGATGAGAACAAACAGAGGTTGTGGCTCGTCCGCGATCGCCTGGGAATAAAACCGCTTTACTACACGGTGCAAAACGGAACTTTAATTTTTGCCTCCGAAATAAAAGCAATTTTGGCTCACCCGAGCGTCAAAAAGAAGTTAAACGAAGAGGCGGTTTTTCATTATTTAACTTTTTCATGCTGCCCGGCACCGATGACTTTATTTGAAGGAATAAAAAAGCTCCCGGCGGGTTTTTACCTTACGGTAGACAAAAACGGCGTGCACGAGGAACAATATTGGGATGCGATTCCAAGCGCGCAGACAAAGGATTCAGAAAATTCCGAAGAATATTTTGCGCAGCGCGTTCGTGAAATTTTAAAAGATTCCGTGGAAAAACAAATGGTCTGCGACGTTCCGTTTGGCGTTTTTCTATCCGGCGGCATTGATTCCAGCACAAATGTCGCGCTTATGACCGCCGCACGCAATGCACCGGTGGACTCCTTCTCTGTAAATATCAAAAATCTTCCGCGCTACGATGAGTTTGTGTGGGCAAATAAAGTGGCGCAGGCTTTTAAAAGCAATCACCACGAGATTTCGGCCGGTCCGCAAGATTTGATGAATTTCTTGCCGATTATGGCCGAACACGCCGATGATCCCAATGGCGATCCTGTGTGTTTTCCGCTTTACTATGTTTCAAAATTAATTCGCGATTCCGGCGTAATTGTGGCGCAAGTCGGCGAAGGCGCAGACGAACTTTTTGCCGGCTACAACCAATATCGCTTAGTCGCAGATTTTTGGAAAAGATGGGGCAAGCTGCTTTCTCGCCTACCATCGCCGCTCAAAAAACTGCTCTTTGATTTGAGCAAAATTACGCGTCATCCGGCATACGATCTGCACCGCGAACAGCTGCGGCGCTTGGCCAGTGCGGAGGAATTTTTCTGGGGTGGCGCAATTGCATTCAGCGAATTCACAAAGAGAGACGTGTTCACAAAGGGCTTTAATCAACGGACGGACGGTCTCACGAGTTTTGATGTGATAAAACCATACTACGAGAAAATTGACGCACAAGCGCCGGACACGGACTTCTTAAATAGGATGATCTACCTGGAGCTCAAACTGCGCCTTCCGGAACTTTTGCTTATGCGCGTGGACAAAATCACCATGGCAAATTCAATCGAGTCTCGCGTGCCTTTTTTGGATCACAGACTCGTGGAGCTCGCCATGCAAATTCCAATGAGCATGAAGATAAAAAATGGCGTAAACAAACATATTTTAAAGCGAGCCGTCGCCGGAATTATTCCGGACGAAATAATTAATCGCAAAAAACAAGGATTTGCCGCACCAATTCAAGAATGGCTAAATGGCGCGCTAAAGGGCGAACTGCCAAATATTTTATGGAAGTCCAAAATTTGGGATGCAGATATTTTGGATCGAGCAGCTGTTGAAAAACTGGTAGCGGATCATCAAAGTGGCAAAACAGATTTAAGTTTTAGAATCTGGAATTTAATAACTCTCAGCGTGTGGTTTGACCGTTGGATGACATGAAATACAACAACTTTATAAAATTCGGCACACATTTGGTAAAAAAAACTTTTCTTGGCAAGTCGCGGGTTAATTTAAAAGATGCGTTGCTTGCCGTAGCACCGGCTGAACCGCGTTTCCCGATGGCTCTCATGCGCGCTCAGCTTACCGGCAGCCGCGAATCTGCAGACAAAATCTGCAACCATGAATTTGATTTATTGGGTTCTGGACTGCACAAACTCGGAGTAAACATTGATTGGCAAAAAGATTTTGCATATGACGGGCGGCACACGGTGCCGCCGCGAGGCCGAAATTCAGATGGATCTCGTGGGTTCCGCGAAATAAAAATCCCGTGGGAACTTTCACGTTTTCAATTTTTACCGACTTTGATTAAAGCCTATGAAACGCATAATGATGAAAAATACGCACTCGAAGCCAAAAACCTGATTCACGACTGGATGTTGAAAAATCCTGTCAATCAAGGCGTAAATTGGCAATGTGCCATGGAAGCGGCAATCCGCGCCTGCAACTTTGCACTGGCCTGGAATTTCTTAAAAAATTCGCCTCCGTGGCAGAACGAAAAATTTAGAAACGATTTTCTACGCAGCATTGCCGAGCACGGCAGATTTATTTTGCGCAATTTGGAATTTAGACTTACCGCCAATACAAATCACCTAATCGCTGACTACACCGGTTTACTATTCTTGGGAATACTTTTTCCACAATTCAAAGAAGCCCGAAAATGGCTCGCAACCGGGCTACTTGGCATAGAAAACGAAATCAAAGAACAAGTTTATGACGACGGCGTAGATTACGAAGCTTCTATTCCCTACCACAGATTGATTTGCGAACTTTTTGGACACTGCGCCCTGCTGTGCAGATTCAATAAGATACCGCTTTCCGGCGAATTCACCGCAAAATTAGAAAAAATGTTTGAATTCGCAGTTCGCTACACAAAACCAAACGGACTCGCTCCACAAATTGGAGATAACGACGACGGCCGCCTCTTTATTTTTGAAGATTTCTACAATTGGGAACGCCGCGATCATAGACATTTATTTAAACTTGCGGCTGAACTTTTCCCCTTGAACAACTTTCTTACCCAGGAAGTGCAAAATTCCGCTAAGCCATCAAGTAAAGGCTTCAACGAATCTCGCATCTACATCATGCGAAAAAACGATTTTTATTGCATCGTGGATGCCGGCGATGTCGGCCAAAACGGGCACGGCGGCCACGCTCATAACGACACTCTCAGCTTTGAACTTTGCATACAGGGCGAAGATTTTATAATTGACCCCGGCACATACGTTTATAATGCCGATCCTCAAGCTCGTTGCCACTTTCGCGGAACAAAAATGCACAACATCGTAACTATTGATGATCTCGAAATGAACAGGTTTAAATCTTACACACTTTTTAGTATTCATAACGACGCTGTTCCTCAAATAAACAAATGGGACTCAACTGAAAAATGGGACACCCTGGACGCGTGCCACACCGGCTATTTGCGCCAAAATATAGGAGTAACTCACTACCGAAATTTCCACTTTGATAAAAACGCATTAAACTTAAGAATTACAGATCACTTTGACGGAAAAGGCAGTCACAATTTGGAATGGGATTTCCATTTTGCGCCCGGCATCACTACTCAAAAAGCCGACGAAAAAATAATTCTGGAGAAAAACGGCAAACGCGTAGAAATGACACTGCCAAAAACTCTCGCGGCAGCTGCGCAAATTGTAGACGGTGAGACTTCGCCCCGTTACGGAATAAAAGAAAACGCAAAGGTACTTGCGATAAAACACACCTGTGATATTTCTAAAGAGGCTGACGTTTTTGAATTCTCCTTTAAGGCAATTTAAACAATGAAAATACTTTTTATTTCGCAATATTATCCGCCGGAAACGGGCGCGGCCTCAAACCGCATTGGTTATTTTGCGCAGTTCTTAGCCAAAAAAGACCACACGGTTTCCGTATTAACCACAACTCCAAATTATCCCGAAGGAAAAGTTTATGACGGTTACAAAAATAAATTCAGCGCGAAAAACGAAAATGGCGTAACCGTGTATCGCACAAAAATATTCTTATCCACAAAAAAAAATGTCTTGTCCCGATTGGCACACTACGTTTCATTCATAATATCGTCATTTTTCATAAAACACCGAATCCCAAAGCCGGATGTGGTAATCGCAAGCTCTCCTCCCCTATTTGTGGGCATAATTGGCGTTATTTTTAAAAAACTCTGGCACGTTCCATTTATTTTGGACATTCGCGATCTGTGGCCGGAATCTGTAGAAAGCGTCGGCGCAGTAAAAAACAAAAAACTGCTACGCCAAGCGGAAAAACTGGCTCATTGGATATATAAAAATGCCGACCACATCACTGTCACGTCGCCTGGCATACAGAAAAAGCTCACCAGTCAGCGCTTAAAAATACTTCCGGCAATATCCATCATCCCAAACGGCGCAGAACTTGATCTTTTTAAACCAGACATAAGCGGCTCACAAATTCGCCACACGTGGAATTTGGGCAAAAACTTTGTAGTGCTCTACACTGGCAACTTGGGCTTGGCGCAGGCACCAGAGATTTTCATAAAGACCGCAGAAATATTAAAAAAGCACACCGACATTTCACTTTTAATCGTCGGTGCCGGCGTCTTACTCGAAAAATTACAAATCCAGGCTACAAAAAAGAGCCTAAAAAATATAATTTTCACCGGCAACCAACCACGGAGCAAAATGCCACACTTTGTGGCAGCAGCCGACATCTGCATAATTCCATATAAAGCCGCAGACACTTTTCGCAATACTTTCCCCTCAAAAATGTTTGATTACATGGCCGGTGCTCGCCCGATAATAATTAACCTAAAAGGCGAAGCCAGCGAGCTAATAGATCAAGCAAAATGCGGCGTGCTAGCCAAAGAAGAAGACCCACAAGATCTGGCAACGCACATCTTAAAATTAAAAGAAGATGAACAACTAAAAGAAAAACTCGGCATTTCGGGCAAAAACTTCGTTGAGGAAAATTACAGACGAGAGATTATAGCGGTAAATCTGGGAAATGTTATAATCAAAGCCTGTAACAGGTAAAGTCCGCAGTTGTATACTTTAACGTAGAGACCGATGAATTGGGAGAATCCGACAGTTTCCGAGTTTAGCAAGTTGTACGAGGAGCACAAGAATGTGATCTTTAACTACATCTTGTATCGCGTGGGTTTCAACAAAGCTACCGCCGAGGATCTGACTTCAGAAATATTCCTTAAGGCGTGGAAAGCGTTTGAAACCTTCGATAGATCTCGGTCTTTCAAAACTTGGGTATTCGCAATTGCTCACAACCACTTGGTGAATTTTTACGCCTCTGGCAAAAAGCAAACTCTCTCTCTGGATGAAGCAATTGAAATAGTGAAAGAGCTACCGTCATCGGAAAAACTCAATAAAAAACTGGAGATTGAAAATGTAATGAAGATAGTAAAAATGCTCCCGGAGTCGCAACAAGAACTTGTTATCATGAAGTACGTTAACGACATGAGCAACACCGAAATAGCGCAGGCACTGAACAAGGAAGAAGGCGCAATCCGCACTGCACTTTCCAGATCACTTACAGCAATTCGCAACCAATACCCAATTTTATTCACTGAAAAATCCAATGGATAACGTCAAGCAGATTTCGGAAGCGGAAATGGAACAGATACTTTCTGCCATGCCAAAACAAGAGCGCAGCCGCGAGGCCGATAAGGCGTTTTATGCGATGTTAGAAAAAGATGTGGCAAGCCAATATGGCCAAGAAGCTCAACCGGTCGGGCTTAGTTTTTTCAGAAAATTCGCCATTGGTGGCGTACTTGGAGTTTTTGCACTGTTTTTGGGAACGGTTTCTTGGGCATATAACCCAAGCGTCACTCGCGGCCATCCGCTTTATGCATTCAAAAAGACTTTGGAAAAGGTTGAGCTCTCACTCGCCTCTTCACCATCGGACGAAGCCTCCGTACATTTGGCCTTTGCAGACAGACGTTTGGACGAAGCCAACCACATGCTCCAAGATTCCCCGAATCTGGCTTGGCTCGGCATTTCTGCGGCAAAAGCAGCTTGGATAGATAATGTTCAATTTAGTTCCGAAACGGCAAAGAATTTTGCGCTGACGCTTTTGGACATGGATGAAGAAATAACGCTCGCAGCCGACGTCGTTGGAGAAAAAATCTTCGAGCCGGAGGTCGCAGAAAAAGTCCTAATAGAAATCGAAAACAAGGCTGAAGCGCGTTTGACTGCACTGGAAAAACTCGAAGAAAAAGCACCGAGCAATGTTAAGCTAGTGGTGAGAAATTTTAGGCAAGAGCAACATCACCATATTGCCCGCAGCGTGGAGGCTCGTGAGGAAGTAAGGATTGCGGTTGAAACCAAAGGAAAGAAGGTCAATTTGGCCATGCTAAAGAGAAACAGCAAAGAGCAAGTTACTTCGCCAGTCGTTATTGCCAATGAAGAACTTTTAAATACGATCACAATATTTAATAGACTTCCGGTTCAACGCAGAGACAATTTTGAGAAAAAAATACAAATGGCTCAACAAGCTCTGCGTGAAGGTAAGGCCGGCCGTGCAGAAGGTCTTTCTAGAGCGCTTCAAAGACAGATTGAATTCTTGTTGAAAGATGAAAAACGCGAAGACGAGGATATTAAAGATCGTGAAGACGAGGATCGCGAAGACAACCGTGAAAATCTGAAAAGACTAAATATGAAGCCGGTTATTCAGCAGGCCAGCGTGAAAAAGGAAGGGGACTCGCGTTAATTTGCCGTTTGCCATACCTGCAACTGGGTAATATACCCATAATCTCTTTCTTCCATCATTTCGAAGTGCTCTCCTCCAAAGCGGTGATATTCGTTTAATGTCACATCAATCAGGCGCGGGAGTGCATTGTATAAAGGGTATCTTTCATTGTCATGATCAAGCATTGCATAAGCTATGAGCTTCGTGACGGTTGATCTTAGATTCCCTCTTTGGGTTTCCGGCTTTCGACCCTTTAAGGTGTTATTGTTGTCCGCCCTGTCTTCTAGTTTTGCGATCAGCGCCAGCTGCCTTACCGGTTTTTGTTGAAACATACTCAGCCTTACCAAAAAGGCATCCAAATCACGCTCCTGCGGTTCATTTGACCCGGGAAATTGTTGAATACAAGTGAGCGGGGATTGTAAATTCTCCTTATCAATTCCCCATTGCTCATAACGATTCTCACCCAATTCCAAGACCTCCATAGTCCTCGGGTATCCGAGAGCATTTAGTTCAAGTCCACGTTTTTTCTCACCATCAGTGAGCGGGGCATTTTTACTCATTATTTTTAAAACACCGCCAAAACGGTCTATGACGTTATCTTTAACCAAATCCAGATTTCTCCTTTTTAAATTTTCTCTAGAAACGCCGAAACCGCTCTGAATTACCGGATCAATAGAACTGTCATAATTGTCAGCCCTTGAACGCAAAAACTCTTCAATCCCTTCCAAGGTCAACTCCGTATCTTCTTCAATATCATGCAACCCCATCACCGTGCATCCCAACACACAATCGTGCTCAACATCCTTTTTCTCTATGACGTAGGGAATTACATCCAGCAAATATGCCATCATTACCCGTAAGGGGTGAGACACAAATGGCAGGATCTCAGTTTTTCTAAGGCGCTTTCCTTCTTGATTGTGATGCGCCGCCTTTGCAATCGCTATAACTTGATGAACAATATCAATCACTTTTAAATATCTGTTCATAATCACTATATTCATGCGCTCAGGGTGATCCAATGGAAGCACTGGCTCTTCTTTACTCTTAGCGTCCGCCTTCTCAAGCAACAGTTCGTAATACAAGCGTAGCAATAAGATATATTGCTTATCCGCATCGTAAAATTGCCTTCGCAAACCCTTTTCTTCGTGCTGCCATTGGCGCAGCCTAGAACACCCTCTTCCACGTCTTTGTGGTTTACTAATTATGGCTCCAATAGCCTTATGAAGTTCTCTTCTTACCAAATTTCTAGTTTCAGAAATAGCCTCTTTTGCTTGGCTATCTTTGCTTTCCGGCACGGCATGTGTCCATTTGTGTTTAAGATCCGAAGTTATGTCTTCCCAGTACGCCCTAGTGGTCATCAATTTTCTCCAAACCCTGAAAATTCTGTCTTTATGAACCGGATCTATGGAATCTTGCAGAGCAGGAAAAGCAAGTTCTTGCGGAACTTCCATACACCTAACTTCCATTGCGAGCAGATTTGCTTCTTCCGGTGTAGAACACCTTTCCGGATTTTCGGTAACGGTAAATGGATACCTACACTGAAGAATTCCAAAATACCCAATGCGCAACAGGCGCTCTTCACGCAATTCAGCAACCCCAAAAGTATCGGCAGAGGTAATCATATTGAAGACGCTATTATATTACGTTCTTTGGCTTACACAAGAGGTCATGTCCTAAAAGATTGCTCTTTGCCATATGCCGATTTATTGATTAAGATACACCTGCACATGAAACAGTATCTAAGTCTGGTTCAAGAGATCCTAGAAAAAGGCGAAGAGCGCAGCGACCGCACCGGAGTTGGGACAAAATCAATTTTCGGAGTACAGAGAAAGTACAATCTGCGCGAAGGGTTCCCTATTGTTACCACGAAAAAAGTTTTGTTTGATGCTGTGCTGCGCGAGCTGCTTTGGTTTTTAAAGGGTGCTACAAACATAAATGACGGACTCAAACCATTCACACCAATTTGGGATCCGTGGGCGAGTCCAACCGGCGAACTTGGACCGGTTTACGGCTACCAATGGCGAAAATGGGAGCGCTTTGAATGCAACGCCACAGGCGAACACTGCAAAAAAACTCACGTTGATCAAATTCAAAATGCCATAGATACAATAAAAACAAATCCGACTTCTCGACGAATAATAGTAAGCGCATGGAACGTTGCCGACCTGGATCGCATGGCCTTGCCGCCGTGTCACCTGCTTTTTCAATTTTATGTGATTAATGGCCGCCTGGACTGCCAACTTTATCAGCGCAGTGCGGATATTGCACTCGGCGTGCCGTTTAATATTGCAAGCTACTCGACGCTCATGATGATGATGGCGACCGAATGCAAACTTGTGCCGGGCATTTTTACTCACACAATTGGCGACGCGCACATTTATTTAAACCACGTTGAAGGCCTAAAAGAACAATTCAAGCGCGATCCTTTGCCACTGCCAAAACTCCGCATAGCAGAAAAAAGTTTTTGGGATTTGCAGTTTGAAGATTTTTCGCTGGAAGACTACCGACACCACAAATTTATTAAATTTCCAATTGCGGTATGAAATTTTCAATAATCTCAGCGGCGTGCCAAAACATGGGCATCGGCAAAAACGGTGTGATGCCGTGGAATCTTCCGTTGGATCTGGTGCATTTCAACAAAACCACTCGCGGCAGTGGCAAAAATGCTGTGATTATGGGTCGCGTCACTTGGGAATCTTTGCCGAAGCAGCATTGTCCGCTCAAAGGGCGCATAAATATCGTTATAACCCGCAACGCGGATTACACATTGCCGGAAGGAGTCTTTAAATCTGAGTCCATTGAAGAAGCATTGAAGATTGCAGAAAAATGCGCGGTAGAAGAAGCCTTTGTAATCGGTGGCGCGCAAATTTATCGCGATACGATAGCAAATCCGAATTGCGGCACAATTTACCTGACAGAAATTGACGAACAGTTTGACTGCGATGCATTTTTTCCGAAAATTGATCCGGAAAAATTCAAAAAAACCTTTTCATCCGAAGAGAAAAACGAAAACGGAATAAAGTTCAAATTTACAAAATACACGCGAATTTAACTCCACTTCCTGTGAAAAACGCCTACAGGTGGTGTAACCTGAAGATTTTTTACCTTCAACGACCCCTTGACTAATCCTTAACTTGGTACTAGGATATGGGCTCTTTTTAAATTTAATAACCCATTTTCCAATATGAGTTCAACTCCTCCAATAGCTCCTACCGAAGCAGGTCAAGAACAACTAAAATTAACGCCTGAATTACTGCAAACTCTCGCAGCAGCGATTGCCTCTTTAGATGAAAAAAGTGATTTACTCACAGAAGAAATGTTAGCAAAAGACGCGCAGGTTCAAACTTTAAGAACGACAGGTGCAGCATTGAAGACACAAGAGGGAGCCGATTTATCACAGTTGTTAGAAGCAGTTGAAAACCTTGCTTTCACAGAAGGCGCATATGACAAAGTGCTTGCACTGGCCAGAACATTTTGCGCAGGAAATGAAAAATGGTCCGGAGCAAAAGCAGCAGCAGTTATTAGAGAAGTAAACGAAGAAAAAGTACTGATGGAAAGGCAATTGATAGAAATAAGAACAGCACTGACAAGCAACGCTCAGGCGCTGAGAGACTTGAACGATCCGGCGATGATAGCGGGCATGGTAGAAATACCTGACCAAGCAGACTTGAGTAGAAAGCAAGCTGACCTGAATAGACAATTTCAACACGCACAGTTAATTGTGAATTTGCTTGAAACTTTCTTACAAAGGCTGGATCCATTGGAAGGGGTAAGCAGCCAAGAAAGCGGCGCACTGGGTCAAGATATGCGCGATATAAACGAAGTAAAGCGTGAAAGGGGCGAATCAAAGGACAACGCAAAGAATGAATTGCATGTCACTCGCGAGAGCATCGCTACAAACGCTGCAGAAACCGAACAGGCGGAGCGTGATTTAAGACAACTGCACAATACACTCGCAGCCGCCAGAGAATTAAAAGCTGAGTTGCAAACGTCCGGCATGCTTATTGAAGGTGTTCTAAATGCAAGGGAATTTGTGCAATTAAGAACGGCAGAAGTTGCAGAAGCTGATGCATTGCTCGGCAGCACAGCATCACGGATCCGCAGTATGGCTGGAGAAACAATGGCAAGAGTTCACAGCATTTGCGCAGAAGTTCTCGTGGGATTAGGACAAGAACGAGGTGCTAATGCCGCTAGAGCAGCCGTAAATGATACCGTAAATACAATCGTGAGCGATGATGCATTACTGGGACTATTGACAGCTCTCCGAAATATTGAAAGACTTACCCAGGATCCAACAACCTTTAGAATTGCCGCACAAGCCTTAACCGGCGTAAATGAAAGGCTTAAACACTTATTATCGTCTACCGACGGTGCTTTAAAAGGAGGATCAACGGCCGTACCAACAACAGGGAGCTTAGAACCATTAGTAACAAGAATGTTTGATGCTCAACCGGCTGCAGGTTTGAAGGAGGTAATTGCCGAACAGAGCGGGAGAATTGCAAGTCTTGAGGAAGACCTAACGACAAACGCGCAAGTTCTCGCAGAATCGGCCTTAGCTTTGCAAGCGGCTCAACAAAGAGTTACAGAACTTGAAGCTCAAATAGCTGCAAACCCGGCAGATAAGGAGTTGGCAAGAGTACAGGGTGAACTGGCACAAGCTCAAGGAGAATTAGTCGAGGTTATCCATGCGCTAGAAGTTTCGGAGAGAAGCCGCCAAGAAGCCGAGGAAGCCGAGGAAGCCAGCCGCGATTCCGCCTCAGCATTGGGAGTATCCCAAAGTGCACTCGCAGATGCATTGGAAAGCGGCAACATTAAGGATGACGAAATTGCCAGATTAAGAGCGGAGGTGGACACCACCAGTGAGCAGGTTAGCAACCTAAGCATAAGATTAGTGGCGGAACGCAACAAACTCGTTGAGTCAGAGCGGATGGTTGGTGCTCTAGGAACAGAATACAGAGAGTTGAGCACATGCTCCGCAGCAATACTGGCGCAATTACGGCGCATGGGAAATACAGGAGTCAACAGCTCTTCTGGTCCAAAGGATGTATTGGAAAAGGCAGCCAATGTATTAACAGCTTTGGCGGAAGCAAAGGAAAGGAAAGCGGCGGAAAAGAAAAAGAAAGGTGTGTAAACGAACCAACGACCCTCGCGGATTAAAATCTTCTCGGGGGTCGTTTTTTTTATGCTACTCCGCCCGCGGCGGCCGCCTCGCTGCCCGCCAGCGCGCCGGTTGCCCATGAAGCCTGCAAATTAAAGCCGCCGGTAAAAGCGTCCACATCCAGAATTTCTCCGGCAAAATAAAGGCCGGGGCAGATTTTGGATTCCATCGTGTTTGTGTTCACTTCGGTTAAATCCACACCGCCGGCTGTCACAAATTCTTCACCGGCATTGCGTTCGGTTACGGTTAGCGGAAATGTTTTTAAAATTTGGGCGATCGCTCCCCTATTTTGTTTTGTTAAATTCCCGGTAATGGTTTTTTCCGGAATTTCCAAAAGCCCGATTACGGCTCCGCACAGCGACTTTGGCAGCAGAACATCAAGAAAATTCGCGAGCGTTTTTTTTGCATTTTTTAAAATCAAAGCTTGGAGTCTTTTTTCAAACGCCGCTGGTTTTTCATCGGGGAAAAAATCAATTGTGAGTTTTGCAGGATTTTGCGTAAAAATTCCTTCATGCGCAGTCATGCTGGAAAGCGCAAAAACAGCCGGGCCGGTGATTCCACGGTGTGTAAAAGAAAATGAGCCGGTGCGCTCAAAAAGTTTTTCTGTGCCTGGCAAGCTCGCCGCCGCGCATGAGCTTTTTTTGCCAGACAAGCTCAGCTTCAACTTTGCTTTTTCAAAAGATATTCCGGCAATATCTTTCACCCATTTCTCGCCAACGATAAAAGAGCTCAACGAAGGCCTAAGTTTTGTGATCGTGTGGCCAAGCGCCTCTGCAAAGGCATAACCATCGCCGGTGGAACCGGTGTGGCGATAAGCGTTGCCGCCGGTTGTTAAAATCACTGCGTCGGCCGCAAATTTGCGACCGCCACGAATGGCAATTTCAAATTTATTACCGGCTCGCGAAATTTCTGAAACGGCGGCACCAAACAAAACCTCAACACCAAGCTTTTTCATTTCCTTTTCAAGTGCACCAACGACGTCTTTGCTGTCATTTGATTTTGGAAAAACCCGGTTGTCCTTCTCTATTTTCAAGGGAACTCCGTGCGCCTCGAACCATTCCATCACTTTTTCCGGCGGGAACCGAAACATGGCAGTCATCAAGAACTTTGCCCCGCGCGGATAATTTTTTAAAAGTTCTTTCACGTCAGAAATTCCGGTGGTGAGGTTGCACCGCCCGCCGCCGCTAATCAGAACTTTTGCGCCCAAATACGCGTTTTTCTCAAAAAGAAAAACTTCGCAGTCCGCACCATCTTCATGTGCCGCCGTTTTTGCCAGCCCCGCTTGGGCATGGCACCCGGCATTAGCCTTGGCCGTCACCGCCGCCATCATGCCGGCCGGCCCGCCGCCGATAATCGCAATCTTACTCATAGTATGTAAAAACTAGAACTTTAAAGTAGCTTCAATCGCCGATTTCTGCCTTTTCCAATCGGATCCCCACCTCGTAGAACCCTCAACCTCGATGTACGAAATATCGTGCATATCGCACCATTCTTTCATGGTTCCCGTCTGCTTCAATTGAGCCCAATCTTCGTTACTCACATAGGCAAATCCAGTTTTTTCGCAATAAATCTTAGTCAATTTCTGCGAAAGTGCATTTTCATTTCCCATAACTTCCCTGCCAGCATTGTGAAACATAAAAATCATCTTAATGCCATGTTCATCAATAAAAGCCGTCAACGCCTTTATCTCAGGCTCAGAATTCCCATGAGAGCCACAAAAAACCTCCACACTCTCAGAATAATTCCTCCCAAAATGCCACGCAGATTTTGATTTAAAACTTGGCGTGTCCAGATTCCGATTCAAATCCACTTCATTCGCATTAAACCTGCCGATTTTTCCACCGCCCATGTAATCAGGATCTTTGCATGCCATTTTAAAACCATCCGGATTGAGACACGGAATAACAAAAAGTGAAAAATCCTTTAGTTTATCGCAATTTCCGTGCATCCATTTCATAAGATGATGTGCAAGTTTAATAGTCCCAACCTCGTTCCCGTGAATTCCAGAAACATATAAAACCTTGGTTGGCCCATCACCAATTTGAAAGCATTTTATCGGTTCTTTATTTACCGATTCGCCAACCGCAAAGGTTTTAACGTCCGCTGGAATTTTCGGTGCTCGTTCAAGATTGTTTTGAGCCATGCCGTGCAGCCCGCGCTTTATGTATCCAAGTTTTTTCTTAAATTTATTAATCATTGATTTGGGCGATAACTCTCACCGGCGCGGCCTCCGTATCAAACTTTGCCGGCAGTGCAACAACGCTAAATTGCATATATTTCAATAATTCTTCCAGGTTTGTGAGATTCTCAATAATCAAAACTTCGTTTTTAAGCAGCATTCTGTGAATTTTGAACGGCGGCCGATCTGGACTTGGCGTGTCTATTCCGACTATTTTGACCCCAGATTCAATTAACTTTGACGCAAAACCCTCGGTAATTTCCGGATATTTCTCATAATAGTCCGAACCGCCGAACTTTTTATAAAAGCCCGTCATAATAAGCACAATATCCCCTTTTGAGATTTTGCGCCCTTCCAGCAAATCAACATCAACAGAGGTTTTTCCACGCGCATCAATCAAATGGCCTTCACCAAAAAAATTATCCGCAGAATACTCCGAAAGCCGCTTGCCGCCGACAATCATGTGCAACGGCGCATCCATGTGCGTGCCAACATGCATGCCGGTTTTAATTTGAAAATCGTTGTACCCATATTTATCGATGGAGGCAACTTGCAAAATTTCCGGCGCCGGGTCACCAGGATAGACCGGCATTTCTTTCTTGAATGTGTGAGTCAGGTCTATGTACTTCATACACATCAAGTTATCGGCGTTCCGGCATCGATATCTTTTTGAACTGGCTTTTCCGCCCCAATATCAACCTGTAATTTATAAAGTTTTTCGGTTTTTGGAATTCGCTCAACGACCAAAACTTTGCCGACTTTTATTTGCAGTTTTTTCCATTCATCAAAAGCGATTTGTTCCATGCGATCATTTTAGGGATAATCTAGGAAAATGAAAGACCTTTCTATCTATATTCACATTCCGTTTTGTAAAAGTCGGTGTATGTACTGCGCTTTTTTGACGTTTGCGGGCAAAAACGAGTGCGCACCGCAGTATGTAAAAAGTTTGTGTGAAGAAATCGCCCGGCGATCTGCAGATTTTAGAGATTATCGGGTGGAAACCGTCTATTTTGGAGGCGGAACTCCGAGCTTGATCCGGGCCGAGTTGATCAAAAAAATTATTCAGCAGATTAAGGCTAAGTTTAAAGTAAAACGCACTGCCGAAGTGAGCATGGAATGCAACCCGGAAAGCGTGGAATTATCCAAATTAAAAATTTATAAAGAGGCCGGAGTGAATCGCTTTTCGATCGGCATTCAAAGTTTTAAAAATGAGACGTTGCGCAAAATCGCGCGCCCTCACGACGACAAAAAAATCTTCATCGCACTGGAAAATTTCAAAAAATCCGGCATCAAAAACTTTGGCGCGGATTTCATTATGGGACTCCCCTTTCAAACGCTCGCGTCTTTCAAAAACGACGTCGAAACCATTTTAAAATTCCGCCCAACACACCTTTCATTTTATTTTTTGTCATACGACACGCCAAAAATCGACGCGTTTATAAAAGATTGTCCGAGCGAAGAGGAGCAAATCAAAATGTATACTTGGCTATGCAAAAGGCTAAAGAAAGCCGATTTTGAGCATTATGAAGTTTCTAATTGGGCAAAAAAGGGCGCGCAGTGCCGCCACAACCGGCGATATTGGGAGCAGAAGGATTATTTGGGCGTTGGCCTTGGGGCGCATTCAATTGTTGGCGACAAAATTTGGGAAAATCAAAAAGATTTGGCCGGCTACCTGCGCGATCCCATAAAAACCGAAAATCACATGACTATTGATGCTGAGCTTAAACAAATGGAATACATAATGTTGCGCCTGCGAACCAGCGAAGGCATGAATTTAAAAACTTACGCGACGCTCGGCGGCGACGTCACAGAACTTTTAAAAAACGCCGCGCCATACATAAAAACTGGCGAGCTAAAAAAACGCGCCAACAACCTTTTTGCCACCGAAAAAGGATTCCTTATCTCTGAGAGGATGACCGAGAAGCTAATTTAGGATAACAAGTTGCTATTGCCGGCAAAACGCGTAATTTTGTCCATGCAATGATTGAAATAAACGACCAATTTCTTCAGGCGCTGGAGTTGATGGAAAAAACTCTGGAGCACGTTTTTATAACCGGCAAGGCGGGCACGGGAAAATCGACGCTGCTTTCTTTTTTCATTGAGAAAACAAAAAAGCAGATTGCGGTTTTGGCGCCAACAGGAGTTGCAGCTCTTAATGTAAACGGCGAGACAATTCACTCTTTTTTTAAATTTTTGCCAAATACCACTCCCGAAGTTGCGGCGAAAAAAGGCAAACAACAGCGCAAAAGTAAACTCTACGAAAATCTCAAAACAATAATAATTGATGAAGTTTCCATGGTGCGCGCCGATTTGATGGACTGCGTTGATGTGTTTTTACGGGCGGCAAGAGGCAAAAAAAAGCCTTTTGGTGAAGTTCAAATGATACTTATCGGCGATCTTTACCAGTTACCGCCCGTAGTTACCACTCACGAGCGCCCGCACTTTGAAACTTTTTATAAAAGTCCGTGGTTTTTTGATTCGCAGGCTTTTAAAAACAAAGATTTTGCCATGGAATTTGTGGAGCTGGAAAAAATTTACCGCCAGAAAGATGCGGATTTTATAGAACTACTGAATGCGATTCGCACAAATACCGTTGATACAAGCCATATTTTAGCCATAAATCGTCGCCTTTCAGCCGCAGAAAGCAAAGATGCCATCAATCTCACAAGCACAAATGACCGCGCCAACGAAATCAATCAATTCCGCTTGAGCCAATTAAAATCCAAGCTGCATTCTTTTAAAGGTTTTACTGATGGATCTTTTGATTCCAAACATTTGCCAACCGATCAACTGCTCAATTTAAAAACCGGGGCGCAGGTTATGTTTGCAAACAATGATGCCGCGGGCAGGTGGGTTAACGGCACCATTGGTCACGTTACAAAACTCGTGGATGGAATCATTTATGTAAAAATCAGCAATGGAGCCGAGGTTGAAGTTTCTCCTCATACCTGGGATTTATATAAATATTATTACGATAAAAGTTCGCGCAGTTTGGACCAAAAAACGGTCGGTTCGTTTACTCAAATCCCGCTGCGTTTGGCCTGGGCGATTACAATACACAAAAGCCAAGGAAAGACTTTTGATAAGGTTAAAATAGATCTTGGCCGCGGCAGTTTTGCTTCCGGGCAAACGTATGTGGCACTGAGCCGCTGCCGAACATTTATGGGAATTTCTTTAGAAAATCCCATAAAGCCCAGCGATATTCGGCTGGACTGGCGCGTGCAAAAATTCCTAACGAGTTTCCAATATGCTATTTCAGAAAAAGCGCTTCCACTGGAGCAAAAGGTCAAAATAATACAAGATGCCGTAGATCGTGAGCTTGAGCTGGAAATACTTTATTTAAAAGCAAAAGACATTAAATCGCGCCGCATAATTAAGCCACGCGGTGTCGGGCAGTTTGATTATAATGGCAAACTTTTTCTGGGCATGGAGGCCTGGTGTTGCCTGCGCAAAAGAGAGCGTGTGTTTAGGGTGGATAGGATTTTGGAGATTAGGAAGGTTGGGTGATGGCCTTTTAAAAAAAATATGCCGAGGTACAAGAGAGGCACTACCTAAGGACGGAGATCACTATCGCGCTGTCATAATTATTTTTTCTTCTCCCTTGCTTCTTTAAAAGAATCGTCAAAGATTTCATAATAATCGGCATAGATATATTTTTGACCATAATCTGCATCGCCAAGAGGCTCAAGTATTCCCAAATCTTTGAGCCGTTCAATCACATTATAAGCGCCTTGCGGAGTGAAGCCTGTCCATTTCCTTATTTCCGCAACACCGACAATCGGCTGGCCGAATAACTTACGAATTATTTTCAGAGTTGACTCGGCAGATTTTCTCCCGAGCTTTTGAATTTTCGCAAAATCACGATCCCTCAAGGCTGTGATTTTCGCACAGATTTCTATGGAAGAATCGGCAATTTCGGCCACTCCTTCAAGAAAGAATTCAAGCCAAGCGTCAACTTGAGCGTTTTCGTCGTGATAATCCTGTAACTTCTGGTAATACAGTTTTTGATGTTTCTTAAAGTAACTGGATAGATATAAAACCGGCAATTCCAAAAGATGTAAATGATGAATATAGAGCGCAATCAACATACGCCCCGTTCGCCCATTACCATCAGTAAAAGGGTGAATTGTTTCAAATTGCGCGTGAATTAATCCGGCTTTTACCAAGGAGGGATATTCGTCTTCTACGTGGATAAATTTCTCCAGATCATCCAAAGCGTGCCGCATATCATGGGGAGATGGAGGAACAAAGGATGCATCGGTTGGCGTTCTTCCACCAATCCAATTTTGCGAACTTCGAAACTCGCCAGGATATGCATGCTGAGTTGAACGAGCACGAGTCATCAACCGTTCGTGAACTTCTCTTATCAATCTCAAAGAAATTGGTAAAGTTTTGGTTCTTTCGATTCCATAGTTTACCGCGTCAACATAATGCACAATGTCATCAACATCAGGATGAAGTCTGGATTTTTCTTCCGTAACTGGGGCGGCTACTGCATCCTGGAGAGTTGCCTTCGTTCCTTCAATTTGGCTCGAGTGCGCGGCATCTTTCTTTATGAACATCAGCAAAAAGAAATCTTTGTCTGGTAAGAGCCTAGTAATGCCATCCAGTTTGCCAACTAATCGTATCGCCTCCTCGTGTTTTTTATACAATCTTGGGCTCATTACAAATCCGCCCTTAGGGGGGAAATCAAAAGGCGTGAAGGCCTTATAACCTCCTTTTTGTTCAACATATCGGCCTACTTTGGGTTTGTTGACATCTCTCATAGTAACGTCAACATTATATCCATTTTTGTTGATATTGGCAAGAGAGATATCAACTAAACAAAAGTTCCGTGTCCACTATGGGTTGGGCGTTTTTCTAATCTGTAATTCTTGTTGGTGGGCCCGCCTGGACTTGAACCAGGGACCAACCGGTTATGAGCCGGCTGCTCTAACCAACTGAGCTACGGGCCCGAATTTGAAAAGATCCACCGTGCTATAATCCTTACGCACCCTGGATTTTACCATATAATTGCGATTCTATGTGCCTTGAAAAATTCTCACCTTTCTCCAAGATGCTCCTTGGCGCACTGATCGGCGTTGTTCTCGGCATCGTTTTTGGCCTGCTTTTTGGGCTTTTGATTGCGTTTGTTTCGATGTGCTTTGGCTCATCTTCGGCCATAGGCGCACTTCCGCCACGACCAATGGATTTTTACCAAATGGCATCATTCATGGGCATGGGAGCCGGCGCAATAGTTGGCGCAATTTTGGGCGGTATTGCTGCAAACCACAAAAAATAACATGGCGATTTATACTCGCACCGGAGATTTTGGCGAAACTGGCTTGATCGGCGGGAAGCGCGTAGCAAAAACAAATCCGCTGATTTGTACGATCGGAGAAATTGACGAATTAAACTGCGCACTTGGCGTGCTTTTGGCACAAAAGATTGGGAGGAAAACGGCCGAGTTGATTATTGAAATTCAACGGACGCTGATTTTGATTGGCGCGGACTTGGCTGATCCCGAGAAAAAATTATCCAAAAGGATTTTGCAAAAACAAAAGGATGCGTCCTTCGGACGCAATAATCGCTTAGCCTCGCTGCGGCTCGGCCTGGACATCAAATTTCTTGAAAATGAAATTGATAAATTTGAGGCGAGCCTGCCGCGCCTCAAAAACTTTATTTTGCCGGGCGGAACGGTTTTTGCCGCTCACGCGCACATGGCTCGCGCGATTTGCCGCAGAGCAGAACGCTCCGTTTGCGCTTTAAAAAAGCAAAATCCGCAAATTCTCATTTACCTAAACCGCCTTTCTGATATATTATTCGCTCTTGCACGTTTTGACAATTTTAAGCACAAACGCCATGGGTTTTATTGAAGATTTCACCAAGTTGCAGGCCAAAACGCCGCGGATTGCGATCGCAAACACCAATTCCGAAAACTGCGCGTACACAAATTATTCCACATTTAACCGCAATTGCTATTTGGCTTTTGGAACGCATTATTCCGAAGACGCTTTTTATACGCATTACTGCACCAAACTCACCTCGTGTTCGGACTGCCTGGATGTTGAAAAAAGCGAACTTTGCTACGAACTGGTTTTTTGCGAAAAATGCTACAACTGCAACTTTAGCGGGTATTTGATGAGCTGCAGCGACTGCGATTTTTGCTACGACATGGCCAACTGCCAATATTGTTTTTTGTGTACCTGCATGCAAAATCAGCAATATTGCATTTTGAATAAACGGCTGAGTAAAGAGGAGTTTGAGGCCGAGCGCCGCGAACTTCTCAAAAAATCGCCGGCGGAATTGCAACAAATGTTAGAAGAACTCCGCCGCAAAGTTCCACAGCGACAATTCTTTCAAAAAAATTGCGAAAACTGCATCGGCACCGAACTTCGCAACTGCAAAAATGTGCTTTATTCATACAGAATCAAAAATTCAGAAGATATAATTTATGGCGGCACGCACGCGTCTACCTGCAAGTCTTGCGTAGACATAGACAATTGCGCCGCCACGATCTCAGAAGAGCTCTATAACGTCGTCGGCACAACGAATTCATACGGACTCGTGTGCTCTCACGTCTGCTGGTTTTCACAAAATCTGTTTTATTGCGAAAGCGTTTTTAATTCACACGATTGCTTGGGCTGCATTAGCCGCAATCACGCGGAGTTTGAAATTTTGAACGTGAAATATTCCAAAGAAGAATATTTTAAGCAGTTTGAAGAAATTAAGCGCGAACTTTTGGCGCAAAACCAGTGGGGCCAAATGTGGATCCCGACGACGTATCCGTACGAAGATACGATTGTGGCGCTGTATTATCCTCAATAAAGCAATATTTACTATGCTATGACTTCACCGGCAGCATCTGAATGGGAGTTACTGGTGTGCTTTTGAGGACAATTAAAAAACTCTTAAACCAATTTATATCAGTTTAAACTGATACAGAGGCACTTCATTTGTTTATGGTACAACCTACAGGCCTTGTCCGAAAAAGTATGCCAGTGACTCCCATGGAAACACACTCTTGCTGCCACCCCCCATCCATAGTAAATTCTATCCAATCATGACTCACAGTCTTCTTTTAAAGCTGCGCTTTAAAGTCTCGCCGATTTGGGTGATTTTTGAAATCAATTTTTTCCGCAATCTTGCAGCGGCTGTGCTCACTGCCATTATGCCTCTCTACTTCCGCAAATTTACCGATTCCGATGTCGGTGTCAGCATGATTTATTTTGTTGGCTATCTCTCGGCATTTTTATCCAACTTCTATTCTGCGCACATAATCGAACACATAAAAAAACGAAAATCTCTGCTAATAGCATTGGCGCTCTTTACCGTTCTTTTTGCCGGCTATGCGATGGCAAAACACACGGCGGTGGTACTAATCATCTTTGCAATTTATCAATTTTTGCTATCCCTCTTCATAATGGACGTGGGGCTTTATATAAAGCATTATTCCGACTATAAGACGCTGGCGGAAAACGAAGGTAAACTTGGCTCTTTTAGCAATATTGGCTGGCTGATAGGTCCTCTGCTTGGCAGCTTGATTGCCGACAAATTTGGATTTGAAGCGGTTTTCCTTTTTTCCTCGGCAATTTGTTTTATAGCGCTTTTTACATTTTTCTTCATTCGCTTAACAGGCGAAGATGTAAAAATGCATCACAGCAGGCCGTTTGCAAGCAACATCAAAAAATTCTTTTCTGATCCCAATTTGCGCAGAACATATATAAATAACACCGGCGTTGGATTCATCATCACAATTTGGGATTTGCTTCCGCTTTTGATGGTAAAACTTGGCGCAACTCTGACTACAATAGGCATGACAAAGACCCTAATGGGTTTGCCACAAACCATTCTTGAATATCCGCTTGGCAAAGTCGCAGACAAAGAAACCGGCGAACGAAAACTCTTCATAATAGGTTTTGCCCTGGCCGCGTTCTTCACTATGCTTCTTGGTTTCACAAAAGACTTACACTGGTTTATTGCATTCTTCTTTATTGCGGCTGTTGGCAGTTCTTTTTTGGAAATGACCCGCGATTCATACTTTTTCAGGCAAATTCCGGAAAAAGAAATTGAACTTATATCTGTTTATCGCACCAGTGACACCTTGCCATATATGATCGGCCAGGCGGCGGCGATATTTGTTTTATCTATACTTTCTATTGAATGGTGGTTTATAATCGGTGGCGGGCTAGGGCTTCTGTACGTGGTAAATGCCTTCCGACTAAAAGATCTTTTTAAACACCATGCTTAATCCCAGTACGCGTCAAAAAATCCCCGGAGCAAAAACCGTCATCGGAGTAATCGGTGGCAAGGGCGGAGTTGGAAAAACTTTTGTTGCGACTTCACTGGCGCTCACTTTGGCAAAAAGCGGAAAAAGCGTTGCGCTACTCGACGCAGACATAAACTGCCCAAATATTTTTAAAATGCTGGGCATAAAAACCCGCGTGCTAACGGGATCAGACAACAGACTTGTGCCTGTCCAAAAATGGGGACTAAAAGTGATCTCCATGGCCGGTCTTTGCGCCACAGAAGACGAACCTGTGATTTGGCGAGGTCCAATAATCTCAAAAATCATCACCCAAATGATTGCGCAAAGCGCCTGGGGAGAAAACGATTTTATGGTAATAGATTTTCCAAGTGGGACTGGCGACAGCGTTGTTACAGTATTACAGAATTTTGAAATAGATGGCGTAATCGTGGTCACAACACCGCAAGAGCTCTCTGTAATTGATGCCCGCCGCACGCTAAACATGTGCAATCTGCTCAAAGTGCCGGTGGCCGGCATTTTGGAAAACATGCGCGGAGAAATTTTTGGAGAAGGGGGCGCAAATAAGATTACAGATCTTTACCGCCTGCCTCTGCTTTCCAGCATTCCAATGCGCAAACAGATAGTAACACTCTGCGATGGCGGCATTCCTCCGGTCTTCAATATGGAGGAAATCGAGATGATTTTTAGCAGAATTGTGCGAAATATTCTGGAGAAAATGGGTGCCCCGACATGACATCGGGCATTAATTAGCTTGGCCGCATCCGCTTGATGACGGCACCCGCCTTAGTCTGACTTCGCTTC
>CAYHNW010000004.1:64097-68050 GCA_964358095.1 uncultured Candidatus Peribacteria bacterium
TTAGCTTGGCCGCATCCGCTTGATGACGGCACCCGCCTTAGTCTGACTTCGCTTCGGCTCGACCTAGTTGTGGTAGAATAGAATCAATGGAAAAGTACTTCACACTCGAGGAGGCAAATAATGCGTTGGTGCTCGTTCGACCAATAGTAAGCGATGTGATTACAAAAATGGCTCAGTCAAAAATTTTGCATGAACAAGTAAAAAAGGAGAGAGATTTGAAAGACACAAACGATATAGCGCTGCTCGAGAAGCTGCGCCGCGTCGAGATTTTTCTAAACCAAATTGAATATCACATGAAAGAATTAGATGACGTTGGCGTTGTTTTGAAGGATCTTGAAAACGGTGTAGTTGATTTTCCATGCCTGCACCTGGGCAAAGTCGTTTATCTATGTTGGCAGCTTAGCGAAAAAAAAGTGGCGTTTTGGCATGAACTGGATAATGGATTCACAAAAAGGCATCCGGTGGACGCAAGCTTTACAAGCGTTCTCGTGGCTTAATCCCAGTTCAAATTTTTGAGAGCGACTGTTGCGGCATCTTGCTCGGCGTTTTGTTTGCTGGATCCTTTCCCTTTGCCTACGATTTCTTCCCCCAAAAACGCGCCGACTTCAAATCTCTTATCGTGATCCGGACCTTCTTCGCTCAAAACTTTATAAACCGGCGTAATTCCGCGAGTTTCTTGTGCCGTCTCTTGAAATTTAGATTTCTTATCCACGTGCAAACCCTTTTTCAGAATGTCACCCAAATTAGCAAGAATAAATTGACCAACGAACTTGTGCGCCGTCATAAATCCCCTGTCCAAATAAATCGCGCCAATGAGAGCTTCCACCGCATTAGCCAAAATATATGCTTTGCTCCGCCCTCCCGATTTTTCTTCTCCATTGCTCAACAAAAGATACTGCCCAAGATTAATACAGCGTGCAACTTCTGCCAGGTGCTTGCCTTTTACAAGCGCAGATCTAAAAGTGGTCAACTGTCCTTCTCCTGTTTCCGGAAACTTTTCATACAAATATTCAGTAGTAACCATTTCTAGCACCGCATCACCCAAAAATTCCAAACGTTCATTATCAACCTTAACCTCATCCTCGTTCTCGTTCAAATAAGATCTATGCACAAAAGCGTTGGCCAAAAGATCTTTGTTGGCAAACTTAATCTTTATTTGCTTCTCCAGCCCCGAGAGAACCTCTTTTAGTTTTGAGTATTGCATTTAGTACTCCGTTAATAAATTTTTGTGAATTTTCATTTCCAAAAGTTTTGGCCAGTTCAATCGCCTCGTCTATTGCAACAACTTCCGGCACGTCACCCGGAAATATCAATTCATAAACACCGATTTCAAGCAACACACGATCAATTCGAGCTATCTTATCAATGGGCCACTGTGGCGCATTTTTTACAATCAACTCTTCAATTTCCTTTTGATGATGCAGCACCCCATTCAAAAGTGCGTAGGCAAAACTTAAATCCGAAATCTTGCCTTCAAACTCTTGAGCTATGTACTCAAGCATACCCTCTGGATCACCACCATTAAATTCGTGCGCAAACAGCGTCTTTAAGACTATTACTCGACCTAGATGGCGAGAACTTCCCATAATTTAAGGAACAATTAGGCTTTGACCTTTGTGACCTTCTCAACAACCTTCTCCATATTTGTAACAGATCTGCCACGGTATGAACCGCAGCTTGGACAAGCGTGTTGATTACGAGTCGGATTGCCGCAAGCTTTGCACGTTACAACATTAGCCAAGCCGAGCAACTTCTTGCGCTTTTTCATTGAAAATACAGCGTAGCGTCTAGCAGTGCGCGCCTGCGACATCTTTTTTTTGGGAACTGGATGTTTTGCCATAAATTAAGAATGAGGATCTAGGAACGAGGGAAGCTAAAGGGCGTGATTTTCGCCGCATGCTCGTGCTTACAGGAGCAGTCTTTCAAGTTGAGATTTTTTCCGCACTTATCACAAACCCCCTTACAGCTTTCAGAGCATACCGTAGTCGCCGGAAAATGCAAGAGAAGCTCCTGATTCACCATCTCGTCAAGCGATATCTCATTCTTGTCCTTATTCACATAAAAAACATCCTCATCTTCACTTATTTCACGCTTAGTTAGATCAATAATGAATTCACGCTCCGCAAAAGGTACGTCTACAGGTTGAGAATAGTGAGTTAAGCATCTATTACAGATACACTCATAATCAGCGTGCAGATCCACAATTTGAACATTAATCTCGTGCGGCAAACGCATAAGTTGTGCACTACCGGTCACATGATGAGAATCCATATCACAATCAATCGTGAACTCTTCCGTTCCTCCCTGTTGTTTACCAAGAAAATGGCTGATGCCTATTTCCAACATAGTGTGGCCACTGTAGACCGTTTATGCGGATTAGTCAACGAGCGCGAGCCTTATTGTTGAATACACCAGTGCACCAGTTTATTCAAATCATCCATCGAGGCCGCAAGGTTTGTGGCCGGAGAAATCAGCATTGATTCCGGAAATACATCACCATATTTCGTCACCAACTCATCAAACTTTTCTTTAACAGACTTCATTGTAATCAAAGAATTCCCCAGGTCATATTTGCAGAATGCAATAGCCAGATTTTGTTCATAATTAGATGCAAAGGATTCTGCCAAAGGCACATAACCCACGACGTCTTTGCCAGAGACGGCCACCTTGTGAATCAATTCGCCACCTTCTTTTACACAACTTTCAATTTTATATTTTGAACAATCTTTTACGAAAGAATTTAGCGAATCGAGCAAAACTTTTTTGACATGTTGCGGATTTTCGGCAGAAATGGAATTCATTTGATCCGCCGTCAAAAGTGAAGCTTGGAACTCATCACCAACCAATGGAGCCATCCCAAAGATAAGAGCTATTGCCAGCATTCCGACAATTGGAAATTTAAATCTCTTCGCATGCTCCATCCGAAGTCTGTATGGACTAGCGTTGCGTACGTGACCTGCAGAACCTTTTCTATAAACACCTCTTCTTTCCATATTTATTTTTGTTAGTTTTTAAATCTTACCATTTTACCATATATAAAAGAACCCCGCAAGGTCTGCGGGGCTCTTGGTTTCTGAGTTTATATCTTTAGAAACCCACTTCGGCTCCCATATCACCACCCTGTTCTTCTTGCTCCCGAAGCATCTGTTCTTGCTCAGCGTTAGCATCATCAATTTCTTCATTTGCCGATATTACAGCTTCATCCACCGCAGCTTTTACAGAAGAAACACTTTCGGAAATAGTACTATATGCATCCGTTAGCGCTGTAACTGCCGTTTCAACATCGCCTTCGTCCATGGCATTTGAAATTACGTCCACTGTATCTTCCAAGAAACCTTGGCAATCAAATTCTTCATCGAGCACCACTTCTACAGGCATCTGAGGAACCACTGTGTATCTGCACAGCTTTCCAAGTGCAGGAACTGCACCTCTGATGATTGAGAATTTCTTTTTATCCGTTGTTGCCTTGGCAAGTTTTGTACTAATACTCGTTGCAGACTTTGTAATTGAGGTTATTGCTTTATCAAAACTCTTCGTCATCTTGGCAGAATCAAGTTTCTTCTGCTTGACGAATTTCCTTTGACCAGAGCCTTGCTGCACCTGCTGTTTGCCGCCCATTTGCTGGCCTCCAAAACCTGACTGCATCTTTCTACCTTGTCCTTGAGAAGGAAAATCTCCTTCTACGCCATTACCCCGTCCAGGAAATCCTTCCTCAACTCCTCCGCCTTGACCAGGGAATTGCATTTTATCACCAGATTGCTGGCCTTTTTGGCCGCCCGTACCTTGTTGCTGCTTCATTGAGGATTCAAGGCCTACTCCTTTTTGCTGGCCGCCTTGCTGGCCTCCTTGCTGACGTCCTTGCCGATCTCCTTGCTGGCCGCCTTGCTGGCCTCTTTGCTGGCCTCCGCCCATGCAAGAGCCGCCCATGCTACCGCATCCCGTGCCACCGCATC
>CAYHNW010000005.1:0-62073 GCA_964358095.1 uncultured Candidatus Peribacteria bacterium
TCTATACCCCTAGAAATCACCAGGGGGTGGACCTGAGACTATGGAACCGAACAATCTATTTGTCATAATAGGAGTTTTGTGCTAAACTATAAGCGATTAAAAATAATCAATAAACAAAAATAAAATATGCAAACAAAGTATCTTTCGATTCTTTCAAATCTGTTTGGCAAAGAGGCTAGGTTGGTTTTTCGCGCGGGAGGCGCACTGGAAGCTCCTTCTGAAGCACCTGGTGCCGCTCCGGGAAAGCCGGCTGAAGAACGAAAACTGATCGCTTCCGAAACAAGAAAAGGAATATCGGAATTGAAGGGAAAAGTGGAAGTCTCCGAAAATCTGGCTCAAGAGTTGATCTATTTGCTCAAAGCCCCCAACCATAGAGACAAAGTTGGAACGGTTATAGAAGGTATTGACCTCACACCTGAAGACGTAAAAAAAGCCCTTTTGTACTTCCTAAACGGTGAGTACAAGAAGCATTCCTTTGCTAAAGGAGATATAAAAACAGAAAGAATCGTCACAGCTATTGCAATCCTGGGGTCAAAAGAACTTGAAAAAATCGGACTAAGATTGGATTATAGAGGAAAAGTTAACTCTGTGGGGTTTTCCTTCGGAAAGCTAAAAAGGAGGGAACCGATTTGGTTTGACGAACAAAAAGATGCTTTAAATAATGTAATGACTTTACAGAGAAACGGACTCTTGGATCCTCCGGATTTGTTAACCGCGAAACAAAGTGGACTCATAGAAGAGTATTCAAAAATCACAGGAGGGGCTCTTGAATTAAAAGGAAGTGGACATGTCCTTGTGGACATCAAACCTATACTGGATTTCGTTGAAAGAAACAAAACTGCATTCATGAGCGGCAATGGACTTTTCAACATTGGCTTGGCATATCAACGTGCCGAAAAGGCCAAACAGTTATTCACAGGGAAATCCGGTGCTACAATTGATGTAAAAAAAGACAAAGTATATCTGACAATTGGGAAAAAACCGGGACAAGCAGGCAGAGTTTCCGGAATTAATGTGGGAGAAACAGAAGAAAGGATTGTGAAAAAAACGGAAGCAAGGGAAATGAAAGAAAGTTTTGAACGCGAAACTGCTGCGATGGAGGAATATTTGCTATCACTGGAGGGAGAATCAGGGCAGGCAATACCCAGACGCGCCATAAAAGCTATAAACAGAGCAGAATACACGATTAGTGTTCCCGGGAAACCGCCATTCATAATTGCCATTAAGTCAACGCCAAAGGGTTGCGAATATAAAGTTGACCTAAAGCCATGCACAGATATTTTCGAGGCGCAAATTAAAATCCGGGTATTAATTCTCGGTTCGGCTCCGGGAACAATCCGAATGGAAAGAGACAAACCGGAAGAAATCATGTCACAATTGATACAACGCATTCAGGCAGATATCCTTGACATGGAGATGGAGGCACAAGATAGTACCAGATCCTTCAAAGTTGATTTTACAAACATACCGGCGCTAAAAGGTGTTGAAGCGGTAAATGTTGAACTGTCAACTAAAGGAGATAAACTACAAATTAGATGCAATGATGCCAGCACAAAGAAATTTGCGGGAAATTTTATCTCGACTTACAAAAGATCAGATAGCATTCCGACAGAAAGCATGGCTGAAAGAGTATTAGATGCCGCAGCAATGCTGGCGACCGTTAAGGATCCTGCGACGGGGAGGAAAGAAGTAGAAAGATACGTGAGATTAATTGAAAAAGAAGGAGAGATACCAGTAAAAGCACGTGAATCAATAGAAGAAGTATTCGCGAGAGAAGAGGCTGGCGTTAAAGAAACTTCAGAGAAAAAAGAAGCACCGGTAGAGCTAACTGCCGAATTGGTGGAGCAGGTATTGGAAGAAGCTGACGAAGAAGAAGGGAAAACTATTGAAATAGTTGTAAATATCGGCAACGAAAAAGGGGTGAAAATTTTTATTGTGAGGGATGAAGATGGATTTTCCGGAGTTGCCAAATATCAACGGGAAGCAGAAGGAGGAGAAGCTGCGATTCATAAATTTTCACACAGAGTTAGTGTCCCACGGCCAAAATATAATATTCTTAAGGGAAGGATAAGTGTCGCATGGCCGAATTATACTGAGATTGGGAGAAAAATATTTGATGCAATTTCAGCGAAGAAACACACAAGAAGAGCAAAAGCGGAATCACCCGCCCCAAGAATCATCGAGCAAGCAGAAGCTGAGAAGCTCGCTGACAAGGAGGATCTGGCAATGGGTGCAAATCAGCTTGCCTCACTAAAAGAGTATTTGACAAGGGCAAGTAAATACAAATTAATAGGAGACAAACCCCAATATTTTGAAGTAATAAACCCATCGGAAAGAATAAGATACAAACCATCTTTCATAGTCGAAGACGGAGCGGGGGCAAGATACAGATTATCCATCATGTCAAGACCGTCAACACCTGCAGAAAAAACAGAGTGGGGGGTGAACAGTATCATTCTTGGAGTCAGAATGGCGAAAATTATGACTCCTCAAACATTATCAAGAACGAAAGAAGTGCGAACTATTGTCTACAAAACAGGCGAAAGTCCAAGAGAGACTTTCGAAAAAACAGTTGACTCTCTTGTGTCACAAATCTCACCGCCCGAAGCGGCGAAATAGTGTAGTCTGGTGTTAATCATGTACCACCTCTACATCCTCAAATGCGCCGATAAAACTTTGTATACCGGCGTTACAACGGATTTAGACCGTAGAATAAAAGAGCATAACACCTCCAATCTTGGGGCAAAATACACGAGTGCACGCAGGCCTGTTAAACTCGTTTATTCAAGAAAGTTCGCCGATCGTTCGGAGGCGCAAAAAGAAGAGAGTAGAATCAAAAGGCTATCCAGGGCGGAGAAATTAAAATTATATCGAAGCATGCGAGTGCACAGCACGAGCGCGCAGCGAGGCGAAGAATACAGAATAATTCGATCCGGAAGAAGAACCATTGCGCTGCACATAGCTGAAGACGCTACTCTCACCGTGCACGCACCCATGTTTTCAACCTTGGAATATATTAAAAAATTGATTTTTGAAAAAAGGGCTTGGATAAACAAAAAACAGATGCAGATCATGAAAAATGGAGGACCGGTTAAACCAAAAGAGTTTGTGAATGGCGAAAAGTTTTTTTATTTGGGGAAAATTCACAATCTGAGGATTAAAAACTGCAATGGGCTCAATTTGGCTGCCCGTCGAGCAAAAATGATCAAATGGTACAGGGCGCAGGCGCTCCCCAAAATAACCGAAAGGGTGAATTTCTACAGCCAAAAAACAGGCTGGAAATTCAAATCGATCGCGATCACAAAAGCAGAAAGCCGCTGGGGCTCGTGCAGTCCAAGCGGAGCAATACACTTTAGCTGGAAGCTGATTATGGCGCCAATTGAAGTGATTGATTACGTTGTGGTGCACGAACTGGCGCATATACCGGAAAAAAATCACTCAGCCAGATTTTGGAACAAGGTGGCAGCGGTTTTGCCGGATTACAAAGAGCGGAAAAAATGGCTGAGAGAGAATGTAGCGAAATTTAAGGTATAATATATTTATGGACATAGAAGGATTAGACCAAAAAGGCATAACAATTAAGCTCGAAAACTACGAGAGTATTTTTTCGGATTTTGACCCAAGACCTTTTGCTATTCGGGCTCTTTCGGACGATTTTCTTGTGGCGGTAAAGCAAGCTGTTAGAGAAGCGGATTCGAGTGCCGTTCATGTCACATTTTTCGCACCACAATTACACAGTGACGTTGAACACGAAAAAACAATACTTGAGAGAATAAAATCTCACTTTCACAAACATCACACCTTGCTTGAAAAAGCACGGTTACAATCAATAAAACATGGTGTCTTCTTGATATTAGTCGGGATGAGTGCCATGGTCGGCGCCACTTTTTTTGCGTCATATGACAGTCAACGCATCGTGTTGGACTTTTTCAGGGTAATGCTGGAACCTACCGGTTGGTTTGTTACCTGGTTTGGTTTGGATAAGATTTTCTCCCTTTCAAAAGAAGAGCGAGAGAACCTGAATTTTTACAAAAAAATGGCAAAGTCGCAGCTGAGTATCATGCATTTTTAAGGAGTTAAGGACATGCTGAAAAACAGATTGGCGAATGCCGTGCGAAGCGCGCACGACCAAAATACAAAAATCGTAGCTTGTAAGATGTTTTTCAGCATGTCCTTAGAACACAATATGCTGGCGTAAAGTCAATATTAGTGTATACTCACGCGGTGAATAACCCTTTGAATACACAAAATATGGAAGTTACAGGCTTTTCCGGACTTGGTATCGAACCGAAAATTTTAGAGGTTTTGGCTCGGCTACAGTTTACTGTGCCGACTCCGATTCAACACAAAGCCATACCTGCAGCACTAGAAGGGAAAGATATTATTGGTATAGCCCAAACCGGTACAGGAAAAACTCTGGCCTTTGCAATACCCATCCTGCAGCGCTTGCCAGTTACTCGTGGAAAAGCTCTCGTCGTGCTTCCAACACGCGAATTGGCGCTTCAGGTAGAAGAGACTTTTAGAAAAATTGGACATATCTTTAAAATCAAGACGACCGTTTTGATTGGCGGTGCTCCGATGGGTCGTCAAATTCGCGAACTACGCGGCAACCCGCACGTAATAGTTGGGACACCCGGACGAATTCTGGATCACATAGTTAGAAAAACCACATCGCTGCACGATGTTCGCATGTTGGTTTTGGACGAAGCCGATCGTATGTTAGACATGGGATTTGCTCCGCAAATCAAGAGAATTCTTGCTGTAGTGCCAAAAGAAAGACAGACCATGCTTTTTTCCGCAACCATGCCGGACGACATAGTGAGAATTGCGACAACTCACATGAAACTGCCGATTCGTGTGGAAATTGCAAAATCCGGCACGGCGGCAGAACGCGTTGAGCAGGAAGTTTTCATTGTTAAGGCAAATCAAAAGAATCGTTTACTTGAAGCTCTTTTAACTCAATACAAAGGAACCATTTTAATTTTCTCTCGCACAAAACACGGCGCAAAAAAAATCTGCTCCGCTGTGCGGATAATGGGCGGTACCGCATCCGAAATTCATTCCAATCGTTCGCTGGCTCAACGGCGCGAAGCATTGCTTGGCTTTCAAACCGGTAAATATCGCGTTATGGTTGCCACAGACATTGCCTCTCGCGGGATTGACGTTAAAGGAATTCAATTGGTCATCAATTACGACGTTCCGGAATTTGCTGAAGATTATGTGCACCGCATTGGTAGAACCGGCCGCGCAGGAGAAGCCGGCCACGCGATTACTTTTGTCACTCCGGATCAAAACCACAAAGTTCACCACATTGAAAGGCTAATTAGAACGGCGCTCAAAGTTTCTAAATTACCAGCATTGCCACCGGATCGTCCGATGCCAGCATCGAGTTACGGTGACTTTCATCCAAGACGCCAACGCGACAGCGGGCATAGTAGAGGCGGACGAAGAACAACCGGATCTCGTTTTGGCGGCGGTAGTCACGGCGGTCATAGCGGCAGTGGACACAGCTCACCTAGTAGACACTCACACTCTTAAACGCATCGTCTGTTTGATTGACGATGGCGGGTTTTTGCACTCATTAGTCTCTCGCGGCCTGGCGCCAGTGGTGATAGATATAAACGGCTATAAGAACCACTATTACCACAACAATGGCTATATCAAACTTCTCCCAAATCGGGCGCAGAATGCCCCAGTTTTCGCCGAGCTTGTAACCTACATAAACGAGAAGGTATGACCAAATCCAGGAACCGATAAAGCTCAGCACGGCAAACGGCACAAATGGAGCTCTCCATATTCCAACTATAAATGAAATGAACGTGCGTACCACCGGCAAGAGCCTGGAGAAGAACGCCGTTAAATTTCCGTATTTTTTCATCCATGCATCGCCAAGCTCAACTTGTTTCTTACTTATCAAAAGCCATTTTCCATATTTCAACAAAATGAACCTGCCAAGTTTTTGGCCTATAAAATATGAAACCACAGAACCGAGCAGGCAGCCAACTGCGCCGGCCAATGCCATCAAATGAAAATTGAATTGGCCACGAAAGACCAAAAAGCCCGCGAATGGCAACACCACCTCGCTTGGGATTGGAATATTTGCAGACTCCAACGCCATTAAAAGCACGACGGCGCTATAGCCAAAGGTAGTAATATTTTCCGTAACCCACGTTGTAATTGCCTGAAACATACGCGAGAGTAAGTATACCAAAAAACCGCGGAGCTTATTTTCGCCGCGGTTTTTTTACCAAGTTTCAAGTGTTTAATTCTCTACTGGCTGCTCCACTGGTTTAACCACTGACTTCTCTGGAGCTTGAACAACCAACAAGGCGTAGTATTCCCCATTCTCGCCTCGTGTCTTTTTTACCGAGAACTGAGCTTTCTGGTCAATCTTTAGATCCGCGAGTCCGATAATTTTTGATTCATTTTCATCCACGTATACGATGACCGCTTTGTCCATCATTACCTTTTTAGCTTTTTTACCATCAACCTTGCCTCCATTTCTGATCAATACATATTTTCCATCAACATTTATTTCTCTGATGTATGCAACCATATTTTTAGCCTTTTGCTTACCTAAAGCGAGATGCAATCCATTGTTTTCACGTTCTAGGGACAATCCTTTCTTAGAGGAATCCTGTGCCAACGCAGGCACGGCGGCGACCACCAAGAGCATGACGGCTATAAAGCCGATAACAATTTTTCTCATATAGATACGAAGTTAATAAATAAAAGATATGACCTATGATAGATACATCGCTCTGCAACAAAAGTTACAAACCAAATTATCTAAACTTCAGTCCTTCGTAACGCACAACTTCAAGAATCTTTTGGCTGCCAAGCAGTTCTTTTGAGAGAGAATCAGAGTAGTCCGAGTCATACACCACTTTTTTGATGCCGGCGTTGAGAATCATTTTTGTGCAAATCACGCATGGGTACGTATTACAATAAAGCGTGCCCCCCTCAATACTGATGCCAAACTTTGCAGCCTGCGTAATGGCATTCTGTTCCGCATGAGTTCCGCGACAGAGTTCGTGGCGCTGACCGGAAGGAATCTTTAATTTCTCGCGCAAACAACCGCCTAGCTCCGCGCAGTGCGGCACTCCGCGAGGTGCGCCATTGTAACCGGCCGTGAGTTGTTGTTTATCTTTTGCTATTACAGCCCCAACTCTGCGGCGCAAACATGTGGCACGCTTTGCCCATGCATATGAAATCTCCATAAAGATTTCGTCAAAACCAGGCCGTTCCGTTCCTCCCAAAATTCCCAAAAAATGATTCAGTTTTTGTTCTAAATCTGCATATGTGCCCTCATTTATGGTGAAAAAATCCACCATGTTTAGGCACTTACCTATTTGCTGCCCGCTTTCTGTCTCGCCCTTGCCTTGTTCGCGCTCGAGTTTGTCTAAAAGTGCTTTTTCGTCAATCTTGCCTTCACCTTCGCGACCGCGTTCCATCATCCTTTTGAGCAAAACGTCCGTACTCGCCGTAATTCCGACTAAATAAAAATATGGCAACTTCTTTAGCTCATTAACTTCTGCCGGATTTCTTATTCCATCAACTACCCAGTGAGCTTGAGGCTGAGTCAATAGATGTTCACGAACGCGCGCCCCCAAAACACCGGCACCACCAGTCGTGCGCAATTCATTGCCAATGTTTTGCAAAGCCTCTCGACTATGAGCAATTCCGCGCGAAGTTGCCTCTTTTCTAACGATGTCCGAAAGGGAAATATATTTAAAACCACGCTCACCCAAAAGCTTTGCGGCAGTCCCCTTTCCACTCCCCATATATCCGGTTAATCCTATATACATAGCCAATAAATTAGTTGTTGGGGGTTCAGGGTACTCTGATAAAGATTTTTGTCAAAAAAAACCCCCGCTGAGCGAGGGGGTTTTTGATGAACTGGGTTGTTTTCTAATTTTCCCCTTTTGGTTCATCGTTTGCTACATTTCCGCACAATTTTCTATCTACGTTAAAAACTTTCCACGCGGCTCTTTTGTCTTTTTGAAGCTGTTTATTGGAGACCCTCCATGTACCATGGAAAGCTTTCCAGGCAGCTTTTACAGCCTCTTTCCTTTGAGACCTATCGGATATCACCCAAGCCAATTTAAGAGCGGCTTGCCGAGCCGTGAGTGCTGTCTTAACGGCATTATATTGCGTATCTACAACCGTTAAAATGGCCACTTCCCTTTTATCTACGGCCGCTGCCATGCAAGTGAGCTGAGCAGCCTGCAAGACGTTTTGATCGGTCTCTGCGCCGTCTTGAGCGAACGCTGGCACCGTAAAAACGCCAAGCATCACCGCCGTAATCACCGCGAGTGCAATGGACTTTTTCATATGCGAGTGGGTTAAGAAATATTACACACACTTATACAGTACAATGTAGTAGGAGTTACTGTAATTTTGTAATAGAATAGCGACATGAGGGAACCTCTTTAAATATTCTAAAGATGCAAACTAGAAAAAAATTCTTCTTGGCACTGCAAATAATATCGGCGCTTGGCATGCTGGTATCTGCATATTTGGTTTATAAAAAATTCGCTCCGCTCGGAGAATCCTTTTGCGATATAAATGATCGCATTAATTGCGACATAGTAAACGGCAGTAAATACGCAAAAATCTTTGATATTCCGGTGGCTGTGCTTGGTCTGCTCTCTTATACGTATTTCTTTATTATAGCTTTGGATTTGTTCAAACATCCAAAGCTGTATATGTTCATTATTCCGCTCTCTACACTGGCTGCGGGCTTTGGACTGCTATTTTCGCTGTACCTCACCTATATCGAATTCTACATATTACAGGCTTTGTGTATACTGTGCTTAATGAGCCAAGTTTTGATACTACTTATTTTCATACTCTTCCTGACATTATGGATAAAAGAAAGAAAATCTCTGCCGCAGCCATTATAATTATCTCCATAGCTCTACCATTTTTGCTGGCCGGTTGCGGGGATCAAATCGGCGATCGTTATGTTTCGTTTGCAAGCTGTTTGTATCAGAAAGGAGCAAAAATGTACGGCGCTTACTGGTGTCCGGTGTGCAATAATCAAAAGTCAAAATTTGGATCACTCGGCGCTGCAAAATTAAATTATATTGAATGTGATGCGCGCGGAGAAAACGGCAATCCGGATCTTTGTTTAAGAAAGGGCATCGCCAGATACCCAACATGGGAATTTACAGACGGCACAAGGCTTGTTGGGGAATTAGATTTTGAACAATTAGCAGAAAAAACGGGTTGTAAGTTACCAGATACCAATGCTAAGTGATACGCGTAAGCAAGAACGTATCGGCGAACTGTTTATATTGGCTCAGGCAGCACTCTATGGCTTTTTGCCAATAATTGCCAACTACGCAACCAAATTGATGCCGCCGGTACTTTTTGCCGGTGTTTGCACCTCGATTGCGGCGTTGTGTTTATTGCCATACATTATTTTTACTGGACAAATTCGTCATTTGCTTGATAAAAAAACTCTCCTGCTCCTTGGCGGCATTACGCTTTTCATAGTCGTCATACCGTCAATCTTTGTTTTTATAGGCACCAGTAAAACTTCTAGTATAAACACTACTATTCTTTTGCAAACGGAACTTTTATTCACATTTATAATTTGCGGGATCTTTGCGGGCGAAAAAATAACGCTGCACAAAGGACTTGGCGCATTGGTTTTGCTCATTGGAGCCACGACTGTTTTGTACCAGGGCGGCCTTAAACTCAATTGGGGTGACTTACTAATTGTGATCGGAACTTCTTTCTATCCAATTGGGAATATTTTATCAAAAAAAGCTCTTGATCTTACTACCCCGGTTATAATTTTATTTTTCCGTAGCGCGTTTGGTGGTGCAATGCTGATTGCATTCAGCCTAATGTTTGAGAGATATGACGCGACTCCGTTTGAATACATAAAAAACAATCTAGGCTCTATTTTAGTTTGCACTATTCTCGTTTACTTAATCTCCAAACTGTTTTGGTATCAGGGTCTAAAACGCATCAAAATAAGCCAAGCAACCGCCATAAGCATTTGCATGCCGGCGTTTGGTCTCTTTTATGCTGTGATATTTTTGGGAGAGATACCGACTCTTTATCAAGTTGCGGGACTTGTGGTGATTATCGCCGGCCTGGTTTTACTTACGCACCAAAAGAGCAAACATTATGAAGTTATGAGCCGGTGAACTTCGCATCCACCGGCCATTTGATTATTCACTTATTTTATTTCTATTACGCTTGAGTCACTGATGTTGAGTCTTGTGCTATTTGAGACTGCCTGTATCACAGCTGGTTCTGCCTTGAATTTGCCTTTTGAAACGACACGCGCGATATAGGTAATATCTTTATTCCCAGTGTAATAGTGGAAAGAAACGCGCTGGCCCTCAACAGAGCTGGCACTTAGCCCGCAACCGCCTGAGCCCTTACCGCAATAAAAATATTCATAGTTGAGTCGAGCCATTGGCAAAAGTCCAGTTGGCAAAGTGTCTATTATTTCGTAGCCTGACTTATCCTTCTCCGCCGAAAGCACCGGATGCAATCTGACAGTAACTGTCTGGCCCTCGCTTAGAGTCGTTGTGGTTTTACCATTCACTTCGTATGTCCTTACCACGTTCAACGTCTTTGTGAGATTTGCCCCGGCAGAGGCGAACGGTTCTTCGTAATAGGCTGTAACTGTCACCGGCCCGCTGACTCCGGAGAAATTAATTGTCTTTAATTCTTCTTGCGAGACCAAAATACTTTCGGTCTGAGATTTTTTGAGCGAAATAGTTTCACTTCTTTCACCAACAGAATATTTAAGTGTGCCGTCTTGCACCGGAGGCAAATATTTTAGGAAAGCTTCAAGCATAATCACTTGCTCCAAACTCGTGAGTGTTCGTGAAGTGTCGTATTTTGTAACCGCATTAAAGAAGTTTTGAGCCTCAACATGTGAAGCCAAAGCCGCGGTTGCACCTGCGAGCGCTGTCATCTCCAAATCATCCAGCATGAGCGCGTCCCCTTCCTCTCTCCTATTGTTTTTCAATAAGTAATCCAAGATTTCGTTTGCCCCAGCACTGTCACCAAGTGCGGCGAGTCCGTAGGCAAGTATCAATCTTTCGCGCGAGCCTAAATCCTTTTGATGATTTAAAAACATTTTGATGTCATTCAATACCGGAAGCTTCATTGCCGCTTTTCCGGCAAGAGCCATGCACAATTCATCTAAATTTGCAGTTTGTTTCTCCAATATCTTGTCAAAGAAAGATTCCAGGCGGATTTTATCCATGTATGGATCTGCGTAGATTGCAGCCACAAAACTCAAATCCAAATCGCTGGAACCGTATGGCAAAAGTTGCATTCCACCGTCCTGATCCTGATAAAGAGTCAGGTTGGTTTCATCTTTTCCTTTGGCTTCTCCGTAAGATCTTGCGAGCACACTTGACGCAATTTTTGAGGCCAACTCAGCGTCCAATCTATTGCTCCAACCCCAACGAAGTTGTGAGAGCTGATCGTAATATTTGCCGTAAGGATTCAGAGAAAATACCAATTTTGCGCGCGGAGCATTTATGTCTTTGAGCGAAGTTTCATTTGTTAATTTGAGCGTTTTTGAGACTGGCAGAGTAACAAGAGAGTCTACAACATTAATCTTTTTAATTATCGCATCTTTATATGTGCCGGATTGCGCTTTTATGGTCATTTCATGAGTTCCGACCTTTAAAGTCGGCAAGGAATACCAGTAGGCTTCGCCACTTTTTACTTTAATTTCCTTATTGTTTTCGCCAAGTGAAGGGATTGAAACTGTATACGTGACCTCCGCGTCCGGCTTTAACTCCGTGCCAAAAGACCTTAATCTAATTTGTGGATTATCTGCAGTTGTATATGTTTCGTTCATCGTGACATCTACAAAAAACGGCAGAGCGGTCGTAATGCCAAGAGTAGACACGCCGGTATATAGATCGTCTGTGACTCCCTGTATCGTGGCACGGAAAGTCGTTAAGTCGTCCGGCAATTTTACTTTTACCTGCGCGCGTCCATCGCCGCCGGTTTTAACAACTTCAAAGAGTGCGGTGTTTTTGAAAGTCTTGCGAGGATTCTCGCCATCGCCACCGCCGCCTTTGCCTCCAGGACCATCATCGGCCGGATTCTGAGAAGTAGTAGCTGAATCCAAAACTCCTCCACTAACATAATTATAGATACTACCTATTGGATTATCCCAACCTTCTGCAATTGTATAAATAGCCTCATCTACCAATTTAACGTTAATTTCTGCAGAAACCGGCACACCTTTTGGTGTCTTGGTCTGAATATCTAACACAGCTTCTTCTCCAGGCCTGTATTTATCTTTGCTTGCCCTTACATCAATCGAAAGTTTTCGCTCATCAGTATCGAAATATATCATGCTCTCCGTACCACTAATTGGAGTGCCCTGAAAATATTTACCATCAAACCAGACAACACCAACCATTACATTTGGCACATACCTTTTTTCGAATGAGAATTCGTATTGTGATTTATCTGAAATAGAATAATTCTGCAGTCCATTTTGCGCCGTGTAATACAAGAACTGTCCTTTGCCGGCGAAAGTCTTGTTTCCGTCCGTAATTTTTAATACAACTTTATCGTCAACTTTATATTTAACAGGCGGCTGATTATCTTCAGCACGAATATCCTGCAATCCAATCCATCTGGATCCTCCTTTTCCATCTCCACCTCCGGATACATTGTCCCTAGGCCAATAGTGACCTGTCGAGAAAACTTTTCTGCCCTTGCTATCGATAATTTGAGCTTTTAGTTTATATTCCGTAGCTTTTTCAAAAGGATATTCCACCGTGAATTTACCTTCGGCACCACTGGTTACGGAAAATTCTTTTACTACTTCATACTTACTTTCGTACCTGTAGTGCTTTGTAACAAGTTTTGTGATGGGATCATAAGTTTCGCCATCTTCAATCTTATTTTCAATCTTTTTACTAACCGTAATATCCACTTTTTGATTTTCAACTCCTCCGGTGTAGATTTTTCCGTAGTCGCTGGAGTTATATTTCGATGGATCAATTCCCTGTATTGTTCCATCAAATACTGGCTTATTTGACTGGTAATCGTTCCAAAATCTAAGCTCCCTGTCGGAATTAAAGACCGTAACTTCCGTCATTCCCTTTATATCGGCATATTCTGCGTTAACCGGTGAGAAGCTAACCTGCACCCAATTCGACACTGCAAAATAATCTTCCGAAGAATAACCCTTAATATTTGTGGTATCAAAAAAATAATTAAATTCTCCGTTTTGGTTAGTCTTAACAGTCCCGAGCTCAATACCATTAGTCGGTGATGAACCCTTTAATTCCAAATTCGTAACAGGCGTGCCATCAAAGAAAGTTACGCGGCCGTGCACTTTTACTTTTTCGCCAATAAACACGGCTTTTTTATCTACACTCATTTCAAATTGATAGAGCGGTTTTTGAAAAGTAGCAACCTGGAAATATTTTTCACCAACCGTATCTCCAGCTCCGTTGAACGCAGTCAAAGTGTAGTAACCGGGAGGAACATTGTGCACATCAAATTTTCCATTAAATGTGCCAAGTTCAGAGCTGGGGACTGTAGTTACAGCAATCGGATGTTTGTCATCAAAACTATAATCGGAAGACGTGAGCCTTAATGTGAGTTTTTCGCCTCCGCCTCCGTTGGATTTCTTCTTGGCAAGACCCCAGAAATAAATAGAATCGGTAGGCAAATAAATTGGCCTGTCTGTTGTGAGCAGAGACCAATATTGCGGCGAAGTTCCATAAAAATCATTTTTCCTAGAGAATGATGTTCTGCCACAACTCCTATCTACAGACATTAGAATGTTGTCTGCACCGGACTGAACCTTAACAAAGGCACGTTGATATGAATAGTAATCTTCTGAAAACGCACACGGTGGCGTGCCTAGAGTTGCAATGCCTTGTTCGTTTGTACTTGCAGAAACATCTTTGCCAACTATAGAAACCTGTGCATCTTTTTGAGCTGTTTTATTCTTAATGTTTTGTACCCAAGCTATGGATTTTGACTCAGTAGTCATGAAAAATGCACTGATGTCACTCACTTGAAAAACTGCTTGTTTGAGCACTCCGACGTTGTCTATTACTTCTACGATGTAAATTCCCTTGTCTTTGAACGCCGGAAACTTGAGAGCCGGTTCACCTTCATTTGAAGTTTCCACATCTTTCCAACCGGTTTCGAGCACAACCGGCAATCCATTGGTCTTTATTTCGTTATTGTAGCAATAAAAACAAACCCACGCCGGAAGTCCCGTAAAAAGATCGTTGCGTTTTAGATATTCTTCCGAAGATGTCTTATAGACTTTTATCTTCATTTCTTCTGATCCATGCAGCAGATTTTTTTCTACAGATGCATTGAAAACTGGTGACTCGTCTGGCAAGAAGGAGCGTAGATTTTCTCCACTATTAAAATAAATATACGGCCTATCTGGAGCACGTTTTTCAATTTTGCTTGTGAAGAATTGAAATGAATACTCTTGAAGCGTTTGGTCTGTGCCACTGAGTGGGAGCCCTTTTGCAAGCTTTACCGTATAAAGTGTTTCTGATTTTAGTCCGTCTTTTGGAACAAACACCAAAGCTTTGCCGTGTTTTTCAAAACGGCCTTTTGCTGCTGGTGTAATCGCAAAGTTCTTTTCAAAATCCGCGACCGTTACATTGTCATGACTAAAGTAAACTTCTATTCCGGTGTTTGCCGGAATATTGTCTTTTTTGTCGCCCGGAATAGTTTTTCTAACTTTAAAAGTATCTTTAACTTGAAAGGCAAATCGGAATTCTTTTGGAATCACGATGGCGTTTTCATCGCGATAAGCGGCATCAATCACCAAGTTATAAACAGTTGCCGGTTCAAGTTCGCTGCTCGGCGTGACTTCGTATTCTGTATCGGAAATCTTTTTCAAATCAAATTTTATCTCCGGTTCAAAACGGATATGATTTTTTAATTCAGCCTCATCCACGACGGCCTTGGTTTTAACCTTAAACGGCGTACCGGCAAGCACGCCAGAAGCATCCGCTTGTTCCGGAATTACCTCAAAAGCCGATTGCGCGTAAGCCCGGTCAATTAGCAAAAACTTCTCCTGTCCAAACATGGGAGAAACAATAGGTAAAACCAATAAAATTATGAGTGCAACAGATACCACCGGCACCCAAGTTTTCCACCTTAACGAGTTCATGATCTCTCCAAATTTTTCCATAAAAGTTGATTGGTTGTGCCGGCGAGCCGCAAGGAGACGCTCTAGGAGCTTTCCCTTGAACTCGGACGAGGGCTTTGCCGACTTATAAGATGCCGAGTGGAGCAACTGCTCCGCATCCTGTAACGAACCAATTTCCTTTTCCTTACGTGATTTTTTGAACCAATTAAACATATAGATGGGTGCGTCCTTCGGACGCATTAATGGCTTAGGCCGCCCCTGCCTGAGGACGGCATCTGGCCTTAGCCTGACCTCGCCGTGGCTCGGCCTGATGGAAGGGTTTTATTATAGAGGTTTTGAAACGATTTAAGCGCACGATGAAGCAAAACGCCGACGTTATTCTCCATTAGCCTTAACGATGCGGCGATCTCACCATTACTTAAATCTGAAAAGAACTTTAAATTTAAGATGCTTTGGTATTTTTCCGGCAGAAGACGCATAACGCTAAGAACTTCTTGGCGCCTTTCACCATGCACAGATTCTTCCGCTGGATCGGCCGATTGCTCTGGGATATCTGGATGATCTTCTATGTTTGCCGTTTGATGGTGCGTGCGGTAATAATCAATAATTGTATTTGTGGCAATTCTATAAAGCCAGCTTTTGAAAGATGCCCTGGCTTCTATGGTTGCCCCCGCAAGCGGGGGCGTTAATTGCTTAGCCGAGCTTTGGCTCGGCCTGGGATCAAAATTCTTGATGTGAGAAACAACTTTGAGGAAAGTTTGTGACGTCAAATCTTCGGCCTGCGATTGATTGCCGACCCTTTTGTGGATGAAACCGTAGATTAAAGGCAAATAATGGTTGTAGAGCTGCGAAAACGCGTCATCGTCTGTCTTTGCGCGGATTGCGAACTCTAGTTCTTCCTGCGGTGTCATCTGGAGTAGTATAACATGCCAAGCAGAGTTTTTTTCTGATACAATGGTGACCGTATGCCGCTTTCTCGCGATATCGAGACTCTCAAGGTTCCAGCGTTTATGCGCAAACGGAGCATACGAACAAAACGCTCAACTCGTCCGCTGATTTTGACTGCGCTCGATCGCAAAAAGGCCGGTTTGCCACCGGAAGGATTGAAGAAAAAACGCACGGCTCGCAGCATTTTGAGCCGACCCACACAAAAAAGTCCCCTGTATTATTTGAGCGAAGTCATGGAGCGCCGGCCGGTGGCGGAAGTTCGCGCGCCGCGCAGCAGGCGCGCGCGAGCGGCTGCACGGCCAGTTGCGCGACCAACATTTTTCGAACAGCCGGTGCGAAAAACTCGCAAGAAAAAAACGCGCGAATCTTTTTCTGCTCCACTTTTGGACTTTTATGCACAGACAAAATCCGAAAAACCGACTTTTGCTACTCAGTCTTTTGAAGCGCCAATAATTGAAGAAGCTCCGGTGCCGGTGGCTAAACAAAAAATCATCGGCTCAGTCACCCACTACTACGACAAAATCCAAGTCGGCGTAATGAAACTAAAAGGTACGGTTTGCGTTGGCGACATGATTTCTTATGAAACTCTTGACGGCGAGACTTATGAACAAATCGTGGAATCTATGGAAATAGACCGCGATCCGGTTTTTAAAGCGGGCAAAGGCAAAGAGGTTGGACTCAAATTAATGAGAATCCCGAAGATCGGATGTGACGTGCTAAAATAATTTTCATGAGTTTCAAAATTCCCAAAAATGTTAAGGCGCTTGGCATAGTCAGCTTTTTGAACGATGCCTCTACGGACATGATGTATCCGCTCATCCCGATATTTTTGACTAAATATCTCGGCGCTTCGTTGCCTATGGTGGGGTTGATTGAAGGTGTTGCGGAGTCCACGGCTAGTTTAATGAAAGTTTTTTCCGGTTGGATTTCGGACAAGTTGAAAAAAAGAAAAGGACTCACCGTGCTGGGTTACGCGCTGTCTATGCTCGCAAAGCCGATGCTCGCGTTGGCTCAAGCTCCGTGGCACGTGCTACTTGTGAGATTCTCAGATCGTTTTGGCAAAGGTATTAGGCAAGCCCCGCGTGATGCGTTAATTGCGGAATCCACATCTCCGGAACATTTAGGCCACGCATATGGTTTTCACAAAATGATGGATACGTTGGGCGCAACTGTCGGCCCTTTACTCGCTATTGTCCTACTTCCGATTTTTAATGACAATTTGCGAACATTATTTTTATGTTCTTTTGTGGCTTCGTTTTTTGCCCTTTTGACTCTGATATTTTTCGTAAAAGAGAAGCCTGCGGAACACGTCCACAAATCTTTTCCTAAACTCTCACTCAAGCTTTTGCCTCGGCATTATAGGTTCTTTCTACTGGCTCTAGCTATTTTCACGATCGGAAATTCTTCCGATTCATTTTTATTTCTACGCGCACAAGATGTTGGCGTTTCGGTGATGCTGATTCCCCTTTTGTACGCTCTCTCAAATATAGTTTTTGCAATCTTTGCAACGCCGTTTGGAAAACTTGCAGACAGAGTTGGCCCTCAAAAAATAATGATGTGGGGATTTGTGGTTTTTTCCGTGACTTATGCCGGATTTGGCCTAATTTCTTCACCAATCGCGATGTGGATTTTATTTCCTTTATATGGAATCTTCTCCGCGATGACCGACAGCATTCAAAAAACAATCACTGTAAGAATTTCTGATCCACAGCTAAAAGGCACGATGCTCGGACTGACCCATATGACGATTGGTTTGTTTCAATTACCGGCCAGCGTTATAGCCGGTCTTTTGTGGGCAAAACTCGGCGTTGGTGTACCGTTTTTATTCGGCAGCGCCACCTCAATAATCGCAGCTCTCATTTTGCTGTTCACGTTTTTTCCAAAAATGCGCGCCCAAACAGTCTAGCCGCGCCTTTTAATCCAGAAATCAAAAACTGCCTTGGAAATCAACGCAGAAAGTAGCCCAACCAGAATTCCGCCTGCAATATCCATAGGGAAGTGCACGCCTACAATTACGCGACTTATAGCGCTCACCGTAGCCAGAATCAAGTAAATAATGGCCCACTTTTTATTCACGTAAAAAAGCGAAAAAGCTATTGCGAACATAACAGTAGTGTGACCGGATGGGAAAGAAGCCTCGGCAGGATTATGAGCCACGAGCTGCGTAACCACACCGTCCACAAAAGGTCTTGCCCTAAAGAAAAATGCTCTGATCAGTGAAATTATTAAAGCCCTGCCTATGAATGCCGCAGTTAGAGCCTGCAAAGAAACGATCCAGCGTTTATTTTCTTTTTTTAGAACTACAAAAAGCGCGAGTCCGCCTATCATCAAAAACATGACGTATTCGGCCAGTGCCACATAAATAAAATCCCAAACTTGCGAGTGGCCACCAAGCCCATTCAGAAATGTAAAAATTCTGTAATCAAGATCTACGAAGCTCACACTCAACGTTGGGATCATTTACAAGTATCTTAACATAATCTAGAATATATTGGGTTTACTTTTTAAACTGACTTTCTTATGAGAACTGTTATTCAAGGTATTCCGATGAGTCATATTGCGCTTGCATTAGGTATTCTCGTACTAATTTTGGTGTTGCCGATTTTATATAGTCCAAAGAAATTTAGATCCGTCATGGAGGACTTTTTGAATTCGGGAAATGCCACACTAAGGATTTTGGCCTTCGGGGAACTTCTTGTGGCTTTCATTATTTTGAACACTCATTGGACAATAAAACTGGATTCAAACAGAAGCATAATGAGCGTTCTGGGCTATTTATTGGCTCTACGCGGCATTATTCAGATGTGGTTTCCGGCTTTTGTTAGGCAAAAAACCATAAAGTGGCTCCAGAAAGATTTATATATCTATGTTGTCGGCGGCATTGGCCTACTAGTTGGAGCTGGACTTATATATTTGGGCAACTGGGTCTATTAAACAATACTCATGCGTTCTATAGTTTTTGATTTGGATGGGACAATTGTTTTTTCGCACCCGGTGCATTTTGCGGCGTACGAAAAACTCTTTAAAGAATTTGGAATTAATTGGACGTACGACGAATTTAATGACGTTTTTGCCGGAACCGGTGCGCCGGGAATTATCACGGCTATTTTAACGCATAATGGCGTGAAAAATTTTGATGCCACGGAATTGGCGAAGAAAAAACGTGCGTATTTTGCGGATTTTCTAACCAAGATGAAGCTTGAAGTTGTGCCGGGGTTTTTTGATTTTATTAAAGAAATTAACAGGCGCGGACTTAAAAAAATAATTGCGTCCGGATCTCACAAAGAAGATATCGTGCGGATGCTAGACAATATCGGAGCCTTGGATGAGTTCCCGGAAATCGTGACGGGATACGACGTGCCAATGTCTAAACCGGCACCGGATATTTTTCTGGAAGCCGCGCGACGTTTGGGCGTGCCGGTTGGTGAATGCTTGGTCTTGGAAGATACGATTCACGGCGTGCATGCTGCAAAATCGGCTGGAATGAAGTGCATTGCGTTTTTGACAACAACTCCCGCAGAGATTTTAAAGAACGCGGGCGCGGATTTTATTTTGGAAAATTATACAAAAATTACGCCGGAGTTTTTGGATGCCTAGGCCGCATCCGCCCGATGACGGTATTCGCCTTACCTCGCTGTGGCTCGGCTCATTAAGAAATTTTTGATTATTTTTTTACCGCTTGGGGTTTCAAATGATTCGGGGTGGAACTGGATTCCGTAGAGCGAGAATTTTTTATGCTGAATGGCCATGATTAGGCCGTCTTTTGCGGTTTTTGCCGTTATTGCCAATTCTTTTGGCAGTGATTTTTCGTCGCCAATAAGCGAGTGGTATCGCATGACTTTGATTTTCTGCGCCAGACCGTGGAAAATATTTTTCGTCTTGCAGCCGTGCGAGATTTTTTCTGCGCCACACAGGATTTTTATTTCGCTGGTTTTGCCGTGTACCGGCTTCGGTGCTCTTTTAATTTTTCCACCAAAAACGTAAATAATTCCTTGGTGTCCCAAGCACACACCCAAAATTGGGATTTTTCCTGCGTATTTTTTTATAACTTCCGTGCAAAGTCCAAAATCCTTTTTAAGCGTCGGTGTGCCTGGACCCGGCGAAATAATTATGTGAGTCGGTTTTATTTTCTCAATTTGCCGCAGCGAAATCTCATCATTTTTTTTCACAACCGGATGCCCGCCAAGTTCCGCCACATATTGGTAAAGGTTATAGGTAAATGAGTCGTAATTGTCGAGAATAAGAGTGCGCATTTCAGGTTTTTCAGTGTACTTCAATTACCTTTTTTGTAAAAGCAAGATTTATGCTATGCGCGATTATATGATGTTCCCTGCACAGAGGTTTTAATAGTGACGGATTGTGATTTCTAATCATAAAAAATGGCAGTTCATGATGAATTTGCTCCGCATTTTTTTGGCAGTTTGGAATAGCGCATTTGGTGCCATATTCTTTATGCAGAAAATTTTTAATTCTCACTGGGATGTATCGACTAGCTTCCACTCCATGCTCGCCTTGCTCAAACTGAGCAGCTCGCCCAAGTAGCTCTCTCTCCAATTCCTGTTTTTCGTTTTCAATATCTTCTTCTCGTTTTTTGAGCGCCTCCAAAATTATTTCATTTATATCAATGCCTTTGCGCTGCAACTCAAGCAGTTTTGCTTTAACTTCAGGCGATAAAGTCGGTTCCGGCTCAATCGAAGTTTGTTCGTTTAATTTGTGCGCGCGCACAAATTTTTCATCTTTGACAAATGTTTCAATGGTTTTTTGTGGCATAATTTTTACTTGTTCCGTGAGCGCTTTCTGATTTTCAATTGTTGCAATGCTCGCCACCCTGGCCAATTTATTCACACTCACCTCCCCACTCACCAGAGCCTTGTGCAAATCAGGTTTATCTTGAAATCTTTCTTCTAAATTCAAAACACGACTCACCTGCTCTTTACTCACGCCGGCCAACTTTGCCGCAAATTCAAAAATTGAAGAAAAACCTTTTCGCACATACAATTTGCGCTTATAAACTTCCGGCAAAAGTCCCAGAAATTTCTGCCGAAAATGACGCGCTCGCTCGCCGTAGCACTTGCAAAGATATAGTAATTTTTCGTCGGTTATTTGCATGATTTTTGTCTGCATATTTTTTAAAAATTAAGACCTCAATGTGCGCGTATACTCACGCCTTAATTTTATCTAGCTGTAGCCCAAAATCAACGTTTTGGGACTGCGAAATTTGTAAAATATTTCGCGATTTAATGCTTACTTTGCGGCTCTTGTTTCACTCAGTATTTGTGCGACTTCTTAACGTTCCTAAGAAGACCCCAGTTTTTCCAGCAGGCGAATAATGGCTTGTACAATGGAGATTAAGCTAGTCGGTTAATTTTGCTAATTGTCGTTTTGAGAAGATGTTAAGCTGATTTGGTGGCTTCTCAAGCCTAAAAACGAGTGGTTTAAGGGCATTTTTCATAAAAGTGATAAATGAATCAACATTGAAACCTAAAGTTTTAAGTTTCATGAATTTTTTATAGTGCATCAGAACCCCAATAATTAACACATTTGTTGATTGTTGAGACCAAAACAGCCAATTGAATGAGCGCCACTAAATTGACGAACTTTTGCCATTTTAAAACTCGAATACTTTCAAGTTCAAATTTTTCTTTCACTCTTTTAAAGATATTTTCAACACCCCATCTTTGCAAATACAAGCCAAATCTGGTACAACGTGACCAGTGAAAACACGTGTAGAAAAAGATGCCATTGGCAGGTTCCAAGTTCCATCTCATGCTTATTACGGAATTTTCACTGCACGCGCGCTAAAAAACTTTCAATTAACAGGGATTCACGCACCGCGAGTTTTTATAAAGGCACTAGGCCTAATAAAAGAGGCGTGCGCCGAAGTAAACATGGATCTTGGCCTCTTGGACAAGAAACTCTGTCGCGCGATTATGCATGCGGCTCATGAATTTTCCGAGGGCAAGTTTGATGAATATTTCCCGATCGACGTGATTCAAGCCGGCGCGGGAACTCCATTTAACATGAACGCGAATGAAATTATTGCCAATCGCGCAAATGAACTTTTGGAAAAACCATTTGGTTCATACGACCCCATCCATCCAAATAATCACGTAAATTTGAGTCAGTCTTCAAATGACGTAATTCCAACTGCAATACGTGTTTCTACGCTTTTGGCGCTTTCGTCACTGCTCCCCGCTTTGGAAAAATTAACCTGGGCTTTTAGGGATTTATCTCAAAAATATGCGAGCCTGGTAAAAGTTGGACGAACTCATTTGGAAGATGCCGTGCCAATTACTCTCGGTCAAGAATTCCACACATATGTCACAATGCTGACAAAAGCAAAAAAACGCATAATGGCGGCTTCGGAAGAATTGCTCGAACTTGGGCTCGGCGGAACCGCACTTGGCACCGGAATTACAACTCATCCAAACTACCAAAAAAAAGTCGTGGCTAAATTAGGAAAACTTTGCCGACTGCCGCTGAATCCAACTGACGACATGTGCGAAACCACGTCGAGCGCAAACGTGTTTGTGCTGATTTCAAATGCCATGAGAATGCTGGCAATTGATTTTGTAAAAATCGCCAATGATTTAAAATTATTAAACATGGGTCCGCTCGCCGGCCTCTCTGAAATTACTCTGCCGGAAGTTGAACCAGGTTCTTCTATTATGCCAGGCAAAGTTAATCCTTCTGTTGCGGAAGCCGTCCAAATGGCCGCATATCACGTGATGGGGGCAGATCACGCAATTGCGCAAGGCGCGCAGGCAGGCCAACTGGAATTGAACGTAATGACTCCGCTAATAATGCATAACTTGTTAAGTTCGATTTCACTTTTTACAAACACTTGTGAAATGTTCCGCAAAGATTGCGTTGAAGGAATTGTTGTAAATGAAAATGTAATAAAGGGGCTGTTTGAAAAAAGTCTCGTGACGGCAACGGCTCTGTCTCCTTATATTGGGTACGAAGTGACGGCGGAGTTGGTAAAAGAGGCTTTATCTACAAATAAATCCATCGTTTACGTACTCAGACAAAAAAGATTTATAGAGGAAAATGACCTGCGAAAAATTTTATCGGCGGATAAAACCACCAAGCCGGCGATGATAGATCTGCCTCTCAAAAATAAGATTCAGAAACACGAAGAATTTCTAAAATTCAAATCTTCGTTAAAGCAAATCTAAAGAATTTAGCCGCAGTAAAACTCCGGACCATTTTTGGTGATGTATTGCTGCGCAAAATAACTCGCATTTACAGCTTGAGCTGCGCCGGTTATTACTTGCTTAAAGGCAACATCGGTCACGTCGCCTGCCGCAAAAAGCCCGGGAATATTTGTCTGGGAATATCTATCAATCTTAACTTGTTTTTTTGCATCCAGTTCCGCGCCGAGCTTTTCCGCCAAATCAGAAAGCGGATCAAATCCAATAGCCACAAAAATTCCATCCATCGGCAATTCCTCGCCGGATTTAAAAACAACCGACTGGACTTTGCCTTCACCCTTTATTTGTGCAATTTCGGCATTAAATTTCACTTCGATATTTTTGCTTTCCATTATTTTTTGATTATTAATCGGCTCAGCGCGTAGCACATCGCGGCGAACAACCATGTAAACTTTTTTGCAATGTTCCGCCAAAATCAAAACCTCAATTGCGGCCGCGTCCCCTCCTCCAACAACACAAACGGTTTTCCCTTTAAAAAAAGCCGCGTCACAAAGTGCACAATAAGAAAGACCCTTTGAATTAAATCCTTTTTCTTCTGGCAGTCCCAGTTTTCTGTGAGAAGTTCCGGTTGCAATTATTACAGCTTTACCAAGGAATTCTTTTGAAGAAGTTTTTACTTTAAATACACCCGGAGCTTTTGATTCCGCCGACGGCACACATCTTTCAATACTCATTACCCTGGAGAACTCCAGCTGAGCACCAAACTTTTGAGCGTGTTCCAAAAACACGCTTCCCATTTGTGCACCCTCAATGGAAAGTATTCCCGGATAATTTTCCACAAGATGCGTGGTTGTAATGATGCCGCCAGGCATTTCTCCAATAACCACGGTTTTCATATTAAACCTGCCGCAGTACATACCAGCCGCGAGACCTGCAACCCCTGCACCTATGATGATAACGTCTTTTAATTGTTTTGAATCTGTCATATGGCAAGAGTATAACTCTAAGTTGATTGTCCCGCCAAGGCGAGGACGCTAATTGCTTAGCCGAGCTATGGCTCGGCACAATCTGTTATTTTTTCTATTTGACTTATGTGCCCATTCCTAATATCCTCTCGCAGGATGTCAAACAAGCACACAAGCCACCAACACGGACTGCACACGATGAATTTGAGTCGCCCAAAAAGCAAACTTCGCAAGAAGGCCAATAAGGCAAAAGCTCGCGCTCGAAGACTTGAGTGGACTAAATCTCTACAGTCATCGTCAATGCAAGGGTAATAAAACCCTATGTTTTTCCAAAAAAAAACTACGGATGGCAATTTGAGGCGGAGATTCCATCGGCTTCTCCTGTCGAAACGAAAAGAGAACTTACCAACCACAACTATACGCCGCCCAAAGACGCGACGCATGTTTAAGCAGACGTCCCCTGGAATGGCTCTGTTTAAAAAGGTCATGTATTTTGTAGTGGCCGCGTTAATTTTCGTAGGCTTAGTGTATGTTGCGCTTTTTTCCAGTTTCTTTGAAATTACAAAAGTGTCGCTCGAAAAAAGCGGTGAAGCCGTTGCAAGTACAGCGTTGGCTCCTTTTGTAGATAAACTTAAAGGCAAAAATATTCTTTTTGTTAATACGGATTCACTGGTGCGCGAAATAGAGCAGACTTTTAAAAATCAGGTTTTACTCGTCCATATAAAAAAATCATACCCGCATAAAGTTATTGTAAAAGTTGAGGAATACCCTGCGGTTTTAAATTTGAGGGTGATGGTGGATAACATGGTACAAAAATTCGTGGTAAACCAAATCGGTTACAGCATTTTAGAAAATTCCGAGCAAAAAGATCTGCCAATTTTAATTTGGCGCACATCAAAAATGTTGCCCGCCGGAAAATCGGTCGTGATTGATCCCCAAAAACTTGCACCGATTGTAGACGGCTTCACTAAGTTCAAAGACTATTTTGGAATAAAAATCACCGAAGGCGAATGGAAAAAAGTTGAACGTGAACTGCATTTGAAAACTGAGAAAAACTTTTATGTCTGGCTGGATTTGACCCAGAACGTAGACGGTCAACTTTCAAAACTCAAGCGCGCTTTGGCAAAACTGGATATATATCGTGAAAATCTGGAATACATTGATTTGCGAATTGCTGGCGGAGACAATGAAAAAGTGATATTTAAAAGGAGAAAGTAATATGCTTTTTTCTCTACTAGGCATTCTTGTCGGAATTATAATTGGTTGGTTTTTGCCATTTTCCATTCCTGTTGAATATACTCGCTATACGGCGGTGGTTATCTTGGGAATAATAGACTCCCTCATTGGAGCAATCCGCGCACAATTAACTAAAGACCATTATGATCCATGGATTTTTGCGACCGGCCTCTTCTTTAACATGCTGCTTGCACTCGGCATAACCCTCTTTGGAGACATGTTGGGTCTGGATTTGTACTTGGCGGCAACCGTTGTCTTTACCTTCCGCATATTTAACAACGTCGGCATCGCGCGCAGAGCTCTTTTTGACCTATATCTCAAAAAAACACACTATTTGAAGAACGAGGAAATAAAATAGCATTATGTGAAGACTCTCTGCTGGAGAAAAAGTCTAAAATCTGTTACAATTTACACAATAAACAATAACAGAAAATAAACCTATGGCTCCTCTCTCAAACAAATTGGCTTTGCTTAAAGAAATGCTTGATTCAGCCGAATCGAGTATTCGTTCAGCTAAGCAGATTATAGGTGAAGTTACCGGCAGCGGTGATCTTAAAGGTCAATATATAAAAAAAGCTGTTGGATTAAAACCGTCTGAAGGCGGACAAATAGTTGAAGGTGTTTTTGACGGTCAGAATATGATCGGACCGGACGGTAAGTCTTATCCTGTGCCGGCGAACTATGCCAGCAAATCAAAATTGATACCTGGCGATGTGTTAAAACTTACAATTTCAGATGATGGTTCGTTTTTATATAAACAAATCGGTCCAATTGAACGCAAACGCTTGATAGGTCCGCTCGTTTATGAAGACGGCCAATATAAAGTCCTTGCCGGTGGCAAATCATATAAAGTGCTACTTGCATCTATCACTTATTACCGCGCGGAAGTCGGAGACAACGTGACCTTGATTGTGCCGGCACTCGAAGAAAGCGAATGGGGCGCAATAGACAATGTGCTCCCGAAATTTGAAAGTTAATTAAGAAAGTTAACAAAAACAAAAAAATATGGATAATCCAATTCCAACCACTCCAACTCCGAGTTCTTTACCACCTGTGAAGCCGGTTCAGGCTGCTCCGGTGACGGCACCACTCTTTACAGCACCGGTAGCCACGCCAGCGCCGACTACTGCGGCTCCTGTGACAGCCACGGCAAATGTGCAGGCAAAACCTACGACAATTGCACCTACTTCAGCTCCGCTGATGTCGCCAGTAACACCACCGATGACTGCGCCGACAAAGCCAATGGCAGCGATGCCGGCGGCTATTCCGGTTCAGGCTCCAGTTGCAAAAGTTGCACCAGTTCAAGCGCCAGCTATTGCGGTGAAACCGGCAGCTCCAGCTCCTACTGCGGCACCAAAATCGGTTATGCCTCCAGCACCTGTTCTTGCACCAACTTCAACTCCGCCTCCAGCTGCGTATAAGATCGGCGCTTCAGCGCCAACTCCACTGGCGCAATCGGCGCAAAAACCGGTTATGCCAGCGCCTTTAACTCCGGGAACAAACGCCCCAATTAAAAAAGGCATTGGAAAAATCCTATTGAGTTTAATTATAGTCGCTCTAATAGGCGGAGGCATCGCGACTTTTTATGTTGCAGCTCCAGAAACTTTTTATAACGCAGTTGGCCAATATGTCGGAATGACTCGGCCTGCAGCCGAGGAAGTGGAAAAGAAAACAACAGACACAACAACAATAACCGACCCTGTAGAACCGGTGGCTTCAACAGTGCTAGACATAATGCCCGGAGCCGATGCAAATGTTGTTGCCTATTTTGCAAAAACTTCCGATTTGGAAAATGCGTTTGAAGACATAAAAACCGCGCTCGTCGACAAACTTGCCGGCGACGAAACCCTTGGCATTAAAGAATTGGAAGAAAAAAATGCGGAATTTATTGATAATATTTCCGAAATTGCCTTTGCTGCGAACTTTGATAAAAAGTTTTTGGCTAATGCAAGTGGACAAACGAATCCTGACCTTTTGCAGACAAATATGCCGTTCTCTATCGGCTTTAAGGTTACAGAGACACAAAGTGCAAAACTTCTGGAAACGCTAAAAGCAGAACCTGCTTTTAAAGATTTTTCGGTGGAATTAAAGGACAACATTTTTATTTTTGTATCTGGCATGAAAAATACGCTGCAAGGGAAATTGTCCGACAATGCATTATTTAAGGATTTACAAAAAGACAAAGATTTCTTCTTACTGATCGCCGATGTCCAAAAAATGAATGAAAGCATTTCTTCTTTGGCTCCTCAATCTACTTCTGAGCAAATCAAAAACATACAAAAGGCAATAATCACGGCGTCGGTGCTTAAAGATACCGACAAGTATGATTTAAGACTAGATATATCGGCGTCTATGTTAGACACCCAAACTGTGGCTGACTCAGCAACCGATTTGCAGCAACAACTGGATCAAATAAAGGCCATTATACCTGCGAATTATCAACCCTTCTTAGTTACAAATGTTTCTCAAGAGGCCTCTTCTCTGCGGCTCGCCATTACAGTCAAAGATCTAAAATTATTGGCGACGCAATTGCTAGATGCCCAGATTGAAGCAAAAGAAGTGCAGGATGAAAAAGTACGTAAATTTGGGGAATCTCAAACTGGCACAACCACAGAGCTGATTATCGGTACAACTACCAAGCCGACCAGTGGGACATCAACCATGAAAATCCCGCGAAAGAAGTAGCCGCACATTCCACATTCTGGATCGTTGGCATGTGCTAAAATTGGGCAGCCATGTTTGATTGGAACTCTTTGCCACGCCCTATAATAGCCCTAGCGCCAATGTCCGGTTACACGGACAGCGCTTATCGCCAGCTTATTAAAGAAATCTGTCCAAGGGTGATTTGTTTTACGGAATTCACGAGTACGGACGGGCTTTTGCATGGGAACGAGGCAACGCTGCGGCAAGTTGCCTTTCATCCAGAGAAAGAGCGCCCAATCATTGCACAGCTTTTTGGGAAAAAACCGGAAAATTTCAGCAAAGCCGCAAAGATTTTAACCGAACTTGGCGTAGATGCCATAGATCTCAACATGGGATGCCCGGCCAAAAAAGTTGTGAGTGCAGACAACGGTTCGGCGCTTTTAAAAAATCCCGAACTGGCAATCAAAATTGTAAAAGCTGCGGTTGCAGCGACTCCCCTGCCAGTTTCTGTAAAAACACGCATAGGTACTACAAAATTTGATCCGGAATTTTTCTTTAAATTCGTAAAAGATATTGAAGCAGCTGGTGCAAAATTGCTAACCGTTCACGGCAGGACGGCAAAGCAAATGTACAGCGGGACTTCTGACTGGGACCCAATCTATGAAGTTAAAAAGATTTTAAAAATTCCCGTAATTGGAAATGGCGATATAAAAAATGGCCAAGACGCCGTGCAAAAACTTGGGAATTTAGATGGCGTGATGGTGGGTCGCGGAAGCTTTGGCAATCCCTGGATATTTCTGGAAATCGCCGCAGCTTTTGATAAAAAACCTTTTGTACCGCCCACTCAGCGCGACAAATTAAATTTGATTAAGCGTCATCTGGATTTAAGTTGCGAATTCAAAGGCGAAAAATGGGGAACCCTCGAGATGCGGAAGCACATAGTGTTCTACATCAGAGGATTCCCCGGAGCGTCTAACTTTAGACAGAAATTAGTTTTAGCAGAAAGTCTTGAAGAAATTAACAAGATTCTGGAAGAGTGCCTTTGAGGCCAAGAACTTTTTCAAGAATCACTGCAAGTGAAGCGCGAGTGACAGCAGCATCTGGCTGAAAGCGCGCAATGCCTCCGCTGACGTTCCCCACCATTAGTTTGCCTTCCACTACGGTGGCAACCATTGTCTTGGTGGCCATATCTAAACCGGCAACATCTATGTACCCATTAAGTATTGAACTAGCTTCAACCGTGTCCGGTGCTTGTAAATTCAAAAGTTTTACTAGCCACTTTGAAATCTCAAGCCGATCGGCTGGCGCTGTCATACTTCCGCTTAAGTTCAATCCCGATTTCTGAGCAACATGCACCGCACAAACTGCGTAAGGCGAAATTTCACCTACCCCAGAGGCAGATGAACCGCAATCTCCACTGAGCTCAGCATCTGTTTTTCCGGCGGCGCGCAGAACCATAAGCAGAGCATCTTGACGCAATACATTTTCTGCCGGACGGCCTTGAGTCATCGAACCAACGCAAGCTGCAGTTTTATATCCGCCGTAATACCATTCATGTGTCGGCACGTCTGCGAATTTGGTTAAGCCAGCGTTATAAGAATCATGTAGATTTTGCGTAGACGCAGCATCTATATTCTTAACAAACGTTTCCACATCGCCCGCAACAACATCTTTTGCCTTACAAGAAGCAGCGAACATATTCAGTCTTTTGCCCATCTCGTCTCCATATCCGCCAATCCAGTTAACTGAAGCCGCTGTGCTGAAAGCCTGTACCAGTTGTTCACGAGGAGCTCCCGCAATACAATTGGTAGTCTTAATTAGCGTTATAGCTTCTTCAATTAAAGGAATTAATTTGTCTTTGGCAACTTGTATTTCAGTTTTCTGCTCGGCAAATTTTTCCTCGATGCGCGCAAGGGCAGTGTAACTGACGGCTATTCTCTCAGAAATCTGCGTTGCAGTCTGGCTTATTTGCTCAACCGCTTTATGCAATTCGGCTACTTGCACCAAAAGTTCATCCAGCTTCTTACCTCTTTCTTCCATTTGCCGAGAGAGTTCATTCAATGCCGGAGCTAATTTTTCTGACACGACATTATCAATAATTGCGCTGATTTCTTTATCGGTTATCCTGAGCAGCGTAGCGGCTTGCGAATCAAGTTCCGCGTTAAATTGCTCGCACTCAAATCGAGCATCATAATCAAATTCAGTAGCGTGTTCCACAAACTCTTTTAATTTATCTTCTATCGAAGACATCAAATCCCCGATGGCCACTTTTTCTTCATCACTTAATTCTCCTTTTAGCAACTTGCCAAATTGAACCGATCTATCTTTTAGTCCGCCTTTGCAGCTTGCAAATCTTGCAAAATCTTCTATATCTGGCAAATACGCCGAAAGTTCAGAGAAAAGATCCGCGTGCAGGGTATTAAGTTGAGTTTGAACTTCGAGAGTAGAATTTGCATCGCACTTATTCCCATTTGTTAGCTTCTCTATTTTGACTATTAAATTTTTGGATTGATTTAAAAGACCATTAACGTCATCGGCATTCTGGTAATCAGCCGGCATGGTTTTTAATTGTCTATTTACGTCTTTCCAGAATTTTTTATCGGCCATAAGACCTTGCCGTGCGCCTGCGAGATAGCCTTTGCACTGGGAGACTGGCACAATAGGAAGAGGCTGCAAAATCATCGGCGGCAACGGCTTTTCCACCTGCCCTGGCAAAGTCGGCTGCGTCGGTTGTTGTCTGAATTGGTTTGAGTAAAGTTGGTGCATTTTGTATTCGGCACGAGCTTTTTTGAGCATCCACACTTTATCAATGTCCGGAACCGGATTACACGGCGCTACATATGCTGGCATCATGCCTGGCGCATAATTCACCGGCGAAGCAATTGTTGATTTACAATCCTCAAATTTATCAGTTTCTTTATTATATTGGAGCATCGGAGAAGATGCGTCCCACGGCGGCATATACCATTGACCATCTTTTTCGGGAGGATGTACAAGATAACGTTCGGTTCTCCATTCCTTTTCGAATGCAAGATTCATTGATTCGCAACTTGTATATTTCAAAGTCTCCATTGCTGCCGATGGCACGTATGCATTCATCGAAGAATTATCACACTTTTCAAACGATTTAGACGCAACATTCCATCTATACATTGACATCATGCAAGGATTGGAACCAGAAGGCACTTCGTCCGGTCTACATTCACGCGGCATTGCGGGATTAACAGGCATTACAGGTGGTGGTATCACGCCATTCGGGGGCGGTGTCACCGAAACTGGCGGCACAACGGCGTCACTCAGGGACGGACATCGTGTTAGCGCAACGCTAGTAGTGGGTGGGACATATGAGCCCGGCGACATCCAGGCACACCAACCGCTCGAGGGTCCGGATTCCCCAGGTTCAATACAGTTTGTATTATTCGGACTGCAAAGATGCCATCCGCTGCCAAGCTTATTTAGGATTGCTTTGATATCAGCAGATGTCCACATCATTCCCTCCATTGTTGATCCTATTTTCTTTGGCTCACAGTAAGCTTTGGTGGCTGAATAAAAAGGCATTCCACTACCGCCGCCGCACCAATATCCTCCAGAGGAGTTGCTGCTGGTAGTGATAGTTTTATATTCGCCGGGTTCCACACAATATGTGTCGTTCAAGCTGCAATATTTTGTGCCAGATGGACATGCTTCGTTCCAACCTACGCACATTCCACCGCCAGAAGACAAATTACATTTTTGCGCATTCATACAATAATAACTAGTATTTGCATCTGACCATTTATCTCCTTTTTCTCTGCAAGAATTATCCGTTGAAGAACAGACCGAATATCCAGATGGACACGAAACCGAATCCGACGAAGTCATCATATTTTGAGGCATCTTTGCACAATACACATCATTGCGTGAATTTGTATCTGTTATTTTTTGATTACACTTCATGCCATTTGAGCACCAACCGGAAGATGCACCATAAGATCCTTCAGAAATACAGTTAGTATCGTCTGGTTTGCAACTGGAATAATTTAATGGCGAAGATTCTCCCCATTTAACACAAGTCATATTTTTGCCATCGGATGAATAATAAGATTGTGATTGCATGCACCATTTACCGGAAGAATATGCAATCGTTTGACCCGGAGCTACGCAGTTTGAATCGGTTGGGTTACAAGGCGAAGTACCGGCAAGGCAGGCTGTCATCATCGCCGGCGGCACCGGCATAGTCGAGGTTGTTGGCCAAGCAACGCACGTTATTTGCGAATCCGGGTAGTAACATTGAGAACCATTCTGACACCATGAACCGGAAGCACATTTCTGTCCGTTCGGGCAGGCTCCAGGCGTACCGGTTGTTGTTGTTCCGGTTGTTGGCGTTGTCGTCGTGCTTGTCGGAGTAAATATACCGTTATAAATTGTTCCGCCTGCTACAGTAAATATGTACGTACTGAAATTGAAGGTGCCTGAGCTGTATCCGGCTTGCCCCGACAACTGCCAGATATATCTTTTTGAGGTAGGCCACCATGTCGCCCCAGTGGCAAAAGAGGCTGGTGGGACATAACCATGGTATTCACCATTTATTCCGCACACAGATTTTTTACAAATTGCCGTTGTCGAAATTTGGCCGGTAGCGACATCAACCTGTGCCCATACCGCAGCGTCATCATTCGTTGGCTCAGGTGCGCCGGCTCCAGGCGTAGTGGTGGTAGTCGTTGCGCTTCCGGTCGTCACAGCACTTACCGTATTACTTGGCGTAGATTCAAGATTTGTAGCGCCGCTTACGAGATAAGCGACTACTTTATATTCGAACGTACCAGCGTGACCTGGTGTACTGGCATACGAGCTGACACCAGATGGGGTTGTTCCGTCTTGAATCCATTCGGTTAAATTAGGAGCACTGATCCTTCGATATACGCGGAATCCTGTTTCGTTGCTGGAATTATCCGTCCAGCTCAAGTTAACAACCGTTCCGTTGGAGGCAACGGTTGCAGTAAGGCCAGAAGGTGCGGTTGGGGCGGTGAGAGTAGGAAATCCTCCAATTTGAGAAACTTCGCTGGCGCTCAAAGCGTAATTATAAATTTTTAAATTATCAAAATCAGTATCAACCGCCGTATCTCCAATAATAATGTCATTAGGCGGTGTTTTTGCCGGTCCGCCATAGTCTGAAGCATACGATGCTACGACCTCTTTAGAACCTATCAAAGCTCCATCAAGATAATACGCATGATAATTTGGACTTTTGGTAAATACAACATTATGCCACTCATTATGTGATAATTGATTTGGATTGCTCGGCTGTGTCCAATATCCGTTATTAGCTGCTGTGTGGCCAGCTATAACGGGCCCGAAATTATTTTCATTCCACAGTTGTCTATATATTCTAAAATTATAATTATTGACCCCGAACCCTTTGTACACCAAATCCTGCAGAAAACTTCTATCGGCTCGCTGGCGGAACCAGAACTCAATAGTGAAAGAATCCGGCAAATCAAACATCGCATTATAAAGAACTTTAAAATAATCACTGCCTGTCGGAATATATCCGTAACCGCCCAGTTTGCCGCCGGTGGTTTTAAATGAAGCATTTCCAACTATTTGAGCTGCCGGACTGCCCGTAATTTCATTATTCCCATTTCCATCAAACTTCCAATGGCCGATAAGAGCAGAACCGGTAATAACCGGCGTTGTTATCGTAAATGGCACAGATACAAGCGAACTTGGTGAACACGCCGTGTCGTTGACACAAATACGCAATGTGTAATTCCCAGCGGTTAAATTTGATGTTCCAAAACCCATTGCGGATGTGGATATGTTGGTAGCGGTGTTATAAGTGGTGGCGATACCATCCGGCTTCACAACCTGTACAGCCACAGTCGTTGGTGAAGAACAAGTATAAGTATAGTTAACATATGTATTTGCATCAGTTGGATAACTGGTTCTACCGTCGTTGAGAGTAAGCGTACAAGTAGGCGCTGGAGCAGGACAATCATTAGGACACGAGGAATAGCTTTCACCGTACTGACATAAATTGTTTCCGCATGTTGCACCCATGCCAGTACTCACCGGGGACTGCAAAAGAGCCGCCTGTGGAGAAAATTCACATTCATTCGGCCAAGCACCGTGATATGTCAGACTCTTACAAGCATACGCCGCTCCGGTATCACTCACATAAAGCCTCCTGCTTCCACCTCCGACTTCGTTGTCCCACGAAGAGGGGTCAGGTACATTAACTTGCAATGTAAAGGCTTTTCCTGCCACGCTCGTTCCTTTTATGGTGAGCGTCTGAGCACGAATCTGCCCGGAAGATCCAATTACAACGTAACCTGCACATGTCGAACTTCTCTTCTGCCATGTGTTGCCATCGGTAAGCTTATATGCGTAATTCCCTCCCTGCCAACTCTGAATGCCAAGGTGTCCGCACTCTGAGATGGCACCGTCGGTTGTAATAGCCGTCTGCTGTGTTGTAGGTGCAATAAAAATCGAAATACCCTCATTATCAAAAGACAACTCCTGCCCGGGATATAGAGAATTACCAGCAGGATAATTTGCTAAAGAATTACTAGTCTGCATACCATTAACCGAATCAATGTCTGCAACTTGCAGAAGTCTAGGTCCGGTTGTTTGCGCCATCGAAGTTTGCCAATTTATTACGGCAAAAACGGCCGTACCAATTACTACCATGCCTAGAAAGGCAAAAATTCTTCCTTTGTTCATATTTTTTATGTTAAGTGATATTAGTTTTGGTTTTTTAAACCTTTAATATATTCTACCTCAAACTAGCTACATCGTCAATTCTATGTACTGGATTGCCTATTAATAGGCAATCCTAGGATTTTCATGTATTTACGCACCTGTCCTTTTATGATAGAATATACAGATAAAAACAAACAACAAACCATGCAACTAGATAAACTTTTTAGAACGGCTGTTGAATATAAGGCTTCAGACATTTATATAACAACCGGCATAAAACCGGTAATTCGTATCAATGGAGATTTGATAACGGTGGAAGAACATCCTGTATTTACCAAAGAAATGGCTCAGGAATACATCGTGGAGACAATGACGGAGATGCAGAAGAAAACATATCTAGAAAAGATGGATGTGGATTTTGCACTGGAAATTCCTTCGGTTGCGCGTTTTAGAGTAAATGCTTTTTTTCAAAGAAAAGGGCCGGCTGCGGTTTTCCGTTTTATTCCAACGGCAATAAAAAGTATGGCTGAGCTGGATTTACCTCAGCAATTAAAAAAGATTCCTCATTTTGAGAATGGCATTGTATTAGTTACAGGTCCAACCGGTTCAGGTAAATCAACGACATTGGCGGCATTGGTTCACGAAATCAACCTGACTCAAAAACAACATATTATTACGATCGAAGATCCTATTGAATTTGTGCATGATAACAAACAAAGCGTTGTGGATCAACGCGAAGTTGGCACTCACACGGAATCCTTTTCGTCAGCGTTGCGTGCCAGTTTACGTGAAGATCCGGACGTAATTTTGGTGGGTGAAATGCGCGATCTTGAGACTATTTCTTTGGCAATAACTGCAGCAGAAACCGGCCATTTGGTGTTTGCAACACTGCACACTAGCGGAGCAGCCAAGAGCATTGACCGCGTCATAGACGCATTTCCGCCGGCTCAACAAAATCAGATTCGCACGCAATTCTCAGAAAGCTTGAAATGCATAGTCTGGCAAAATCTATTAAAACGAAAAGACGGATCAGGTCGCGTCGGAGCATATGAAATTCTGTTCAACAACCACGCAATTGCAAACATGATTCGCAAAAACAAGACGTATCAGATTTCATCCACTCTTGAAACCGGCGTTGCAGAAGGCATGCAGACCATGAAAAAATCTGTCAATTCGTTACTGGAACAAGGCTTTATCTCAGAAGAAGTAGCTAGGGAAAGCATACCGGAAGAAATAGATGTGGAATAAGGCTGCTCGCTTTTGACTTACTGGCCTATTAAAGGCTAGAGTATCCGCGTGCAACATCCCAAAATTCTCTTCCGCAAAGGCAAAGATCACATAGCCAGCCACATGCATCCGTGGATTTTTTCGCAGGCGCTTGTGACACCGCGCGACATTTCTAATGGCACAATTGCGGACGTTTATACGAGTGATGGGAAAAAGTTTTTGGGTCGCGGGTACTACAATAGTAATTCTCAAATTGCTTTTAGATTTTTGACGCGGGATATTGATGAAGAGATTGACGTGACGTTTTTTGAGAGAAGATTTCGCGAGCTTTTGGCAATTCGCGAACGATTTATTGATCAAAAAAACACAAATGCTTTTCGCGTGGTTTTTGGTGAGAGCGACTTTATGCCTGGTTTGATCGTAGATAAATACAATCGCGTTTTTGTGATGCAGATACACACTCTTGGTATGGAGGCACAGCGCGAAAATGTGATTGCGGCGATAAAATCCGTCTTTAAGCCGGAGACTATTTTTGAGCGCAGCGACGTTGGAGTGCGGAGGCATGAGGGATTAACCGATCTCCCTGTGCGCCACATTTTTGGCAAAGAATTGCCGAATGAGATTGAAATTCTAGAGAATGGCGTAAAGTTTTTGGTTAACGTAACGAAGGGCCAAAAAACCGGAATGTTTTTGGATCAGCGCGAAAATCGCAAAGCTCTGCAAAAATATGTAACCGGCAAACGCGTACTTAATTGCTTCTGCTATACTGCAGGTTTTTCTGTTTATGCTGCGCTTGCCGGCGCAAAAGAAACGGTAAACGTGGATGTATCTGGTGAAGCTCTTGAAACTGCAAAGCGCATTTTTGAATTAAACGGTTTATCGTCAAAGAAACACAAATTTGAAGATGCGGACGTTTTTAATTTTATAGAAAAGTGCGCGAGTGCCGGTGAAAAAAAAGATACGTCCTTCGTCCGCACTAATGGCTTAGCCACCCCCGTTTGCGGGGGCGGCCTGTTTGACGTGATAATTTTGGATCCGCCTGCGTTTGTAAAAAACCAAAAAAGCTTAAAACAGGGACTCAGCGGATATTTATTTATAAATGAAAAAGCACTGAGACTTTTGCCACAGGGCGGCATTCTGGTTTCAAGTTCTTGTTCTGCGCACGTTACGGACGAGATATTTCAAAAAACACTTGCGATGGCGGCAGCAAGGGCAAAATGCACGCTTCGCACGCTCGAAATAAGACACCAACCAATTGATCATCCGTTTAATATTCACTTTCCGGAGGGCAAATATTTAAAGTTCTATGTTATGTTAAAAAGTTAATATGCTATCGCGCGATCAAATTCTAGAACAATACGCTTCCTTACTCCGCGGTGTCGAAGAAAAATGTGAGGGAGTTTATAACGCCTCACCAGAAATTCCGTGCAAAAACAAATGTTATGAATGCTGCCAGCAACTTTTTCCGCTCACTTTCGTTGAAGCTTTTTACATCAGCGAAGGGTTTAAAAAGCTGGATCGCACCGCTCGCCGCGAACTACAAAAAACTGCCAAGAAAATCAATGAGAAGATTTTAAAGCTCAATCCGTTTCAATTTGAGCGTAACGGCGTAGACCGAAAAGAGGCGCAAAATACGCACGCGGCCTTTGCGCGTTTCTTGCAGGAAGAGAAATACAATTGCCCGGCGCTAGAAATCGGCGAAGATTTCGGTAACTGCGCTCTCTATGATTTTAGGAATTTGGACTGCCGCGTAATGGGATGCTCATTCGACAAATCCGCGGGCGAAATCGTGGGTTGCCACCGTTTTGCAAAACTCGCGCACTTAATTCCAAAACTTCTGCCCTTCAATTACAAATATCCAGAAAAGATGGAATTGGATCGGTTGCTGATTGCAGAGGTCACCAACGAATCCTTCAGCAAAAACATTTTTTACCTCACAACAATGTGCGAACCGATTTTGAAAGATTATTCGGAGACGGATTGGGTTAAATTTTTCACAAATAAAATCACAACGGAACAGGCTGCAGATGAATCTTGCTCGGTGATAATAGATTAAAAACAGTAATCTCACATAGCTCACATCTAGGGTACAATTAGGTAAGCCTACCAAAAACAAGGATTATAGGGGTGTTTGCGTTATCTCTGGCGGAGGAACTAATATCCAGCTAGAATTGGGGACGATTCCGAAACTCGTACTTGGGGGTGTAGCTCAGCTGGCTAGAGCGCGATCATGGCATGATTGAGGCCGTGGGTTCAAGTCCCATCACCTCCACCAGTAAAAAATTAGCGAAGGCACGTTAGAAATGTATGTGTAGTTATTTCACATAACCGATGGATTCAAAATCACCAAAATCGTGTTTGGCGCAAATGCCAAAAAATCCGGCATAATTCCAAACCAAAACGCCAGCCAAAAACTTTTGCGCTTATTCATAGAATATGTGAAAGTATATCCACGTGGCAATTAGAGCCGTTTTCTGCTAAATTCTGAACGTTTCTTGGGGGTGTAGCTCAGCTGGCTAGAGCGCGTCGTTCGCAACGACGAGGTCGGCGGTTCGACTCCGCTCACCTCCACCAAAGACAACAAATGAGTCCTGATTTTAACGGCGAATGCTCCCTGTCAGGAAGTGAGCCGTATAAAATCAGTGACGAATGCAGTTGTCCTTTATTGAACAATATTTCTATTTCCCATGGCACTTTTTGTACTTTTTCCCACTCCCGCACGGACACGGGTCATTTCGGCCAATAACTGGATCAGTTTGCACCGGCGCGCCGCCGGATTTTACCATCACCGGATTTCCGCTCAATTCTTCTTTTAAATTCCTCTCGCCGCCAAGCACTTTTTCTATTTGATCTTCGTTTGTCAGCATGCGCGTCGGATGTCTTTGTTGAATTACCGGAGAAGCTTGCTGCTGCTTGAATTCCAATTTAAATAGCGTATTCACAGTATTACTGCCAATGCTGGCCAAAAGATCTTTAAACATCTGAAAACCTTCTTGCTTGTATTCAATAAGAGGATCGCGCTGAGCATAACCGCGCATAGAAACGCCCTCACGCAGGTGAGACATATTATCGAGGTGCTCCATCCAAAGCGTATCTAGAGTACGGAGATAAAATGCGCGTTCCACGTTTCGCAAAGTCGGCGAACCTTTGCCTTCTTCGTAGTCCGGCAACTGTTTTTCTCGCTCGTTATATTCGTCCCACAAATAATGTTTTACGTAATCTATCATCGGTTCCGGATCTCCCATTTGCTCCAGACGTTTTAAATCGAATGGCGTTTTTTGGTCTTTATGAAGAGCACGCACTATCTCTCCGATCTTTACAAAATCAATCTCCTCAGGTCTGCGACCGGCTGTGTGATTTAAAATAATTCCTTCCGCAACTTGTTCTATCAACACCAAAATGTCATTTTTAATATCCTGCGAAAAAAGCATTCTGCGGCGACGCGCGTAAATAATTTCACGCTGCTTATTCATAACATCGTCGTATTCCACGAGGTGCTTTCTGATTTCAAAGTTTCGGCCTTCAACTTTTTTCTGCGCGCCCTCAATCGAATTGCTTATCATGCGATTTTCGATCGGCATGTCGTCCGGAACTTTTAAAAATTCCATCATCTTTTGGACGCGTTCCGCGCCAAAAAGTCGCATCAATTCGTCGTCCATGGAAACTAAAAATTGGCTCGCTCCCTGGTCGCCTTGGCGGCCGCTGCGACCGCGGAGCTGGTTATCAATACGGCGAGATTCGTGGCGTTCGGTGCCTAGAATAAATAAGCCGCCGAGTTCTTTTACTCCTTCTCCAAGTTTAATATCCGTGCCGCGACCTGCCATGTTGGTTGCAATGGTTACAGCTCCTTTCTGGCCTGCTTTAGACACAATTTCAGCTTCCTTTTCGTGGAATTTCGCATTCAAAACCGTATGCGGAACGCCGTTTACGCCCAATAATTTACTAAGCATTTCTGATTTCTCAATAGAAATTGTGCCTATCAAAACCGGCTGGCCTGCCTTGTGCAGTTCTTTTACTTTTGTTGCCGCCGCCATGTATTTACCTTTGCTGTTCTTATAAACGGCATCAGGATAGTCTTTTCTTATCATCGTGCGGTTAGTTGGAACCACAATCGTGTCGAGTTTATAAATTTTTGAAAATTCCTCTGCTTCGGTGAGCGCAGTCCCCGTCATACCCGCAAGTTTCTTGAAAAGTCTAAAATAATTCTGAAAAGTAACCGTGGCGAGCGTGCGGCTTTCGCGCTGAACGGTAGCGTTTTCTTTGGCTTCAATTGCCTGATGCAAGCCATCGGAATAGCGACGACCCGGCATTAGGCGACCCGTAAACTCATCCACAATAATCACTTCGTTGTCCTTCACCACATAATCAATATCTTTTTTAAATAGGCTGTGCGCCTTTAGCGCCTGCTCAATGTGGTGAACTTCTTGAAAACCACCTTCAGTGTAAATATTCTCCATTCCAAGCAGTTTCTCCATCTTTGCAATTCCGGCTTCGGTAAGCGTTGCAGCGCGCATTTTTTCATCAACTTCATAATCGTCATGCTCTTTTAATTGTGGAATGAGCCTGCTGTATTTGAAATATTTCTCCGTAGATTCTTCCGCCGGGCTGGAAATAATTAGCGGTGTGCGCGCTTCATCAATTAAAATGGAGTCCACTTCGTCCACGATCGCGTAATTTAGTTCGCGCTGAACAATTTCACTAATGTCCTGCGCCATATTGTCACGCAAATAATCAAAACCAAATTCGTTGTTTGTGCCGTAAGTGATGTCGCAGCTATAGGCATCGCGTTTTTGATCGTGATTCTGGCCGTGAACTATAATTCCAACTTTTAAGCCCAGAAATTTGTATAAACCGCCCATCCATTCAGCATCGCGCTGTGCCAAGTAATCGTTTACAGTAACTAGAAAAACGCCTTTACTCTCAAGTGCGTTCAAATAAATCGGCAGAGTACAAACAAGCGTTTTTCCTTCACCCGTTTTCATTTCAGAAATTCTACCTTTGTGCAAAATAATTCCGCCGAGCAGCTGCACATCATAGGGAATCATTTCCCAGGCGACTTCGTGGCCGCGAACCGGCCATTTTTTGCCAACGAGGCGGCGGCATGCGTTTTTAACAAGCGCAAAAGCTTCCGGCAATAAATCTTCCAGGCTTTCGCCGTTCGCAACGCGCTCTTTGAACTCTGCAGTCTTCGCCGGAAAATATTCGTCCTTTAAAGTGTCTTGATATTTCTTTTCAATTTCGTTGATTTTGGCAATCAGCGGCCAGACTTTTTTGAGTTCTTTTTCATTTGGATCGCCGAAGATTTTTTTGATGAGTGTTGTAAGCATGAATACAGGTTACAGGATACCTGGTGAGGAGTGCGCAAGCAAGGTGTGGAAGAAGGCATTTGCGAGCGAAACTGTCATTTCTCCACACCTGATTGGCGCTTTAATCGATATTCTTTATATTGCAGCCTCTCCACAAAATACATCGTTAAGGCCACCCGCTCTCCAGTTTTTCCTGTCATGGAATTTCTAATTGGCAATCTTGTAGTTTCCATAGAGAAGCATTTTATCTCATTCTTTATACGGCTTCAACACCACAAAAATCGTCTTCAGAATGATCTTAAAATCCAGAAGTAGAGACCAATTTTCGATATAATAAGTGTCCAGGCGGACTTCTTCTTCAAATGGCAGATCACTGCGGCCGGAAATTTGCGCGAGTCCGCTGATTCCCGGCTTGAGTGTGAGCACAAATTTGTGATGATTTTGATATTTCTCAACTTCTTCCGGCAGGTGCGGGCGCGGACCAACTAGGCTCATTTCACCCTTTAAAACATTCCAAAGCTGCGGCAGTTCATCAATTGAAAACCTGCGTAGGAATTTACCAACACCGGTGACGCGCGGATCGTCCACAATTTTTACGAGCGGCGAATCTTTTCGCACATTCTTGTCGGCAAGCTCGCAGTAGCGCATTTGATGCGTTTTTTCGTACATAGTCCTAAATTTCAGGCAATGAAATTTGCGACCGTGCTCCCCTATCCTCATCGCCAATTTTCCATCATCCAAAAAGCGAAAAAAAACCGTGCCTTTTGAATTTAATTTAATGACGATGGTAATAATTAAAAAAAACGGCGCAAGGATTATTAACCCAATACTAGAAAATATGAGGTCACAGCCGCGTTTTAAAACTCTGCCCCAGCCCTCGAGCGGCGTTGGCCTAAGCGAAATCAGAGGAAAAGATCCAATGGCGGAAATTTCTACATTACTGCGATACATTTCCAATAAGTCCGGCACAAAGTGATATTGCAACTGATGTTCGCGGCAAAACGCGACAATTTTCTCAGCTTCAACTTGATTGTCTCGTGTTTGAATAACTTCTTCCACGGATTTTTTTTCGTTCATTAACCTCTCCAATTCTTCAAAATTCTTAACAATGCCAATGACAGAAGCAGAGAGTGACCTTTCAAAAAAATCGCTCATTTCCACACTTATTTCATTATCACCAATAAATACAATTTTGCGCTTACCAATGCCTTTTTTGAGCAGATGTCGTTGAATGCTTTTTATTAAAATTCGCCCAAAACTAGCAAATAAAAACATAAAACTGAACGCATAAAAAAGCACCAAGCGGGAAAATGGGAATTCACGCAGCGCAAAATAATAAGTAATAACCGCCATCAGCCAAATCAAACTTGCGCTGAAAATTTTGCGGATTTCTTGTAAAAGCGAATCCGTAACGCGCAACGAATAAAGCCTAAAAAGCGCGAGCAGAACCACAAAAACGATGGATGCGACGACAGAAATTTTCACATAAACCGAAAAAGCTGGAAATGAACCCAAGTCCGGCTGTTTTAAAAAATCCGGCAAAATTTTTTCCTGCGCGCGCAAAAAATAAGCCGCGAGCAGAGCCGCAAAGGCGGCGATAAAATCCACCGGTATCCGAAGCAACCCAAAAAAGATTTCCGAGCGTTTCATTGGCTACATAATAACAAAATCCCAGGTCTTTCAAAACGTCATAAGCCGAGTTCTGTCCCCGCCTGCACCTTACGGTGCAAACAGGGTGCGATCATCTCTCTAGCCTTGGCATTGCTGCCAAAGTCATGCGGCAGGCAGTTGAGGCTCGTATAAGCATGAGAATTCCTCAACTTCCATTCTGCCTTGCTGCGGAAAGGGTTTACCGGACTCCTCACCTCGCGATGAGGTCTCCCACTACGCGGGACTTTTCACCTTTGGGCGTACTCTTGAGCTTTAGGCTCAAGGGCGCGGCCTAGTATTGTCTCTGTGGCACTTTCCCTACTCGTTTGCGCTTGCGCGCTGGCGAGCGGTTGCCGTTAGCAACTTTCCTGCTTATTTGCAGCTCGGACTTTCCTCTGATTTTTAAGCTCAGCTTTAGCCCGAACTGGCAGAGCCAGATTCGCGCTTTCAGCTTCGCGCTCGCGCCGTGCGCTCGCAGCGATGAAGAACTTATTTTTCAGCGATCGCTCAGTTTTAAAAGACCCAGGAATTGTATTATAAACCAAAAGTGTAGAATGTAAAAGACTTATGGCCGATATTATGGTTGTCCCGCCAAGACGGGACACTAATAGCTTAGGCCGCCCCCGCTTGGGGCGGCATCCGCCTGAGCCTGCCTCGCTGAGGCTCGACCTGCAGGTTAAAATACGCAATTTTGCCAAGGAACTGGGTTTTGATTTGGTTGGATTTTCGCCTGCAAAAATTGAGGAGAAAAATGTGAAGGCGCTGAAGAGTTGGGTGGCGGCGGGGTACGCTGCGAAGATGGAATATATGTCTGAAAAAGAGCGGCTGGCGGCTCGGTGCAATTTGCAAAAGATTTTGCCGGGCGCGGAGTCGGTGATCGTGCTGGCAATGAATTATTATAAAGGGCAAGAAGTGTTGCGCGCCGGTTTTGGGCGAGTTGCGCGTTACGCTTACGGCCGCGACTATCACAAAATTATTTCAAAAAAACTAAAAGAGCTTGAGGAATTCATCTGCAAAACCGGCGCGCAGATTTTCCCCAATAAAAAGATTGAGACAAAATGTTATGTGGATACCGGGCCAATTCTGGAACGGTCTTTTGCCGTGCAGGCCAGAATCGGCGTAATCGGCAAAAACAGTTCGCTCATAACAAAAGATTTTGGTTCGTGGGTGTTTTTGGCGGAAGTGATCACTAATTTGGACTTGGCGTCGAGCAGCCAAGCAGCAATAAAATCGCACAAGAATGCAAAGATTTTGCGTGACGATTTCCCATCCTGCGGCGCGTGCCAGCGCTGCAAAAACGCCTGCCCCACCGGCGCAATAATCGCGCCGGGAATTATTGACGCGCGCCGATGCATTTCTTACCTCACAATTGAACACAAAGGAAAAATCCCAGCAAAGTTGGCGCAAAAACTCGCACAAACGCGCCGAATCTTTGGCTGCGACATTTGCCAAGAAGTCTGCCCTCACAATTTTTCGCGTCAAAAACCTACAATGAACGAAGCCTTGTTAAAGCCAAAAATCGCCGGCGACCAACTCGAACTCAAAAAAATCCTCAACATGAAGACCGACACAGAATTCTTAAAAAACTTTGCCGGCTCACCGCTCATGCGCGTAAAACGAAAAGGGCTGCGCAGAAACGCAACCCTTTTGAATTTTTGACGTTCAGGCCGAGCCTACACATTCCTTTTTTTCATCCTGTCGTATTCCCTCTGAAAGAACTTGCAGGCTTTGAGGCACTCGCGAGCTTTTTCGTTTTCCGGTTCAAGGTGCAAAACTTTTTCAAAAAGCGCAATTGCGCGGGCAAAATTCTTCTCATTTAAATAGCAAACGCCCAAGTCGCAGAGAATTAAGCAATCATCCCAAGCCAAATTAAGCGCGCGTTCCAAAACAATCACGCCCTTCTTTTTCTGTCCGTAATGAAAATATGACCAACCCAAGCAACGCAGAATTTCCGGATGATTCTGCTGAATGTGATCACTAACTTCTAAAAATTTGATTGATCTTTCCCAGTCACCGAGTGCCGAATACGTAAAACCAAGCAAATAGTTTGCATTTGCTGAAGTGGGATCCAGACTCACGGCGTGCGTGAGTGCGCGTTCCGCCTTTTCAAATTCTTTTAATGAAAGGTAGTTGTCTCCAATTTCCTCAAAAGCCTCCACGCACTCAAGGTCTGACATGAGCAATTTTTCACAAAGCCTGATTGCCTCCTGGTGTTTGCCCTGGAGCTTCAGTTGATCGGCCTCCGCTATTAATATCTCGGTAAAGTCGTTCATTTTTTTGTTTTTGTTTTTTATCGCGTTTAACAGATCATTGTACATCAAATGATCTTAGAAATCAAGCCCAAGGGCATGGGATTGTTAAATGCTTTATCTCAACACATCCCTAAAAATCACCTCTCAAAAACTGGGGTCTTCAGAATAAAATTGTTTGACAACGAATTACATTTTGCATACAATCGCTGCGTTATGCACATTTCCTCTCAATTTAACAAACAGGTGAAGAAGGCCAAGAAGGCTCTTCCGCGGGAGAGGTTTGTTGTGTAGTGAAATTTCCATTATGAACTACAGAAACCTTTCCCCCGGGAAAGGTTTTTTTGTTTTTCGTAAATTCATAATTCCCATTTATATGTCCATAATAATGAAATTCGGCGGCACGTCGGTTGCGAATGTAGATGCTATCAATCAAGTTGTTGGTATTATCAAAAAAAATCTTTCGCGTAATCCTGTCGTTATTACTTCGGCACTGGCCAATGTTACAAATCTGCTTCTGCAAGCAGCTGAATTTATCCCGCGACGAGAGCCAAAAACGCATATTCGAAACATTTTGAATGATATCGAAATACGTCATCGGAACGTGCTGGAAAATTTTGACCCAAGTATACAGAAAAGAATAGAGACGAATTTAACTTTTGAATTTTCTGAACTGCACCGCACAGTCGAATTACTCATAAGGAATTCCGAGATAACCAAAAAAGAGCTCGATCTTATGGCTTCATTTGGAGAACGAATGGCTTCTTGGCTGCTCATGGGAGCTCTTCTTAATAAAGGTATTTCCGCGCAACGAATTGATAGCCGCGAACTCGTCTGCACAGACAGTACTTTTGGAGGGGCGGAAGTAGATTTTAAAAAAACCAAACAAAAATTTTTGCGAATCATTACGCCAATTCTAAAAAAGAAAACCGTACCAGTTATAACGGGATTTATAGGCCGTGACTTCCTTGGCAATACAACGACACTTGGCCGCGGGGGTTCGGATTATTCTGCGGCTATAGCTGCGGTCTGCCTCGGCGGAAAAGAAATTCAAATTTGGAAAGACATTGCTGGATTTATGACGGCCGATCCCCGCGTAGTTCCAGCGGCATGCGTCATCCCGCGTATGTCCTTCAGCGAAGCGGCCGAGCTATCGTATTTTGGCGCAAAACTCCTTCATCCAAGAACTATTCATCCAGCAATTAAGAATAATATTCCAGTCCGCATTCTTAATACATTCAAACCGAATGACCAGGGGACATGGATAATGGAAGATTCACGAGAAACCATGTCAAATGGTAAATCTTCCACATTGCCTGTCCGTGCAATTTCATATAAAAAAGCGATCACTGTAATTAACGTGACGTCGCTGCGGATGCTTGGTCCTTATGGTTTTCTAGAAGAGCTTTTTCGTATTTTCTCCATCCATCGAGTGCCGGTTGATGTCATTGCTACATCGGAAGTAAGCGTATCAATGACCATTGATGATGCAATGCTGCATCGCGGATTAATTTCCACTTTAAAGAAAATCGGAAATGTTGAAGTGCGGCGAGGCCATGTCATTATTTCACTCGTAGGGCACGGCCTTAAAAATGACCCCCGTGTTGAAGCAAATATCTTTGATGTCCTAAGCCTGGCTCGAATTCCTACTGAAATGGTTTCAAAAGGAGCCTCTTCCATAAACCTTACCTTTATTGTGCAAGAAAAATATTTTAAGCGGGCCGTCCGCGCCCTCCATGAAAGATTTTTTCTCTAATATTTTTATATTCACTATTATGAACATTACGCTACTCGGCTACGGGAAAATGGGTCACATGATAGCTTCACTCATAACGAAAGACCATAACATCGTCTCTACTATAGATCTAACAGCGCCTGACGCTACCCATAAGCTAATTAATGCGTCAGCGCTTAAAGATACCGATGTTGTGATTGATTTTTCTCATCCCGAAGGCTTCTTAGATAACCTTCGTCAGATCGCGTCATTTGGGAAAAATGTCGTTGTTGGTACTACGGGATGGTATGATCATCTGGAAAAAGCGAGAGAGATCGTAACTGCCAATAACATCGGTTTTCTTTACTCGAGTAACTTCTCTATCGGAGTCCAACTTTTTTTGCGTCTTGTTGAACGCGCGGGCGAACTCTTTAATCCATTTGAAGGGTACGATGCATTTGCCCATGAATTCCATCATCGACAAAAAGCTGATTCGCCATCAGGAACCGCACTTTCAGTGGCAAGAGTCCTACTAAAAACTTTTCCTCGAAAGAAAACAATTCTCACGGATACATCTCATGAAAAAATTGCGCCCGATGCGCTCCATCTTACCTCTACGCGGGGGGGTTATATTCCAGGCACCCACGAAGTTTTCTTCGACAGCGAAGCGGATACCGTAGAGATTCGTCACACCGCACGCTCACGAGCTGGTTTTGCTGCGGGCGCTCTTAAAGCCTCACAGTGGCTTGTAGACAAGAAAGGATTCTTTACCATGGACGATTTCTTAAAAGATTTATTTAATTAATAATTATTACTACTATGTTTACTCAAAAACTCCGCGGTTCTATTGTCGCCATCGTTACTCCGTTCCATGACGACGGAACTCTCGACGAAAACTCGTATCGCAACCTTCTCCGTTGGCATCTCAAAGAAGGGACAAATGGTATTGTGGCGTGCGGTACAACTGGAGAAAACGCAACTCTTACTCCCGAAGAACGCGAACGCGTTATTAGAATTGCCGTAGAAGAATGCGGCGGAAAAATCCCCGTTATTGGTGGTATTTCCTCTAATAATACAAGTGAATCTGTAAAACAAGCAGCGTGGGTAAAAGGCCTTGGCGTTGATATAGCGCTCGTACTTTCTCCTTATTACAACAAACCGCCGAACGAAGGGCTTTTTCAACACTTTAAAGCTGTTGCTTCGGTTGGCATTCCTATCATTGTATATAATGTTCCGAGTCGCACGGGCAGCAATGTTCCGTCAGACGTAGTTATTCGTTTGGCAAAAGAAGTTCCCGGCATTGTTGCTGTAAAAGAAGCATCTGGGAATCTTGGCCAAATTATGGATATTTTAAGAGAAATTTCGCGGGGAACAAGCGCGTGGAAATCGCCAAATTTTACAGTTATGTTGGGAGATGATGCTTTCACTTTGCCTTTACTTCCTCTTGGCGCTACTGGATGCATCTCTGTGGTAGCAAATGAAACGCCAAAAGAATTTTCTCAAATGATCGCCGCTGCTTTCAGGGGAGATTATGCCACGGCCAGCGCTCTTCACTTCAAACTCCTCCCTCTTATGAATGCGAACTTCATTGAAACTAATCCGCTGCCTGTAAAAACAGCCCTTGGACTTATGGGAAAAATCAAAACCGTGTTTCGTCTCCCGCTTGTGCCAATGCAATCCAATACCATTGAAAAACTGAAAAATGTGCTTAATGAGCTTTCGCTTATCTAACCCAATTTTAAAATGTATCTTCCAAAACCGCTCACAATTCAAAAAAATAAAGTTGCCATTGAAGGCCTTTCCGTTGAGTCGCTTGCTCAGAGATTCGGAACGCCGCTTTATGTCTACAGCGAATCGCGAATTCGCGAGAATTTCCGCCGGCTTCGGGATGCTTTTACGTCCCACTATGCAAATTTCGAAATTCTTTATGCCGTGAAAGCGAACAATAATCCTGCGATAGCAAAAATTCTGGTTGATGAAGGTGCCGGTATGGACGTGTGCAATCCTGCTGAGATTTGGCTTGGTAAATCCGTAGGGTTGCCGAGTTCAAAACTCCTTTACACCGGGAATTACTGTACCGATGAAGAGTTACGCTACGGCGCAAAGTACTGTAGCCGTATTAATCTTGATGACCTTGCTCTGCTGCCACGACTTCTTAAATTTGGAAAACCAGAGATCCTGAGCTTTCGTATAAATCCAGGCTTTGGGAAAGCGACCATTAAAACAAACGTGACCGCAGGCCCTGAGGCGAAATTCGGGATACCAATAGGAAAAGCTTTGGAGGCATATGCATCGGCAAAAAAATCAGGCATCAAACGTTTTGGCATGCACATGATGACGGGGTCATGTGTGCTTGAGCCGGATTATTTTGAGAATATAACGGGAACTATTCTCGATGCAGCCGGACTTATTGCGAAGAAATTATCCATTCGATTTGAATTTATTGATATTGGAGGTGGTTTTGGCATTCCCTACCATCCTGATGAAAAACCTCTTGATATTGAAGAAACTGGACGACTTGTAACCGCTATGTTTCAACGAAAATGCCGTGAGCATCATCTTGGCAACGTCACCCTTATGGTGGAGCCAGGACGATATTTTGTGGGCGATGCTGGTGTTTTGCTTGGACGCGTCCACATGATCAAAGAAAGTTACCAGCGATTTGCGGGACTGGATGTTTCTATCAACCATCTTGTAAGACCAAAAATGTATGGAGCATATCATCATATCATTGTGGCAAATAAATGGAGAAAACCGACAAAATATCCTATCAACATCTGCGGATCAATATGTGACAGCGGAGATATACTGGCGAAAGTCCGGCCACTTCCAAAACTTGAACGCGGCGATCTTCTCGTCATTGGTAATGCCGGTGCTTATGGATTTTCTATGAGTTCCCAATATAATACGCGGCCGCGCGCCCGCGAACTCCTCGTAAATGGAAAACGCACCGCTCTTATAAGAGAAGCGGAAGAAACGAAAGATCTTTTTCTACAATGTAAACACGCTCCATGGCTATGATTTACCCCTCTCAAAAAAATCAGTCTCTTCCAGGATATGCTTTTGCCGAGATGGATAAACTCGTCCTCAAACTACGCGATTCCGGTGTGGATATCATTGATTTTGGGACTGGCGATCCTCGCGATGAAACTCCGTCTTTTATTCGCGATGCTGCAAAAGAAGCGCTGGATTTTTATAAAACAGCAGGATATCCCAGCTACATTGGCCTCCCGGAATTTAGACAAGAAATAGCCGCATGGTATCGGAGACGGTTTGGGGTTACGCTTAATCCTGAGACAGAAGTGACGACTACAATTGGATCCAAAGAAGGTATTTTTAATTTTCCTCAGGCTTTTCTTGAACCCGGCGATATTGCAATCATGCCATCGCCCGGTTATCCTCCTTATTCACGCGGGACGCTTTTCGCCGGAGGAAAATCTTACTTCTATCCACTTCTTCAAAAGAATAATTTCTTTCCGGTTTTCCCGAAAATTCCGGGTGATGTTGTGCGCCGAACAAAAATCTTTTGGCTTTGCTATCCAAATAGTCCCACAGGCAAACTCGCGACAAAAGAACTTTATGAAGAAGCCATTGCCTTTTGTCAGAAACACGACATCATTCTCGCCTCCGATGAATGTTACGTGGATATTTATTCAAAAGAAAAACCGATTTCGGCGCTCGAAATCTCAAAGAGAAACGTCGTTGCTTTTCACTCTCTTTCAAAACGGAACAATATGACGGGATATAGAGTTGGTTTCGTCTGCGGCGATCCAGACGTTATCGCGGAGTTCAAAAAACTTAAAACCAATATTGATTCCGGTACGCCGAATTTTACGCAAGCAGCTGCCATCGCTGCGCTTCGAGACGAAGATCATGTTGAATTGATGCGTAATAAATACAGAAAACGAATGACTATCATAACGGACGCGCTTCGAAGACTCGGCCTCGCGTCGAATGAATCGGAAGGAACTTTTTATCTATGGCAACGAGTGCCGGAAGGATTCGACTCGATTTCGTTCGCAAAACGATTACTCGAACCGGATTGTGGTATCGCTGTAACTCCCGGGAAATGGCTTTCTGACGTAACAGCCGATGGTGTTAATCCGGGAGAATTCTATGTTCGTTTTGCTCTTGTAGAACGTGAAAATCGCGTTGCAGAAGCTGCAAGGCGTCTCTCAAATTTAAAATTATAATTCTTTTCATTATTAAACATTTTTATTTATGATTAATATAGGGATTCTCGGCGCAACCGGTTCTGTCGGTCAGCGCTTTGTACAACTTATCCAAAATCATCCATGGTTTCGTCTCACCGAACTTGCTGCGTCTGAACGTTCTGCCGGTAAGACATATAAAGAAGCAACGCATTGGTTCCTTGATGAGCCGATGCCGGATGCTGTAAAAAACATGAAAGTTAAATCATGTGATCCAAGCGCTCTCAACTGCGATATTGTATTTTCGGGACTGGATTCATCTGTAGCGGGAGAGATTGAAGAAAATTTTGCAAAGAACGATTTTGCTGTAATTTCAAATTCAAAAAATCACCGTTTTGATTCAGATGTGCCGCTTCTGATACCGGAAGTAAATCCCGACCACATTGAAATGATTAATGTTCAAAGGAAATTGAGAGGTTACAAAAGGGGCTTTATAGTAACAAATCCAAACTGCTCGGCCATCGGACTCGTAATTGCACTCAAACCGCTTCACGATGCATTCGGCGTAAAAAAAGTATTTGTGACTACCATGCAGGCGCTTTCCGGGGCCGGGTATCCCGGCGTTTCTTCTCTTGATATTATCGGCAACGTAATCCCTTTTATCGGTGAGGAGGAACCGAAACTGGAAACGGAGACGCTGAAATTGCTTGGAGATTTAAGGGATAATAAATTTGTGAATGCGGATATGGCGCTTAGTGCGCATTGTAATCGTGTTAATGTCCAAGACGGTCACCTTGAATGTGTTTCTGTTGAATTTAATAAAAGACCCGATGGTTCCGACTCCGAGATAGTAGAAACTGTTAAAAAAACGCTTTCCGGTTTTTCAGCCGAGCCGCAAAAACTTGCATTGCCTTTTGCACCGGCAAATCCAATCCACGTTGTTTTGGAGGATAACAGGCCGCAACCGCGTGCCGATCGAAATCGTGATAAAGGCATGGCTGTAACCATTGGCCGCGTAAGACCGTGCAATCTATTTCATGTTCGATTTGCGCTCCTTTCTCACAATACCATCCGTGGAGCCGCTGGTGCCGCGATACTAAATGCGGAGTTGCTTTATAAGAAAGGATATATTTAGTCGTTTCGCAGGTGGGGGGAACTCTCTATCCAGTTCTTTTAAAAAATCTGCCAGGCCATCTGGCGGCATATCCCAACTATCTCGTTTCTTTATTCAAACCAAAAATCGTATGATCCGTAACCAGTGATTTCTAAAATTCTAAAGCCTAAAAAAGGTGTGGGCGTTTTGGGTGATAGCTTCCTCCAGATCGTCTTCTGACATTTTTTTGAGCTTGGCGACTTCTTTATAAGTTTCACCAATAAAACTCGGCTCATTGCGCTGGCCGCGGCGGGATTTTGGAGAAAGAAATGGGCAATCGGTTTCTATCAAAATTTTGTCTAGCGGCGCGTTTTTTGCGACTTCGCGGAGGGCACTGGCCGACGGATAAGTGATGACTCCAGTGAACGCGATGTAATATCCCCTTTTTAGGCCTTCCTCCGCCTCCTGCTCTGTACCGGTGAAACAATGCAACAAAGCGCGCTCCACTTTTTCTTCATCCATAATATTAAAAAGATCGACATACGCATCGCGGCAATGAATAACTACAGGCATATCTAACTTTTTGGCGAGTTTTAATTGTTCGCGAAAAACTTTTTGTTGAAGGTCACGCGGTTGAAAATTCTTATAATAATCCAGACCTATTTCGCCAATTGCAACCACTTTTTCTTCCATTTTTACCAGTTTTTCAATTTTTGCCGCAATCATTTCGTCCCATTCTGAAGCCAAATGCGGGTGCACTCCAATAACCGCATAAATGAATTCATATTTGTTTGCCAGCGCCACAACTTTAAAAATCCCCTCACTATCAAAACCAATTTCAATCATTTTTAAAACGCCGGCCACAGTTGCTCTCTTAATGACCTCATCTCTGTCGCGGTCAAAATCTTTTACGTGAATGTGGGAGTGGCAATCAATTAACATGCGAATATGCTATCACATTCGGGCGACGTGCAAAAAACTCGTGTAATTTTCCTTTGCGTCTTGCAGATTGTCTTCCACTACGCGCAGGCCGTAAATATCGGCAATTATTTTGCTGCCAATCGTTGCCACATTTTTTGGCAATTTTTTTTCGGCCAAATACTTTGCGACCATCGCCGGATCAATCATTTCATTTTCGCCAGCAGTATGTTTTAAACTCGGATATTTTTTGGCGAGCGTCTTTTTGCACTGCGCAATCACTTGCGGATGCGTCATTATTTCCCTTATTTGAGCCAAATTCGCGTCACTCCTCATCATCAGCGCGTGCGAAATTTTTATCGCAAATTCCTTCAAAATTTTAAATTTATAACGAGTCATGGCGTGCACACTCTCATCCACAATTCCACCAACCGAATTGTGGATCGCAAATTGCCCCACATCTATTTCTCCGGCATGCAGAGCCTTCATTACATTTTCGGTAGTATATAAATATTTAATTTTAAATCTCTCAATATTTGCGTTGCGTATGTAGTACATAATAGCCTCTTCGTTAAAGCTGCCCTTTCCACCTTGAATTCCGTAAACAACAGCCTCTTTCTCCACCCAGCGCGGTAAGAGTTTATTATAAAGCTTGTCATAACAATCACCGAGTTTTATGCGCATTTGTTTTGTGTGAGGGTTGTAATGCTGAAGATCATTAAAAAGCTGCCAAGTGTCGTTGCAGGTTTGAGCCTTAACTTCAAAAAGCTTCTTTGCGCCGAGCGAATCAATTCTCGTTGGTTCAAAACCAAAAGAATCCAATAACCGGCCAATAAAATGAGTGAGCCCTTGCGAACGCGCCGCCAACTTGTCGTGTTCGGTCGCAGACATTTCAATCACACGCAGACCTTTTTTGGCAAAATATTTCTTCCAAAAATTATACACATCGACATTCGCGCGGAACTTATCCAATATTATCGGCAAGCCTTTAAAGCCATCCTGCACGCTGTCCGGCCCAAACATTGGATGCGTCAAAATCGCCTGAACTTTTGTGCCTTTCAAATATTTTTCAAAAACTTTTTCCGCATGAACTTTTACAGAAAGTACGTCAATGAGAACATGATTTTCTTTGAAAAACTTTTTATGCGCCACAATCACATTTTCAAATTCGCGAATCGGCACGGCATAAAAAATCGCATCGGAATCGTAAATATCGGCGAGTTTATTTGTAAATTCTGCACCTTTTGCCAATTTCGCGCCCGGTTTTTTCTTATCAAAAACCACAACCTCAAAATCATCTTTTAAAAGCTCATAAAGCGTTTTTCCAAAGCGGCCAAAACCGACGATGCTAATTTTCTTGTAATTCCAAGCCATAAATTATGCCAATATCCTAGCACAAAAACTTGACGCGCAAACCGAAGATATATAAAATCGCACCGAACTATGAATTCCACCTCCACAAATCGCGTAAACTTTTACTTTTACTTCCCTACTTCCTGAGGGCGATTTTGTAGTTTATCACTTCACACACAAATCTCCCTCAGACACGAGGGATTTTTTTTATTTATTCTTAACCAATTTCTCTATGTTACACTCAGTGTCGGTGTCGGAAGCGCGCGCTTTATCCTTTAAAAAGACCAACTGTCTTTATCGCCACCAGGCCGAGCCGCAGTTCCGCCTCAGCAGGATCCCCCGCTAAGCGGGGCGACGAGGTAAAGCCATTAACTACCCAGAATATGATAATTGTAATGCAACGGCACGCGCCAAAAGACCAGGTGGAGCGCGTACTGCAAGAAATTAAAAGATACGAAGGACTAAATCCGGTGCCGCTTCACGGAACTGAACGAACAGTGATCGCCGTCATTGGCGACGAGCGAATTTTGGATGAGAAGCACATCGCTAGCCTGGCTGGCGTTTCGAGTGTGATGCCGGTTTTGAAGCCATACAAACTTGCGAGCCGCGAAACCAAATTCGAATCCACAATCGTGAAATGCGGCAAAGTTAAAATTGGCGGCGACACGGTTGTCATTATGGCTGGCCCTTGCTCCATAGAAAGTGAAGAGCAAATGAACCAGTCCGCCGCGGCTATTAAAAAAGCCGGTGCCACAATTTTGCGCGGAGGAGCTTTTAAACCCCGCACCACGCCATACTCATTCCAAGGCCTGGGCCGCAAAGGAATTTTGATGCTTGAAAAAGCAGGTCGCGATCACGGACTTGTGACGATTTCCGAAGTCATGGATGTGCGCGACGTGGACTTTACCGCTAACCACATAGATATTTTGCAAATCGGTGCCCGCAACATGCAAAACTTTGACCTCCTCAAAGAAGTCGGCAAAATTAAAAAACCCGTAATGCTCAAGCGCGGACTTGCCGCTACAATTAAGGAATTTTTACTTGCCGCCGAATACATACTTTTGCAGGGCAACCAGGATGTGATTTTGTGCGAGCGCGGAATTCGGACTTTTGAAGACGAAACGCGCAACACGCTGTGTATCGCCACAGTGCCGATTGTCAAAGAACTTTCACATTTGCCTATCATTGTGGATCCGAGCCACGGAACCGGCAAGAAGCCGCTTATTATGCCGATGGCGCGTGCCGCAATTGCGGCCGGAGCAGACGGAATTATGGTGGAAGCTCATCCGTGCCCGGACAAAGCGCTTTGTGACGCAGATCAGGCACTCACAATCGCCGAGTTCGAAAAATTCATGGCCGACATTGCGCCGATTGTGGGAGCCATGGGCAAAAAGCTATAATCTCTTTTGTATGGAACCAAAAATCATAATTGAAAAAGGAGCCATTAAAAAAATCCCGCAAAAAGTACGCGGGTTTGGCGCCAGTTTTGCGATCATCACGGACGGCCACTTAAAAAAACGCGGCGAAGAACTTTTACAAAATATGCGTGCGGCGGGACTCAAGTGCAATTTGCTCGTCCTGCCGCCTGGTGAAAATACAAAATCCATGCACTTTGTAGAAAGCCTGACTGGTTCGTTGCTCAAACTTGGAATTCGGCGCGACAGCTGTTTGATTGCGCTAGGTGGCGGCGTTATTGGTGACCTAACAGGTTTTATAGCATCTATTTTTATGCGTGGAATTCGGTTTGTTGCCGTGCCAACTACGCTGCTTGGAATGGTGGATGCATGCATCGGCGGCAAGACCGGCGTAGATCTAAAAGAAGGCAAAAACTTGATTGGGACTTTTTATGATCCGGCGGCGGTAATTGTTGATCCGGATATGCTCGCGTCTCTGCCAGAGCGCGATTTCAAGTGCGGCATGGCCGAAGTCATAAAGCACGCAATTATCGCAGATAGAAAATTCTTTTTATTTTTAGAAAAAAATGTCGGTGCGATTTTGAAGCGCAAACCGGAAATTATTAAAAAACTCATAGCGAAAAATATTGAAATAAAGTTGAAAATTGTAGAAAAAGACAAGCACGAAAACGTGCACGGCTACGACAAAGAGCATTCACGGATGTTTTTGAATTACGGGCACACCGTTGGCCACGCGATTGAACAGTTGAGCCGTTATTTGGTTCCTCACGGCGAGGCGATTGCAATGGGCATGGTGGCCGAAAACCGCATCGCACAGGCAAAAAAGATGATGAAAGAATCCGAGGCAGAGCGCGTCATAAATTTGCTGAAACGTTTTCGTTTGCCCGTAAGTATTCCCGCTGATTTTACAACTGCGCAAATAAAGAAAGCTCTCGTGAACGATAAAAAGCACGTGGAAGGGAAATTATGTTTTGCGCTGCCGGTTGGAATCGGCAAAGCGAAAGTAGTACAAATATGAACCTCAACGTCCAAGGATCAAAAAGCATAACTAACCGCGCGCTGCTTTGCGCGGCTTTGGCGGGCGCTTCCGGCAAACGCGCAAGCATCATCAAAAACGCGCTTTTGAGCGCCGACACAGCCAGAATGATCGAGAGTTTGCATGCACTTGGCGTAAAAATTTTGCGGCGAGGAAATTCATTAAAAGTTTTTGGCGGAAAGTTGCATGCGCCAGTTAAAAAACTTTTTTGTGGGAACGCCGGTACTGCCGTGCGTTTTTTGACTGCCGTTTTGGCAACCCAAGATTTCAAGTCCGTGGTAGACGGTGATTCACGAATGAGGCAGCGGCCTCAAAAAGATTTAATTGAAGCGCTTCGCAAGCTAGGCGCGAATATTGAATCAAAAAACAATTGCGTACCATTAAGAATAAAATTGCCTGAAAAAACCTCATCTAACGGCGTGTTTGGCGGCAAATGCGAACTCAAAAGCAATATTAGTAGCCAGTTTTTGTCTGGCCTGCTGATCGCAGCGCCGCTGGCAGAAAAAGATGTTGAAATACGCATTTGGGGCGATTTGGTTTCAAAACCATATGTTGATTTAACTATTTCAATTCTAGAAAAATTTGGCATAAAAATTGCACGCGATGGATATAAACTTTTCAAAATAAAAGCTGGGCAAAAGTTTAAACCGTGCGAATTTGAAGTCGAAGGCGACGCGTCTTCTGCAAGTTATTTTTGTGGAATTTCCGCGCTAACCGGTGAAAAAATTAATATTAAAAATGTGCCGCAAAATTCTGCGCAGGCAGACATTCTTTCGAAAAATTTAATCGAAAAAATGCGCGGAGAGAAAAACTATATTTATTTAAAACCGCTAGGAAAAATTGACTGCAAAAATCTCCCAGACTCAAGTATGACCCTAGCCGTTCTGGCGGCTTATGCAAAAGGAAAAACCGAGTTGCGCGGGCTTTCCAATTTACGCCAAAAAGAATGCGACAGACTTGCGGCTTTAACGCACGAACTAAAAAAAATCGGCTGCAAAGTCAAAGAATTAAGAGACGGACTTGCAATCACGAGCAATCCAGAAAAATTGCACGGCGCGAAAATAGAAACGTATAACGATCACCGAATGGCAATGTGTTTTGGAATGCTCAGCGTGGTTTTGCCTGGAATCAAAATTACAAATCCAGCCTGCGTTAAAAAAACTTATCCAAATTTCTGGAAAGATTTGGCGCGCGTAAAAAAATATTTACGCTCAAAAAATATAGTTTTGACAGGAATGCGCGGCACCGGAAAAAGCCTTATTGGAAGCCGTTTAGCCCGCAAATTTGGCCGCGAATTTATTGATACGGATAAATACATTGAGAAGGCAGCAAAACTGCCGATTACAAAAATCGTGGAAAAATTTGGCTGGAAGCATTTTAGAAAACTGGAAAGACGCGCGGCAAAAAAACTTTCGACGGTAAAAAACGCTGTAATTTCCACAGGCGGCGGAATGCTAATTCCAAAAAATAACGAAAAACTTTTTAGAAAAAACGGGCGCATTATTTTACTGGATTGCCCGCCACAGATTCTCCAAAAAAGGCTAAAGAAGGAGAAAAACAGGCCATCATTAATCGGGACAAATTTCCTGCAAGAACTAAGTGAAGTTTATAAAAAACGACATAAGCGTTACATAAATTCCGCGGACTTTATTTTAGACGTTTTGGGCAACAATCTCTCCTCAAAAATCGCCCAAATACTAGCCAAAGCCAAAATGTGGGGAATAATGTAAAATACCCTCCATGCAACATTACGACGTAATTGTTATCGGCTCTGGGATTTCGGGACTCAATTTTGCCCTGCGGGCTGCGGAAAAATCCAAACGTGTGCTTGTTGTGACAAAAAAAGAAATCGCGCTGGCAAACACCAACTTTGCGCAGGGAGGAATTGCGGCGGTACTTTCAACTTTAGACAATTTTGAAAAACACATAAAAGACACGATCGTTGCCGGAGCTTTTCACAACGACAAAAAAGCCGTGCGCTATATGGTACAAAACGGACCTGCGGCAATCGCACGCTTGGTTGAACTCGGCGTTCCTTTCACAAGCCAACACGGCAAAATAATGCTCACGCGCGAAGGCGGCCACAGCGAACGCAGAATCGCATTTGTGGCGGACTTAACCGGCCAAGCTATTGAAAAAGTGCTCGTAGATAAGGCTCGCAGAAACCCATTTATTACGCTTTATGAACACACTTTTGCCGCAGACTTGATCGTTGAACACGGTCGCTGTTATGGCGTGCAAATCTTGCGCGATAAAAAGTTTGAAAATATTTTTGCAGACATGACGGTGATTGCAACAGGTGGTGCGGGTCAGCTTTTTGAAAACACCACGAATCCGGAAATTTCCACCGGCGACGGCATTGCGATGGCATCACGCGCCGGCTGTGAATTCAGGGATTTGGAATTTGTGCAGTTTCACCCAACGGCGCTTTATTTAAAGGGCAAACCGCGCTTTTTGATTTCCGAAGCTGTGCGCGGCGAAGGCGCGTATTTGCTAAATAAGAAAGGCAAACGTTTTATGATTGGCAAACATCCGCTTGCGGAACTCGCTCCGCGAGACATAGTTGCACGCGCAATTTTTGAAGAAGAAAAATCCGGCCAAGTTTACATGGATTTGCGCCACAAAGATGCGGATTTTATTAAAACACGCTTTCCAAACATCTATCAGACGCTTAAGGAATATGGCTTGAATATAACAAAAGATCTTATTCCGATTTCTCCTGCGGCGCATTACATTTGCGGCGGAATAAAAGTTGATTTACGCGGAGAAACGAACGTAAAAAATCTCTACGCGTTTGGCGAAGTGACTGGAACTGGTGTGCACGGCGCAAATCGTTTGGCCAGCAATTCCCTGCTCGAAGCGCTGGTTTTTTCAGACAAAATTTTGCGCGCAAAAAAACTCCCACACAATTTTCCAAAACAAATCGGCGCAAGAAAATTCTTACCAGCTTCAAAAAAAGAAGCGGCTAGCGCAAAAAAACTCCGCACGCAATTGCGCAAAACAATGTGGAACTTTGTTGGCATCATTCGTTCACAAAAATCGCTACTGCAAGCCACAAACGAACTCAAAAAAATCACCGCGCAATTGCAAAAGATGCGAACCACCTCAAAAGAAATCCTAGAACTCAAAAACATGGCGCTGGCTGCTTCTCTCATCACAAAAGCCGCGCTGGCACGCAAAAAAAGCCTGGGCTGCCATTACCGCGTCAACTAAACCGGCATAATAGCCTTCACTCTTTCGTCCAAAGCCTGCATCGACTGATTTTCAAGCTCGGCCATATCATCAATTTCCGCCAGCAAATTTTCTTTCAACTCGGCTTTTTCAGCTTCATTCATATCGGGCAGCATTTCAAGCCAACCCATTTTTTCCTCATACTTCAGCGGCGCTAGCATAATCAGCGTTGCAAGTTGTGCGTTTTCCGTATTTGAGAAGAAATCTTCAAACATATTTTATATAAGTTATGTAGCAGATCTGGTTTGCGCAGATTGTCCGGCAGTGGCTGTTGCTGCTGACGTAGCCTGCTGCTCTTTTGGTTTTAATTTCGAGAATGCCGCCTTACAGGCTTCGTCTATAGCCGTATCCGTGGCAAATGATTCTTCGGTAGAAGCTTCCCTATGCGATTTCTCCGGCTGAATGTAATCCCCCACATGCTTACTGCCTTTTAGCGGAATTTTCCCGGTCAACCACGGCGCCGGTACAAGCCCTCTGCCAAATAATTTGGCCTTATCTTTCCATGAAAAAGAGACTTTATCTGTCTTATCAAAAACCGTGGTGGGTTCATCCAACCACCTCAAAACATCTTCGGAAAGCCTGACCTTGGCTTCAGCCGGAAGATATCGTGCAAGTTTTACGCCTTTAACTAGCAGCCTATGCGGAACTTTAACTAAACCCTTAAGAACGTCTGCGAAATCACGACCTGTCACACCCTCAACCACAGCTCTGACCCCATACAGTCCGGCTCCAAGAAGCGGATTTGAAAAAAGTACGCTTAATCCGGCGTATTTAAGAGCCAAATCGCCGCCTTCGGCCAAAACTCTGGCAAAACCACCGGCTTTAACGGTTTCCGCACCGTATATGTCTCCACTTTTATCAAGTCGCGATTGCACACGGTCCGCCAATTGTGTGCGCTGTTTACCGCGCCATTTGGCCCTGTCCAATGCACCTCCGGTTGGCACTTGCTTTGCTATTTCCGTTGCCGCAACATCAATACTTCTGCGCATTGCGCCTCCGTCATATGACGAACAAATTTTATCAAAAGCGTCCCATTTTGCTTTTAATTTTCTCTTAAAATGCGCAATCATGGCATCTTCACTCATACCTCTGCTAGAAAATCTGTCCGTGATACTAAGCCCAAGTTTCCTGTCTACGCAGAGTTGGTTAAACGTCGTAATTCTGAAAACAAGACGATTATTTTGAGAACCTAAAACTTTTCGCTGATCAGGATCCAAATCGGCTCGATCTTTTATCCATTCATTGTGTCTGCGATCCGCCTCTGCTTTTAACCCCTTAGACAAGACAGCACGAACCTGTGGATCCGGTTCAGATTCATAGCTACGCAACGTTTCAACAAATTGTGCCCTACGCTTTTTAACATCAGTCAGTTGCACCTTATCCATTCCAACCGGGTTTTCGCCGGCTTGAAAAAGTCCAGTTATTTGCGTACCAACGTCTTGGCGCATGTCGTTCACGTCAATTCCAGGCACTTGCAAATCGGGTGAGGTAGCCTCTCGAGACGAAGCTTCTGGAGCAGATGCTGAGCCTGTTGCAGTTTTAAGTGGTGGAACTGTCGATTCCAAATTCGACTTACCTTCAGCACCACCTCCAATCCATACGTCATCTTTGTTCGGACAAACAATCACAAATTTATATTCATATTTATGCCCCACAGTTAAATTCGGTATATTAACTGAACCTAATCCACTACTATCAATAGTAACCGGCAATCTTTTACTTAGACCCCAACCCTTATTTGGATCTGTATCGTCTGCTTCAAAATTGCCTTCTACAAAAATACGTGCACCTACTGGTACATTAGGAAACTCTACCCCCTTCGTTGTGAGTTTTGTCCACGGTCTCCTGACTACAGGTTCGGCTTCGTCTTCAAAACCGCCGCTTGGAGCCTTTATAGCCATAGTATTTATTTTTATTTTTTCTTTCGTAAATTATACCACTTTTAACCTGATAACGCAAGATAT
>CAYHNW010000006.1:0-31888 GCA_964358095.1 uncultured Candidatus Peribacteria bacterium
TGCTGAAAAACATCTTACAAGCTACAATTTTTGTATTTTGGTCGTGCGCGCTTCGCACGGCATTCGCCTTGGCTCGCTGCAAACGTCTCACCGCTCATCGCCGTATCTAACCTGATACGTCTCTTTCGCGCTTCGACGTTTTCGCACAAAATACAAAAATCTCGCTTCAATAATCTGTTTTTCAGCATGTCCTTAGTCGGGTAATCCATACTCTTTATAAATTCGCATTTGCCAGACGTTCCCACCCATTCAGCTGGAGCGTCTCTGGTCGTACCGTAGGATCAATTCCGGCCGCTTTCAATAAAGATTCCGGCAGCGTGCCGCGCAGCATTTTTCGCTTATGGGCAAAGGCGCTGTGGATTAATTCAAAATACTTTTTTAAATCGCACGAAACTTTTTGTTTTGCCGAAAACTCAATTTTAATAACAGCAGAGTCTACTTTTGGTGCCGGTGAAAAATTGCCTTTTGATACGTGCATGACAATTTCTGGATCGCCAAAAGTTTGAACATGAAGCGCCAAAACGTTCATTCGTGGCGGCGCGGCGCAGATTTTTGCCGCAACTTCTTTTTGCACCAAAACTACGGCGAGTTGCGGCAAATTTTGCGTATTTTCGCGGATAAAATGATCGAGCAGGGGAGAAGTTATGTAATATGGAATATTTGCGACGAGCTTGAATTTACCGCTTGGCGGAGCGATTTTAAGAGCATCACCGCTTATCAATTTCAATGCGCCAATTCTAATACTGTATTCAAATTTCTGCGTGAGAATTCCAAAAAGCTGAGAGTCTTTTTCTATAGCTATTACTTTTTTTACTTTTAAAAGCAAAGCTTCGGTTAAAACGCCCATCCCAGGCCCCGCTTCCACCACAACGTCATCAGCTTTCAAATCCGCCGCCTCTATAATTTTCTCTATTACATGCGGATTTTTTAAAAAGTTCTGACCTAGTGATTTTTTTGCATGAAAATCTTTCATATTTTAACTGTGTGCCGCACGGTCTTTGGTCTATTTAGTATTTTTCTAATTTCTTCAAATGCAATTACAGAAATTGAAAGCGCCAATATAACCAGCCACTCTTTAAGTGTAAGAGAAGTGGTCTTTAAATATTTGTGAAAGAACGGGATTTGAACAACAGCCACCGTGGCGAGAGTGGAAGCCAAAACGGCTGCAATTAAATACATATTCTCAAAAAACTTTATGCGGAAAATAGAAACCTCGCTGCTTCTGCTATTAAAGGCGTGAGCCATTTGCAATAAAGTCAGTGTCACAAACGCCATAGTGGCAGACTCAATATATAGCGCTGAATCGGTGCTTAGACTTTGCCCAAATCTCCAACCGTTATTCCAAATATTCCACATAAAAACACCGCACGTTACGACTCCTATCCAAATACCGCTCACCAAATATCTGCGTATAAATGGCCATTCCATAATCTTTGAATCCGGCTTGCGCGGTGGTTTATTTAAAATCTCCTGTTTTACAGGCTCAACTCCAAGAGCCAGAGCGGGAAAAACGTCAGTAAGGGTGTTAATTATAAGGATGAATACGGCCGTCAGCGGTGCCGGTAACCCAATTAGAATAGTGGAAAAGATTGCGAGCAACTCACCAATATTCGAAGAAAAAATATAATAAATGAACTTCTTCATATTCTCATAAATAGTGCGACCCTCTATTATGGCAGAAACGATAGTGCCAAAACTATCATCCGTGAGAACCATATTTGCCGCCTCCTTACTTACATCTGTACCGGTTATTCCCATTGCCACCCCAATGTCGGCACGCTTTAAAGCCGGAGCGTCGTTTACGCCATCGCCCGTTACAGCGACCACTTCACCATGTCTTTTAAGAGCCTCAACTACGCGTAATTTATGCTCCGGACTAACTCGCGCAAAGATGGTTTCTTGTCCAGGGGCAACCAGGTGAGTCAATTTTTCATCAGACATTTTATTAAGCATCTCGCCAGTCACTATATTTACGCCGTGAGACTTTGTAATACCCAATTCTTTTGCCACCGCGTGTGCGGTTAGCCCGTGATCGCCAGTAATTATAAAAACGCGAATACCGGCCTTGTGAGTCAATTTTACGGCTTCTTTTACGTCTTCACGGGGAGGATCCATCATCGCCACAATCCCCAAGAAAATTAAATCGCTTTCAAGTTCCTCTTCGGTATATTTCGTTTTTACGGTTTTTATTTTTTTATAAGCAACCGCAATCGTGCGTAGAGCTTTATTTGCCATCAGCTCATTGCGCTGCAGCAATTCGTCTTTGGTCTTTTCGTCCATTGGCACGGTCTTTCCATCTTTAAATACCTGAGTACAAAGCGGTAACAAAGAGTCCGGAGCCCCTTTTACATAAACCATTAAATCGTCGTTGTCGGAATTTTTTGCCACCACCGACATAAGTTTTCGAACTGAATCAAAGGGCATTTCGAACGATCTTTTATGTTTTTGGTGTATATGTCCGGCCGAAAACCCGGCTTTTTCTACGGCAGTAATAAGCGCTCCCTCTGTTGGATCTCCCAATATTTGCCATCGCTCCTCCTTGTTATTGTCAGAAAGTCTTGCGTTGTTACAGAGTCCAATTGCACGGAGGAATAATTCAAAATGTTCATAAAAATTCGGATTCTTAAAGGCCAAATCACCCACGTCCTTCTTCTCATACTCAAAGTAAGCACTCGGATCTTTTAGTGAATTGTTGTGTATGGAGAAATTCCCCTCAGGTTCATAACCCACTCCGTGCACGTTAATATCGTATTTATCAATCAGCATTTCCTGCACAGTCATTTCATTTTTGGTCAGAGTTCCGGTTTTATCCGAACATATAACTGTAGTAGAACCCAAAGTCTCCACGGAAGATAATTGCTTAACAATCGCGTTTTTGCGCGCCATGCGCTGTACACCAAGAGCCAAGGCCACGGTAATAGTTGCCGGCAAACCTTCTGGCACCGCTGCAACAGCCACAGAAACGGCAAAAAGCAGAGTTTCTATAATTGCCCTACCTTGCACAAATATTCCTATTAAAAACAAAATTAGAGAAATAACAATTGTAATCTTCCCAACAAAAGCTCCAATGTGACGCAATTCTTTTTGTAGAGGCGTTAAATCCTTCTTAGTCTCAGTGGTTAGCGTGGCAATCTTGCCAAAAGACGTGCGCATGCCGGTTTGTATAACCAAGGCCTTGGCCGTGCCATGGGCAACCTGAGTACCCATAAAGATTTGCTTGTTTTTACCAATGTCTTTTTTTACCGGCACAGATTCTCCGGTCAAAATCGCTTCATCTATGCGCAGTTCGTTTTCTTCAAAAAGTTCGCCGTCAGCGCCTATTTTGTCACCTTCATTCAAAATAACGATGTCTCCCGGTACCAAATCCTTGCCATTGATCATTTTCTCGATGCCATCACGAAGAACGCGTGCACGTGGCGCCAATAATTTTCGCAATGCCTCAATTGCCTTTTCGGCCTTAAACTCTTGCACAAATCCGATTGTCGCATTTATGAAAACTATAGCGAGGATCATCGTTGCATCAATGCGCTCATCTGCAAAATAAGCAAAACCTGAAGCAACCATAAGTATAATGACCAGTAGATCACTAAACTGTTTTAAAAACTGCACAATCAACGGTGTGCGCTTTTTACCCTCTATAACATTTGGGCCAAATTTTTGTAAGCGGATAGCAACCTCGCTTGATGAAAGTCCGCTTATTTGAGATGCCTTTTCCTCCATGCGGTAATTTTAGCATGATTGCCCGAGAGCAGCACCCGGGGGACGCTTAGTCCCATGAACTCACGCGGTTTTGTATAGTGTGGATATTCCTTTTTACCTTCAAGGACTGCGGAAAAAGAGTCTTCTTTGGCCGAATCCTTGTTGCCGAGAGCCTTTGGTAAAAGCCGCGTCACCGCATCCACGATAACCATCGCCGGAAGTTCACCGCCGGTTAAAACATATTCACCAATCGAAATTTCCTCATCAACGCACAGTTTTATAACGCGTTCATCTATTCCCTCGTATCTACCGCATAACAAAATAAGTCCCTTTCTTTTGGCTAACTTCTGCGCCATTTGATGATTAAGTAATTTTCCCTTCGGACTTAAGTACACCACTTTTGCACCCGGGTTCTTGCGCTTAACCGCTTTGACACAATCAAAAATCGGCTGCAAGGTCATAACCATGCCCGCACCGCCGCCGTACGGCGAAGCGTCAACTTTTTTATGACTATCTTTGCTGTACTTGCGAATATCGTGAAAACGAATTTTTATCGTACCCTTTTTGATTTCACGCCAAATGATTGAGTCATCAAGATAAGACTTGAGCAAACCCGGAAAAATAGTAAGAATATCGAAGACCATTTTTTTAACGCTTTTGCCATTGTGGGGCTCTTCTGGCTCTCTTTAAACCGTACTTCTTGCGTTCCTTAATGCGTGAATCTCGAGTTAAGAAGCCAAGCGGCTTTAAAATAGAACGAGTTGCCGCATCAACGGCCAATAGTGCTTTTGATATACCATGTCTAATAGCCTCAGCTTGAGAATGAATCCCACCGCCATGCACCTTGACCGTAATATCGAACGACTTCAGGTGATTTGTGACTCTAAGAGGGGACAATATTTTGTCTTGATCGGTAGAAACCGGAAAATAATTCTCAAAAGTTCGTTCATTCACAGTAACGATGCCTTTTCCGTCGCTAAACATGCGTACACTGGCGACCGAAGTCTTGCGCTTGCCGCTTGCATAAAAATAATTGCCAAGTTTCTCTCTAGGGGCAGCTTTGACAGGAGCTTTTTCGGCAGCTACTACTTTTGACTCTTTAACTGCCTTTATCGCTTTTGGGGCTTTTGTAGCCTTCTTTGGTGCAGCTTTTGGCGTCGCCGTCTTGGTAGTTGTCTTTTTTGGTGCGCTTGTTTTCTTTGCAGTAGTTTTTGGCATAAATTAATTAAAGTTCAAGTGTTTGGAGTTTCTGAGCTTTGTGAGTGTGGGTTTCCTCTGAGAATACGCGCAGTTTTTTAATCACAAATTTGCGCAGTTTATTGCGAGGGAGCATACCGCGGACAGCGTCATACAAAACACTTTCAGGTTTCTCCTGAAGCATTTTGCGTGCACTGCGAGATCTTAAACCTCCGGGATACTGAGTGTGCCAATAATACATTTTTGTATCCATTTTACTCCCGGCAAGTCTTATGTGCTTTGCATTTAACACAACAACATAATCACCACAATCAAGCTGAGGAGTAAAAAGCGGCTTATCTTTTCCGCGAATAATGTTGGCAAGCTTAGTGGCGATCTGGCCAAGGGTTTTCCCCTTAACATCCACCAAATACCACTTCCTTTCGTTCTCTTTTACGTCGTGGACGTAAGTTTTTTGATTATCTTTAAGTTTCATATAAATTCAATTTGTACGAGCGAGGCATTGTCTCCCTTGCGGAGCCCAACTCGGGTTATTCTTGTAAAGCCGGAGGTTCTTTTCTCAAACCTAATCTTAAGATCATCAATCTTTTTGCCCAAGCCAATTTTATCTTTATATCCGGGCAGAAAAGTAGGAAGTGCGCGAATAAGATCCCGTTTTTCCTTCGTACGCGCGAACCTCATTAATCTGTCAAAACGGCCAGATAAAGCCTTGGCTCTGGAGTCGGTAGTTCGTAATTTGCCGTTAAGAATGAGCGACAAGACCAGATTTCGGAGCAGGGAAGTCCTGTGAGGCTTCGGCAATCCTAATTTTTTTAACTTCTTTTGGTGACGCATAAATCTAAATAATTTTAGTTCTCAGATAATTTAAAACCGCGAGATTCCAATGCGGTTTTAACCTCGGTTAAGGCCTTTTTACCAAAACCACGGAGATTTGTAAGTTTGCTTTCTGAACACTTGGTGAGCATTTCAATCGAACCGATCTCACCGTTTATGAGAGCGTTTAGAGTTCTTGGAGAAAGTCCGAGAATTTCGATAGGAGTATAAGCCTCCTGAGCTGGCTTCTTTGACTCTTCTTCCTTTTCCTTGGCGGTAATCTTTGTAATGTCAGTCATAAAATCCGGTTCAACCGCCACTTCTGCGACATTGAACAGGCTGAAATACGACTTTAGGACATTAGAGGAGAATTTAAGCGCATCTTCTGGAGATATTGCGCCGTTAGTCATAATTTCAAGAGTCAGTTTATCCAGATTAGTCAGAGGACCAACGCGAGTAGCTTCGACATCATAGTGAACTTTCTTAACCGGAGAAAAGAAAGCATCAACCAAAATGATATTGGCGGTGTCTTCGCCCTTTTGCATCTGAGCGACAGGAAGGTAACCCACGCCTTTTTCTATACGTATTTCCATGTTTAGTTTTCCGCCTTTGTCGAGAGTTGTGATGTAAAGGTTAGGATTTAAGATTTCCACATCGCTTGGCACTTCGATATTCTTCGCCGTCACAATGCCTTCTTTGTTTGCTTTTAATACAGCCATAGCCGGCTCTTTTGAACTCTTCCTGATCTGCAACTGCTTTAGGTTTAAAATCATGTCAAGCACGCTGTCTTTTACCCCTTTCATGGTGGCATACTCATAAGTAATGCCATCAATGCGGACACCAGTAACCGCAGCTCCAGGAAGAGAGGAAAGAAGGACTCTTCTAAAAGCATTTCCGACAGTCGCACCATAACCGGTCGGCAACGGACTGACCGTAAAAACGGCATGGCAATCAGAGATCCTTTGGATCTTGATCTTTGGAATGCCAATCTCTTCTTGTATCTGATGCATAGAAATGATGGAAAAAAAATAAGGAAGCTCTACCTCTTTAAACTTTACCGAGAGTAGAACTCAATAATCATATGTGGAGCAACCGAAGCCTCTAAATCGTCTTTTTCCGGCTTGCTCGTGACTTGTCCGGTTAAAGTAGCAGGATCAACCTTTAACCACCGTGGAGTTTGTAATTTTTTCTTTGAGAAGTCCGCAAATAATGGAGAAGTCTTTGTTCGAGCCCTCACTTCTAGACTATCGCCTTCTTCTAATTGAGCCGATGGAACATTGATTCTCTTGCCGTTTAACCTGAAAAGACCATGGCTGACCATTTGGCGAGCCTGCCTTCTGCTAGATGCAAATCCGCAGCGGAAAACAATGTTATCCAGTCTGCGCTCCAACTGACGCAGTAATTCTGAGCCAGACTCTTCCTTGCTGGAAACAGCCTTGGAGTAATACTTCTGCAATTGTTTTTCTGAAACTCCGAAGATGCGACGCGTTTTTTGCTTTTCGCGAAGCTGTTTTGCGTAATCGGATTGTTTTCCTTGTCTCTTTTGGCCATGCATACCAGGCGGAAAGTTTCTGCGAAGAGTTGCACACTTGTGCTTATCACAGAGTTTCATTCCTTCGCGTCGGCAGAGGCGGCAGATTGGTCCAATGTAACGACCCATAAGTAATAAAAATTAGTAATTAGTTTATACGCGGCGGGCTTTTCTTGCACGACAGCCATTGTGTGGAACTGCGGTTTTGTCTTTTACAGACTCGATTGAAACTCCGCTAGCAATGACCGCGCGGAGCGCCTGGTCTCGTCCAGAACCAATACCTTTAGTGGAAATATGGACTCGTTCTACGCCGAGTAGTTTCGCCTTATTCATGGCATTTTCAACGGCAACAGATGCGGCATATGGAGTCGCCTTTCTGGTACCCTTGAAACCGCATGAGCCGGCAGATGCCCAGCACAACACATTACCGTTAGTCTCCGTAATGGTAACTATAGTGTTGTTGTAACTGGCTTGAATATTTACATTTGCCTCAATTACGCTACGCTTCTTGCCCTTTTTCTTCTTTTTCTTAACGTCCGCACCTTCTGCAGCAGTCTCTGTCCCGCTCTGCGAGGCAGGGGTCGGTTCGTCATTTTTCTTTAGTTCGTCTGCCATTAGATTATTAAATTAGTTAATTATTTGGTAACCATTTTTTTGTTAGCGACCGTCACGCGCTTACCCTTTCTGGTGCGAGCATTCGTTTTTGTGCGCTGTCCTCGTACCGGCAATCTGCGTCTGTGGCGGAGTCCGCGATACGTGCCAATTTCTTGCAGACGTTTAATGTCTAGCTGAATTTTTCGCTTCAAATCGCCTTCAACCGGAATTTTCGCAAGGTATTCACGTATCTTATTTAAATCAACTTCAGTTAAGTCTTTTACTTTAGTATCAAAATTGATGTTCACATCCTTTAAGATTTTTCTGGATAAACTGCGACCGATTCCAAAGATGAGTGTCATTCCAACCTCGATTCTTTTGTGATCCGGAATATTTACGCCTGAGATACGTGCCATAAATTATTTAGAAGTAATAGTAAAGTGCTGGAACGGTAAGTTGCCAGTGTAATTTTTGACTCAACCCTGTCTTTGTTTATGCTTTGCAGTTTTACAAATAACTCTCACGACGCCTTTGCGGCGAATCACTTTGCACTTATCACAGATCGGTTTTACGGAAGCTCTGACTTTCATACTATTTATAGCGGTAAGTTATACGACCCTTTGAGATATCATATGGGTCGAGTTCTATTTTTACCCGATCGCCTGGAATAATTCGGATGTAGTTCATCCGCATCTTTCCCGATATATGACCTCGAACCTCGAGGTTATTGGGATAATTGGGATCAGTGATTCGGATTTTAAAACAAGCGCCCGGGAAAGTTTCTACCACCACACCATCAACTTCAATTTTGTTGCCCTTAGGCATAATTTATATCGAAATACTATTTCTTAGGAAAGCAAAGTGGATATTAACCAAAAGCCAACCAGTCTGCAAGCTAAAACGCAGATTCTATTGCGAGTAGATGCAATTTATGGTGCTATTGTACTTTGTTAAAACCTCGCAACCTGAAGAAGTTATTGCAATGGTGTGCTCCACTTGGCAGGCCGGAAGCCCGTCACGAGTTACTGCAGTCCAACCATCGGGATTTATGTTAGAAAAACGCTTGCCCATGGCAATAATTGGCTCAATTGCAATTGTCATGCCGGGAAGAAGTAATGACCCTTTTCCTTTTTGTCCAAAATTTGGGATTTCCGGTTCTTCGTGAAGATGGCGACCAACACCATGGCCAGTATATTCGCGAACAATAGAATATCCTTTTGATTCAATGCAGTTTTGGATGGCAAAACTGATGTCGCCAACCTTTGCGCCTGGTTTTATGGCAGCGATAGCTTTTTCAAGTGCCAGCTGCGTGGTTTCCACGAATGCTTTGTCCTGCGGAGTCACGTTACCCAGCATTACGGCGACTGCAGCGTCGGTGTGCAGTCCTTTGTGAATTATTCCGCAATCAATGCTGATAATGTCTCCGTCACTCAAACGGCGTGATCCAGGTATCCCATGAACGATCTCTTCATTTATAGAGGTGCAAAGTACAGCAGGAAATCCTTTGTAGCCTTTAAAAGAGGGGAGAACGCCGAATTTATACATTAATGCCTCTGCCTTTATATTTAAATCACCGGTATGGAGGCCAACATGCGTTGCCATCGCGAGTTCATGCAAAATCTCAGAGAGAATTTTGCCACCCTCACGCATTGCTACGAGTTCTTCTGGAGTTTTAATGTTAGTCATAGCGCCGGAATTATATCATTAAGCTGCCGGAGCTAGATCCCCCTGCCGTGTTTCTTCCCCTGGTTTTGGGGTGTCTGTTTGAGGGAGTGGCTTTTCTGTGCCATTCGCGGGATCTAAAGCGGGAACTGGAGTAGGTGCTGGAGTTTCAACCGGTGCTGTGATTGCGTCACTCCCTGTGTTTTTCGTATCGCCGCTCGGAAGAATGGAAGTTTTTGCAGCATCAGCAGGGGTTGTTGTGCCATTTACGGGCAAAGTGCTTGTTCCCACAGATTCCGTCGTTGAACCGTTATCTTCAAAAATCGCCGCACAGCTCGAAAGCAAAAGGGTAGAGAGTAAAGCGCCCGCCAACAGAAATTTATTTTTCATAAATTAGGATTAAGAAATTAAATTGTTAGGAAACCTTAGTTTTACGGCAGAAAACATTTCACTCGTAACTTCGCCGATAGTTTTGGAACCGTCTATGGTCAACATTTTACCGCGCAATTTCCAATTTCCAATCGCCGGCAAAGTTTCTTTATAAAAAATTTCAATACGAGTACGGATGGAATCAGAGTTGTCATCAGCGCGAGTTACGAGCTTGCCACCGCATTTCTCACACGCAGTACCTTTATAAAAAACCGGAAATATTTCTTTGCATTTACTGCACGTGCGGCGTTCGAGTATGCGATTTTCAGCCTCCTCTCGAGAAAGTTCAAAATAAAGTCCGGTGTAATCACGACCGGATTTTTGCAGTAAAGCCTCAAACGTGTCACTCTGATGCTGATTGCGCGGTAGTCCGTCAAAAATCACAGGTTTACTTTCACCGGCCACAGTTTTAATAAAATTCTCCATAATCTCCATCACGACTTCGTTTGGCACCAATTTACCCGCCTCAATGATGGATTTAATTTTTTCGCCGAGCTCGGATTCTTCTTTTGCCAGCCTGCGCAATTCGCCACCGGTTTCAAAATAAGCAGCGCCGATTTTTTGCGCCAGAATTTTTCCCTGCGTGCCCTTGCCGGAACCCTGTATGCCGAAAAGAACGTAGTCCATGTTTATACCAGCTTATCGTAATCGTGCATTATCAGTTGAGCGTTGACTTGGCGCACCAAATCGAGCACCACGCCAACTACGATTATCATACCGGCACCGGAAATAAGTTGAGATACAGATCCAACTTGAGATCCGGAAAAGATCATTTGAACCAAGACAGGTGCAACGGCAATCATCGCCAGAAAAGTGCCACCAAATAGATTTAGGCGACCTGAAGTCTTCCCAAGATATTCCACAGTTTGGCTGCCCGGTCTAATCCCAGGAATATAGCCACCGCGCTTTTGAATATTCTCGGCAATTTGCTTTGGGTTGAAAGTAATACTGACGTAAAAATACGTAAAAAGAATGATGAATAAGAAATAGAAAATCAGATATGGAGTTGAACTTGGCGACATTGCATTACCAATAAATTCGCCGGCGCTTTTAATCCAAGCCGTGCCGGAGCGAACCATAAATTGAGCAATAAGCCCCGGGAAACTCACGAGAGAAACGGCAAAGATAATTGGGATCATGCCCGCCTGATTAATACGAATTGGAAGCGAAGATTGCTCACCGCGCCCCTGAAACCTGTGTCCCGCATAGGTAATTGGGATTTTACGCTCAGCCTCGGTAACGAGAACGATAATGACGAGCAAAATGATTGTGAATAGTAGGGTTGATACAAAACGAAGCAGTGCCGCAGAATCCGCTTGCCCAAGGAATAAATTTTGAGCCACGATCTGCGGGATTCCGGCTACGATATTGATGAAGATAATGAGCGAGATGCCGTTACCGATGCCGCGCTCAGTTATTATTTCGCCAAGCCACATCAACCAAACCGTACCAGCGCTTATGGTTAACATGACCGGCAGAAGAACTTTTGGGTCGCTCAAATTCTCAATAATAGGAACTTGAGATTGGGAATTTAGCAACAAAATCATTCCATATGATTGCAAAAATGCGAGAGGCAAAGTAAGCCATCGCGTATATTTATTAAGCTTTTTTTGGCCTTGTTCACCCTCTTTGGATAAAGCCTCAAGCTTCGGAATAATTACCGTGAGCAATTGTATAATAATGGAGGCGTTGATATATGGGGATACGCCCATCATGACAACGGAAAAATTCTCCGCGCTGCCACCGGTCAAAGCTGAGAAAATTCCGAATATGGAATTTTGATCGAAAATTGACTTGAGAGCCGCAATATTTGCCCCAGGGATGGAAATTTGAGTAGTCACGCGAAACACAACTAGTGCGCCAAGCGTGAAGAGAATCTTGTTTCTAAGGTCACGAGACCGCCAAATTTGTGATAAATATTTAAACATCCTTCTTTATATTACCAGCCAGGCCGAGTGAAAGCGAGACTAAGTAATTAGCGTCCCGCCTTTGGCGGGACGACCTTCTTTTCTCTTTGGGTCGGCAGCAAAACACTACCGCCTTTGGCCTCGATTTGTTTCTTTGCAGACTCTGAAAAGGCATCTGCTTTTATGGTTAATTTCTTATTAAGTTCACCATTGCCAAGAATTTTAATCGGACGATTCTTTTTAGAGATTAATTTGTTTTCATAAAGTTTCACTATATCCACAACCGTACCATCTGAAAAAGCATTCAGTTTCTCCAAGTTCACGGTTTGAAAAGGGAGTCGGTTTGGATTTTTGAAACCCTTAAGTTTTGGGATGCGCCTAATGAAGGGAGTTTGTCCGCCTTCAAAACCTGGCTTGCGATCACCGCCGCTTCGCGCTGTTTGACCTTTAAAGCCGCGACCGGAATAAGAACCATGACCGGACGAATCACCGCGTCCAAATGAAACTTCTTTTTTTCTAGAACCTGGTTGTGACTTTAATGAATGTTGATTAATCATAACTTAACTTATTTTTTTAATGGGTCTCAGCTGCTTTAACGCGATTATCGTTGCTTGAGCATTTGTAACGCGATTGCTGCATCCAAGCATTTTGCTAAGCATATTTTTGATACCGGCGAGCTCAGCAATTTTTCTAATGGCACCACCGGCGATAATACCCGTACCCGGACTGGCAGGCATCATCAGAATGCGTGCGCTCTTGAATTTTACTTTAATGTCGTGAGGCAATGTGCCGTTTACAAGCGGTACATTCACGATATCTTTCTTTGCTTGGCTGATGGCTTTTTTAATTGAACCAACAACTTCGCGAGATTTCCCAATACCAATTCCGACCTTGCCATTTTTATTGCCGATAACGACAGTTGCTCGAAAGCGCATTCTGCGGCCACCTTTAACCACGCGAGTGACGCGATCAATTTGCAACACTTCTTCTTCGTATTCCGACGGTTCACGCTTTTGTTGACCTCTTCGGAATTTTCCCTGGTCTTTATTATCTTTTGTAGGAGGAGGCATAAGTTGGGGTATAAGGAGTATATAAACTAGAATTTTAGGCCACCCTCGCGAGCGCCATCGGCCATCGCCTTTACGCGGCCGTGATACTTGTAGCCATTGCGATCAAATACACAGGTTGTAATGCCTTTTTCCGCCGCCTTTTTTGCCAACTCGGCACCAACTTTTTTGGCACGATCGGCTTTTTTGCCTTCCTTGATTTTCATATCGCTGGCGGACAAAAGAACTTTTCCGGTAGTGTCATCTATAAGCTGAAGATAGTTTTTATTCAGACTGCGAAACGCAACCAACCGCGGTCGCTCAGTCGTTCCGCTGACCTTTGCGCGAATTCTCATGTGCCTTCGTAACCTTTTTAATGCTTTGGAGTTTTTCATAGGTTAGGGGAGTGATTTAATTATGCTGCCGAGCCCTTTGCCGCCGCCGCAGCCGCCTTTCCTGCCTTGCGGCGGACAAATTCTCCTACGTAACGGATGCCCTTGCCCTTGTAGGGCTCAGGTTTGCGCAGGGAACGCAGATTGGCTGCAACTTGTCCGACTAATTCTTTATCAATGCCGGAAACAGTAATTATATTTTTTTTCTCTTTATCCATTTGGAAGTCAATGCCCTCTGGAGCAGTGAAATCTACCGGATGAGAAAAACCCAGCGATAACTGTAACTTTTTACCCTGTACAGTGGCGCGGTAACCAACGCCCTGGATTTCTAGCTGCTTCACAAATCCCTTTGTTACGCCCTGAACCATGTTGGCGATAAGCGTACGAGTTAATCCGTGCAGGCTGCGATCCAAAATGTCGTCGCTTTTACGGACAACAAGCAAATTTGCGCCATCTATTTTTATCTCCATTCTTGGGTGTGGCTTAAACTTGAGCGTGCCTTTTGAACCTTTTACACTCACTTCACCGGCGTTGATTTTAACCTCAACTCCGGATGGGATCTCAACTGGATTTTTTCCTATTCTAGACATAAATAAATATTAGTAAATTTCACAGATATATTCGCCGCCAATTTTTTTGGAGTGAGCTTCTTCTCCAGACATCACTCCGAGCGACGTTGAAACAATTGCAATACCAAGACCGTTTTTTACGCGCTTTACTTCGCCATGTCCAACATAAATTCTTTGGCCAGGCTTGCTGACTCTCTTGAGTTCAAGAGGTTCTCTGTCGGTGCGAAGGCGGATTTTGAGTTCAGGCAATCTACCATCTACGCCTGATACTTCCTCAACGCTCGCAATAAAGCCTTTGGTAAGCATTACTTGCGCAACAGCTTTTATAATTCCCGACGTACGTACGCTAAGCGTATCTCGTCTTGAGTGACTTGCGTTTCTTATTCTAGTGAGAAAATCTGCGATTGGATCAGTAAGCATGGTTAATTTAGAATTAATTTACCAAGAACATTTTTTAACACCCATTATTAGACCTCGGCTCGCGAGTTCACGGAAGCAGATGCGGCACATATCGAACCTTCGCATATAACCGCCATTTCTTCCGCAGAGCCTGCAGCGATTATAAACCCTTGTCTTGTGCTCAGGCTTTTTGCCGCTTGCTAGTGCGCGTAGAACAGCCTTCTTTTGTCGAGCTTGTTTTACTTTAAGTGCTTTTCGAGCCATATGGGTTATTATTTTTTAAATGGGAAACCGAGAGCTTTTAAAAGTGCCAGAGCGTCCTTATCATTACTAGCATCCGTTTGAATTGTGACCTGGAGCCCATGGATCTTATTTACATCATCAGATCGAATCTCCGGGAACACGATATGTTCGCGGAGCCCGAGTGAATAATTGCCGTGGCCATCAAAAGATTTTGTAGAAATTCCACGGAAATCACGAATTCTCGGAAACACCACATCTACCAGCTTTGTAAGAAAGTCATACATTCTTTTACCGCGCATAGTAACTACCACGCCGGTGACCATATTGATCTTTAATTTAAAGTTTGAAATAGCTTTCTTGGAACGGGGTACTATCGGCTTTTGACCGGTAATAGCCGTAATATTCTTTACAATCTCCTCATGATCTTTGCCTTCGGCCACCATCTTGCCAACACCAACATTGACTTTAATGGCCTTCACTCGAGGTACGGCGTTCACATTCTTCTTGCCAAGAGTTTTCATAAGCTCCGGTGCAATTTTCTCGTTATAGATTTCTTTAAGTGATTTCATAGATTAATTAGGATTAGCGCTTTTTAGTCTTTTTACGTTCTACGATCTTGTCCAGACTTTGTTTGCATTTCTTGCATACGCGTTGGCGTTTTCCATCGTTTAGCCTGATATAAGCAACACGTGTCTTTTTTTCGCAGTGCGGACATATTACCATTACATTTGAAATATCGAATGGAGCTTCAAAATGTATCTTTTGTCCTGGTTGATTAGGAGTCTTTTTTATGTGTTTAGTCCTAATGTTAATTTTCTCAACCACTACTTTGCCAGATTTTGCATTAACGCGCACGACGTTTCCCGTCTTTCCGCGGTATTTTCCGGCAACTACGATAACTTTGTCGTCTAGATGGATTTTCATAATACTTCTGGAGCTAATGAAACAATTTTCTGAAAACCTTTTTCGCGGAGCTCGCGAGCAATTGGTCCAAATACACGAGTTCCTTTCGGTTCGCCGTCTTTGGTGATGATCACACAAGCATTGTCGTCAAAGCGGATATATGAACCGTCTTTGCGTTTTACCTCTTTGTGAACACGAACAACCACGGCGCGTTCAATGGTCTTTTTCTTAACTTGACCCTTAGGCAATGCCTCTTTTACGGAAACTACAATCACGTCTCCAACGGAAGCGTATCTGCGCTTGGTCCCGCCGAGCACTTTGATGCACTTAACCAACTTTGCTCCCGAATTGTCTGCGACAACTAGTCTGCTAACTTGTTGAATCATAGATTATTTTGATGGTATTACGGTCCATCTTTTAAGTTTTGAAAGCGGTCTGGATTCGTAGATAGTCACTTCGTCACCCGGTTTGAATTTCCCTTCTTCATCGTGCGCGTAGAATTTATTGAAAGATCTAATCATCTTCTTATATTTTGGGTGCATTCTCTGAGATTCAACTTTCACCACGATAGTTTTCTGCATTTTCGATTCTAGTACTGTTCCTTTTTTGGTTCTCATATGGATAGGTTATTTAATTACGGCGCTTTTTGCATTTTCCGGAACTTGTTCCATTTTTAGCATCGCTTTGTACATCTTTATTCGTGCAATATATTTGCGAAGCTTTTTAAGGTTGGATGTCTCTTTATTTTGCCTGGAAGCAACAGCTAACCTTAGCTTCATAAGTTCCATCTTGGACTTATTGAACTCTTCATTCAGTTCCTTTTCGGCCATCCTTTTTAGTTCATCGAGAGTAACCATAATAACTAGCGTTGAGAGATAACAAACTTAGTTTTTACCGGTAGTTTACTGGCTGCCAGGTACATAGCTGTACGAGCCAACTCTTCTGGTACACCGTCCATTTCCATAAGCATATGTCCGGCTTTTACTTGAGCTGCGTATAGTTCAACCGTACCTTTTCCAGCGCCCATGGGAACCTCAGCTGCTTTTCTCGTAATAGGTTTGTGCGGGAATATACGGATCCAAACCTTACCGCCGCGTTTTAGGCAGTGAGTCATCGCTTTTCTAGAAGCTTCAATCTGTCTGGAGTTGATTTCGCCGCCCTCAACAGTTTTGAGTCCAAAGCTTCCGAAGGCCAGCGTCGTCCCAGATGTCGCAACACCATACTGACTATTGCGCAGTCTATGCCATTTTCTATATTTAGTCTTAGCAGGTTGTAACATAATAGATAGTTTTAATTGAAGACTTCGCCTTTATATACCCAGACTTTGACGCCAATTGTTCCATAAGTCGTTATGGCGCGAAAGCAAGCATAATCAATATCTGAACGAAGCGTTTGCAGGGGGATTTTGCCGGCTGAAAAGAACTCAGTGCGGGCAATTTCAACGCCATTTAGACGGCCGGCGCAGTTAATCTTTACACCCTTTGCCCCAGACTCCATAGCGCGTTCGATTGTCATTTTGCATACGCGGCGATAGGGGATTCTCTTTTCAATTTGCTTGCCCACCAGTTCGCTTATGATTGCGGCATCCTGATAAGGTTTCTTTATTTCCTTAACATTAATGTTGAATTTCTCATGAAATTTCGATTCCAAAGCTTGTCTCAAAGTCTCTATACCCGCACCTTGACCCCCGATTACAATACCGGGACGAGAGGTGTGAATATTTAGGGTCACCTGATTAGCGCTTCTTTGGATCTCAATCTGAGACACACCAGCTTCGCTAAGCTTCTTTATTATGGTAGCGCGGAGCTCCAAATCGTTATGGAGCATCTTCGCATAATTGTGCTTGTTTGCGTACCATTTTGAATCCCAAGTGCGGTTTATGCCGATGCGTAGTCCAACCGGATGTGCTTTTTGACCCATAAGAGAGAGGAATTAGGATTTAGGTTTAGGTGTAATTTTTTCTTTAGCCGCGCTTTCAGTTCTCTTTGTTACTTTCTTCTCCACCTTTTCTGCTCCGGGTTTTACAGCAACTTCAACGACGATATGTGAAGTTCTTTTTAAGATAGGATGCGACCTGCCGCGAGAAACCGGTCTGGATCTCTTGAGCGTTGAACCCTCGTTGACGACAATTTTGCTGATATAAAGGTCGCTCTTCTTCTGTTTGAAATTATTTTCTGCATTGGCAACGGCCGACTTTATAGTATCGAGCATCGGCTTTGCCGCGTGCTTAGGGATAAATTTCAACAGATTTATCGCATACTCCACCGGTTTGCCGCGCACCAAGTCAGCGACGAGGTTTACCTTTTTTGGAGCGATTCTGAGATATCTTCTAATGGCTTTCATGATCCTATAAGTTAATTATTTAGCTGGTGCTGCTGACGCCGCTCCGCCCTGCGGAACCGGTGCTCCAGGAGCTCCCGCCGATGCTGCACCTCCGGTTGGACCGGAAGCAGCAACTTCGCGAGCCAAGCGCCCGCCGTGAGCCTTAAATTTGCGAGTTGGAGCAAACTCACCGAGTCTGTGGCCAACCATATTTTCTGAAATAAAAACCGGAATGTGCTGCTTGCCATTATGAACACCGAACGTGTGACCCACAAATTCCGGAGGAATTTGGCACTCGCGAGCCCAGGTCTTAACAATTTTTTTCTGACCTACTGCGTTTAGCGCCGCGATCTTCTTTGACAATTTAAGATCTACGTATGGGCCTTTTTTTGCACTTCTGTGGGACATAAAGAGGGGATTATTTAACTCAGTCAGTCTTAATTAATTGCTTGCCCTTGCGGGTTTTAACAATGAAACGATCTGTCCATTTGCCGCGCTTGCGAGTTTTGTGACCAAGAGCTGGAGCGCCCCACGGCGTTTTTGGGTGTACCATACCGATTTTTGCGCCACCTTCACCTCCACCATGCGGATGATCTATCGGGTTCATGGCTTTACCCTGAACTTCTGGACGTAAACCCTTCCAGCGGGCGCGACCTGCCTTACCAAGGCTAATCAAGTTGTGATCTACGTTACTGACGCGGCCGATTGTGGCATAGCAGTTCGTATGCACAAACCTAACTTCTTTTGACGGAAGTTCGACTTGTGCATAAGCACCTTCTAACGAAATCAGACGAGCGCATGAACCGGCGCTGCGAATAATTTGGCCACCCTTGCCCTGTGTTATCTCTAAGTTGTGAATCTCAAAACCGACCGGAATATTTTTAAGCTGAATGCGATTTCCAACCTTAATTTTTGCCTTTTGCTTTGTGATAATAGAAGTTCCAACTTTCATGCCTTCCGGTGCGATGTGGTATTTTTTCTCACCATCGGCGTAAGTCACAAGCATAATGAAACATGTACGGAAAGGATCGTATTCAATTGCGGAAACTTTACCCGGAATGTCGATCTTGGAGGTTTGCTTAAAATCAATTAAACGATAAAGCACTTTGTTGCCACCACCTCGGTGACGCACAGTGAGCCTACCCTGATTATTGCGGCCGGCATGCTTCTGAATCCTCATGCGCAAGGCTTTTTCCGGCGTGTGCTTCGTGAGCTCTTCGTATGTCAGGCTGATCCTAAAGCGTTGACCCGGGGTAACTGGTTTGAATTTTTTGAGAGGCATGGTATTAAATTAAGCTTTCATTTTAGGCTTCATCACGTCAACTGCCTTGCGGCCTTTTGTAGTAATGATTACTTTTTTAAGAGAATGTTTCTTGGTCATCTCCCGGCGATTTTTGCCAAGTCGCTTTTTTTCTGCAGTTACCATAATGTTCACTTTTACGACCGGTGTGCCATAGACTTGCTGGAAGGCTTTGCGAATATCAACTTTTGTAGCATCTTTTCTGACGAAAAATTGGTATTTGCCTTCTTTCTCATTGGAAGTCGCTTTTTCCGTAATCACTGGTTTTATTAAAATGTCAAAAGTTTTCATAGAAATAATTCTTCTAATTTGGGTAAAGCGTCCTTGAAAAATACGACATCGCGGAATTTTAAGAGGTCAGCCGGATTAACGTAATTTACCAAAATGGTTTTAACGCTTGGCACATTCCTTGCACTGCGAACAAATACCTCATTTTTTGCCGGAAGAACAAACAAAACATCTTTCTTAAACGCCATTTTTTTGAGCATGTTCGCAAAAGTCTTGGTCTTCGGAGCTTCAACGGAATATCCTTCAAATGCGGAAATTTGTGATTCCTTAGCCTTTTCAGACAGGATGCCGAACAACGCAATTCTGCGTTCCTTCTTTGAAGCGCGAGTATAAAAATTTCTGGTATTTCTCGGACCAAAAGCAACACCGCCACCGCGATAATGTGGGTTTGTAATAGAACCTTGCCTTGCGCGACCCGTGCCTTTTTGAGCATATGGCTTTTTGCCTCCGCCGCGAGTTTCACCTTTAGTGAGAGTGTGGGCGATTGGGTGTCTGGCATTTGCGAGTTGGCGGACGAGCATCTTGTGGATCAGCCCCTTATTTGACTCGATTCCAAAGATTTTTTCCGACACATCGACTTCTCCGGTCTTGCTTCCGTCTTGTGAATAAAGTGGGATTTTCATTTGAGATTATATTAGGCTTTTACCGTTACAAAGCCGCCCTTTGGGCCTGGAACTTGGCCATTTATTGCAAGCAGATTTCTCTCAATATCAATCTGTATCAGCGGAACATTCCTCAGGGTGACCTTATCGTAACCCATGTGACCGGCCATCTTCTTGCCCTTATGAATGCGACCAGGCTTGGAACGTGCGCCGATTGAACCAGGTTCGCGTTTGTGGTGACTTCCGTGGCCTCCCGGACCAGAGGCAAAGTTATGTCTCTTCATGAAGCCGGCAAAGCCCTTACCTTTTGAAATAGCGGAAATCGTAACTTCTTTAATATCTTTAAACTTCTCAACCGTTACGAGGTCACCGACCTTGTATTCTTCCGGTTTCTCAACGCGGAATTCTCTCAGGAACCGATACTTCTTGGTTTTGCGAGGTTTTTTTAATGCCTCAAAACCGAGGACTATCGCCGGATATCCGTCTTTGTCTACTGTCTTGATCTGTACCACCGTTGAGGGTGAACAGCTCACGAGAGTGACCGGGATCACGCGGCCATCGTCTTGGAAAACGCGGGTCATGCCTATTTTTCTGCCCAGAATTCCTGGCATAGAAGTGGAGGTTAGAGATTACTTGTCTGCCGAAGCCCAGAGGGCAAAGGGCAGATTCATCTGAAGCTCTTGGACTTGGTGGGAGTTTATCCCTCTCCCGCAGAGCGGGGAGCCTTGAGCCTCTTTCTAACGTACTTTTTAGGTACGAATTTTTTTCTTGAGATGCGGTAAGAAACTACAGATTAGCGATTACCTTGTCAATTTAGGGGCGCAACTTAGCTTGACAAACGGCTAATAACTGGTAAGCTTGCAACTCTTAATAATATATTAAATATGAATATGACACCAACTGACAGGGGAGAAGAAGACTTATTTGATCTTATTATAGAGCCGATAGCTGGTGCGTCTGGCGAAAGCGAAACTGTTCATGGAGCTGGTGTATCCGCTCAAGTAGAAGCCGTGATTTCCCCAAAAAAGCCGGGCGTTCGCCTTTATGGTGAAGGATCAGAAAAAATTAAAACGCTTGATGACCTCAGGGCTGTCATGGCCGCAAAGGGAGATACTGCCGAAGGTGAATTATTGCCTATAGAATTGCCAAGTGCCGACCTACCGCAAGTTGCGCTTTTTGCAGCTCGAAATGAAGTAATTAGCAAGCTCTATGAGTTGGTAATTGCCACCCTTGAAGGATTATTTGAAGAATTGGAAGACGGAAAAAGACGATTACGTTTAAGAAATGAAGTGCCAGTGCAGGGCATGACTTCAACCGGTTATAGCGGTGCAGATATAGAGGTTTTAACCGATGATATGGATCGCCTGATAAATGTTCGCGACCCTCATTTTAATGAGGCAATTGCGCACAAAGAGCTTGGAGTTATCGCTCTACTAAAAACGGTAGTTGATGCGATAAATCGCAACGGAGATCCGCAGGCGGTTTTTATTGCGTTCAGAAATCTTGGATTGAGAATTAACGTTGGTGTGCGGTATCCGCTTGGCACGGAACAAGTGGTAAGAAGGGAATTTGCATCAATGGATTTAGCAGAATTGCCATGGGAAGGAGAGAACCCCGTTCTTTCCAGAAGAAATGTTTTGCAAGAGCGCGTGGATGAAAATTTTAAATATCCCGAATATTTCAGAATAGTTGCGGGGGATATAAAAATTTTTCAACAGAAATTTGGAGCTCAGTTTGGATTATTGAGAACAGTGATGCAAAGCATGTCGGCAGCCACGAGAATCGTCCATACATCCAGATATTTCAACGCAATGTGGCAATACAAAATAATGCATGAGTTAACAAACGAGGCTCCGTTTATGACAGCTCCGATGGTAGCAGCTTTAAAGGCACTAGGGGTGGAATTTGATGGTTTTGCAAAAAGTTTTAAAGAAAAACAAGGATTGCCGAAAGCAAAATCCGCAATGGAAGATCTTATTGAGAAATTCGCAACCGAAACAATGACACCGTTGATTGCTGCCGCAAAAGCGGCAAATGGCGCCATGCAGCTGATGAGAGACGCGCTGGCTGGATCGAGTAGCGTCAGTGAAGTCCAAGAGATTTTGCGTAAACTTGCGAGCGAGCAATTGCCTGCCTTTGCCACCACGTTAGGAGAGGAGAGTGGCGCACACGCGGAGGCGGTCGCAGCCCCAGGCGAAAAAAAGACGACCCTGAAACTTAATCCATAAGCCGTCCTTTAATTTCTGTGAAACTTGGCCTAATTTATTTAGCCGCTTTCTCCACGTCGTTGATCATTTTGATCTCGATATCCACACCGGCCGGTAGACTCAGGTGACTCAACGCATCAATCGTCTTTGGCGTAGAGTCGGTAATGTCTATCAGTCTGTTGTGAGTTCGCATTTCAAACTGCTCGCGACTGTTTTTGTGAACGAATGTTGAGCGGTTGACCGTGAACTTATCAATTTTGGTAGGAAGGGGGATTGGTCCGGCAATAATAGCGCCGGATTTTTCCGCAGTTTCGATGATGAGTTTTGTGGACTCATCGACGACCTTGTGATCGAAGGCGCGAATTTTAATTCTAATTTTTTGACCAGTTGCTGCGGCCATGTAATAAAAGGTAAAAAGTACGAATTAAATTACTCGAGAATCTTTGCAACGACACCGGCACCGACAGTCTTGCCGCCTTCGCGAACTGCGAAGCGAAGACCTTCATCCATAGCGACCGGAACACCCAACGTGATAACCAATTTGACGTTGTCGCCTGGCATAACCATTTCTGCACCAGCCGGAAGTTCAACAGAACCGGTCACGTCTGTCGTTCTAATGTAGAATTGTGGTTTGTAGCCCTTGAAAAACGGAGTGTGACGGCCACCTTCTTCTTTAGTCAAAATAATAACTTCTGCCTCAAACTTGGTATGAGGAGTGATTGAACCCGGCTTGGCAAGAACTTGGCCGCGTTCGATATCATCTTTTTCAATACCGCGGAGAAGCAAACCGACGTTGTCGCCAGCTTGACCCTGATCGAGCAATTTCTTAAACATTTCAACGCCAGTCACAACAGTCTTTCTCGTTGGGCGGATACCGACTAGTTCAACTTCTTCGTTGATCTTAACAATACCCTGCTCAATTCTGCCGGTGGCAACAGTGCCGCGGCCTTTGATCGAGAAGACATCTTCAACAGGCATCAAAAATGGCTTGTCGAGTGGTCTCTGTGGAACCGGGATATATGAATCAAGAGCCTCGAGCAATTCAATGATTGGTTTTGAAGCCTCTGGATCATTTGGATTTTCCATAGCTTTCAAAGCGGAACCCTTGATGATAGGAGTTTTGTCGCCTGGGAAGCCGTACTTTGTCAAAAGTTCGCGGATTTCCATTTCTGTAAGTTGGGCAATATCCGGATCGGCCATATCCATCTTGTTCATGAAAACAACGATGTATGGAACATTTACTTGTTTAGCCAAAAGAATGTGCTCGCGAGTCTGGGGCATAGGTCCGTCTGCAGCAGAAACCACGAGGATGGCGCCATCCATTTGAGCGGCACCAGTAATCATGTTCTTGATATAGTCGGCATGTCCCGGACAGTCTACGTGAGCGTAGTGTCTGTTTGGAGTTTCGTATTCTTGGTGAGAAGTTGCGATTGTAATGCCTCTAGCCTTTTCTTCTGGAGCATTGTCGATTTGATCGTAACGAACCGATTTGTTAGATGCGCTTGGCCATTTTGATGAACATACCATCGTAATAGCTGCGGTAAGAGTTGTCTTGCCGTGGTCTACGTGGCCAATAGTGCCGACGTTAACGTGTGGTTTAGCGCGGTCAAACTTGACTTGATCTGCCATAGGAATAAGGGGTTAGAGTATAGGGTTTACCCACCATTTTATGAAGGCAGGCGAAAGTGATTTTAGAGGAAGAAACTGCGCTTTGCAAGGCAAAATTAGGTTTCTACGCTCTCGCTGTGCCGGTGCCGCGAGTCTCTTTTATCTTTTCAGCAACGTTGTTTGGCACTTTTTGATAATGGCCAAATTCCATGCTGTAAGACGCGCGACCTTGAGTCATAGAGCGCAAATCAGTGGCGTAGCCAAACATCTCTGAAAGAGGCACGTTAGCTTTAATAAACTTTGCCATACCGCGATCGCCGCTCTCATAAATTTGTCCGCGACGTGAGCTCAAATTTCCCATAACATCTCCAAAGAAATTTTCCGGACTCACAACTTCCACGTTCATGATTGGTTCTAGCAAGTGAGCATCGCCGCGTTTTGCAGCTTGTTGAAAAGCGAGAGATCCGGCGATTTTAAATGCCAATTCCGAAGAGTCAACATCGTGGTAAGAACCGTCATAAAGCTCTACCTCAATATCCACGAGAGGATAACCGGCAACCACGCCGCGAGTGAGGGCTTCTTTAATACCCTTATCAACGGCCGGAATAAATTCACGAGGAATGCGTCCGCCGATGATTTTATCTACGAATTTGTAACCGGCACCGCGCTCCAAAGGTTTAACGCGTAACAAGACGTGACCATATTGACCGTGACCACCAGTCTGTTTGACGTATTTCTCTTCTCCTTCCGCAGGGCGGCCGATAGTTTCTTTGTAAGCAACCTGAGGATTACCAACATTGGCTTCAACTTTAAATTCGCGACGCATGCGATCCACGATGATATCCAAATGAAGCTCGCCCATGCCGGAAATAATAGTCTGGCCAGTTTCTTCGTTTGTTTTTACTTGGAAAGTAGGATCTTCTTCTGCCAATTTCTGCAGAGCAATGCCCATTTTTTCTTGGTCTGCTTTTGTCTTTGGTTCAATTGCAATTGCAATAACCGGGTCTGGAAATTCAATTGATTCAAGAATAAGTGGATGATCGGGGTCGCAAAGAGTGTCGCCTGTGAAAGTTTGCTTTGGACCGATGAGGGCAGCAATGTCACCGGCGGAAACTTCTTTAATTTCCTCGCGGTGATTTGCGTGAAGGCGAACCATACGTCCGACGCGTTCTTTTTGTTCGCTGGTTGCGTTATAAACGTACGAGCCGGTTTCCATATGGCCGGAATAAACGCGGAAGAAAGCGAGTTTTCCAACAAATGGATCCGTTGCAATTTTGAACGCCAAAGCCGCGAACGGTTCTTTTGCGTCAGAATGGCGCTCTTCTTCTTTTCCATTATTTGGATTTATGCCCTTTACGGGCGGAATCTCCATCGGAGAAGGGAGGTAATAACAAACTGCGTTTAGTACCAACTGCACGCCGATATTTTTAAGCGAGCTCCCGCAGAAAACCGGATAAACTTCACCTTTAATGACTCCAATGCGAAGTCCGCGACGAATTTCTTCAAGCGTCAATTCTTTTCCTTCAATATATTTTCCCATCAATTCGTCATCAAACTCCGATGCTTTTTCAACGACCTTGTGGCGATATTCTTCAACTTGATCTTTCATGTCGTCCGGAATCGGAATTTCGATAATTTTTTCGCCATTTTCGCCTTCGAACTTATAAGCCTTTCGCAAAATGAGATCCACGACTCCGCTAAAGCTGCCTTCAAAGCCAATTGGGAGTTGAACAGCAACGCCGTTTTTTGAAAGTCTTTGATGAATTGAGTCCAAGCTCATGAAGAAGTCTGCGCCTATTTTGTCCATTTTATTCACAAAGGCCAATCGTGGCACGTTATATTTATCCGCTTGCCTCCACACAGTTTCGGATTGAGGCTCCACGCCCTGCGAACCATCAAATACAACCACGCCGCCATCCAGCACGCGCAAACTGCGTTCCACTTCTACCGTGAAGTCCACGTGTCCCGGGGTGTCAATAATGTTGAATAGATATTTTTGATCTTCGTCGGTCGGTTTCCAAAAACAAGTAGTGGCCGCGGCGGTAATCGTAATGCCACGCTCTTTTTCTTGCTCCATCCAATCCATTTCGGCTGCGCCTTCGTGCACTTCGCCGATTTTGTGTTTGCGTCCGGTGTAAAAAAGCACGCGCTCGGTAGTCGTTGTTTTGCCAGCATCAATGTGAGCAATAATGCCAATGTTTCGGGTAAACCGTAAATCTTCAGCCATAAAAAAGGATATTAAATAAATTAAAACAACGGGTGCAGTATCAAGGAGAGAACAGGTTAAGTCAAGCTGATGCGAGTGCCGTGCCCAAGGCCAAGGCCGGGTGCCGTCATTAAGCAAATGCGGCCAAGCGGGGTCGGCCAAGCCGACCGTTGGCCAGCAAATCACATATTAACAAAAATCCCCAGCGTTATATTGCTGGGGATAAAAGTTTTGTTTCAAGAACTAATCAGGGATTGGTCGAATTTTTAACGAGAAGCAAACACGGTGACTATGCCATTAAAATCCGGATTTACTCCTATAGCTGTAGGTGCAAAAGGTTCGACATGGGATCCGTCTAAAACACGTCCTTCGGTTCTCATTGTGAATTCATTATCGCCAGTCTGTGCAATATTTATGTACGTATCTGCCAATACCGTATCGTGGGGGTTAGCTTCCCTCATATTTCGAGCAAAACGATAAGATTGACCGAAATGACAGTAAAAAGATGTGCTAGATGATTCTGCTGTCTGACATTCAAAAATGTCACTATTCCGTGATCCTGCAAAAGCAGGCGTTCCCTTTATAACCGTTTTTAAATTACAACCATTCTCAAGATAATTTTTTATTTGCTGAAAAGAACCCGACGTTAATTGAACGCCGTATAAACCGCGCTGATTTCCGGCTGCATTTACATTGGCACGATAAGCGATTCTTGGTGCTTCAGGGCAGGCGTTTTGAACATTGAGGGCTGGCGGTATTACATTCAAACTGCCCTTGGAGAACCGTGAACTAGTCATGGTTACGCCGATGACGGCTGCGACAACCAAAACAATTGCACCTACCAATATCATAACATACCCCCCCGACCGTCAAGTGGGCGGCTGGCCTTCCCAATAAGGCCAGAAATGTAATAAATGTGGTGCAATTTACAGGTTAAGCCTGTGCGCGTGCACAAATCTACAGGTGATGTTTGACCATTTGTGATTTTGGCGTACTATTTGTCAAATTTGCGTTTGGTAGCGAACAACTAGCGCAGCCGAGTGACCCCAAAGTGCGGAGCGTGGATTTCAAGACTAAAACCGTCATGGTGTTTTGTGTGTGGCATGAACATGATTCTCGCAGGTTTTGCTTTTAGCGAAAGCAAAACCGAGAGGAAGGATGCGGCGAGCTAAGGCGAGCCGACAGCCGGTTCATGTGAATGCCATACCAAAATGCCATGACTCACTTCTAATACTTCGCAAAGTGTGCAAAAGCCTTGTTTGCCTGTGCCATCTTGTGTACGTCGTCGCGCTTTTTGACTGCAGGTCCCGCGCCATTCGCAGCTTCAATCAAAACCGATGCGAGCTTTATTGCCATCGGGCGGCCTTTACTCATACGTGCTGCACCAATAATCCAACGGAAAGTGAGAGACATCTGGCGACCCGGTTTTACTTCAACCGGAATTTGATAGACGGCGCCACCAATTCTCTTTGGGCGAACTTCCATAGTCGGCTTTACGTTTTCAATAGCTTTTTCAAAAGTGCGCTCTGGATCTTGGCCACCTTGGTTTGCAATTTCCACAAAAGCATCTTTGAAAATTCTGCGAGCCGTGGACTTTTTGCCACACTTCATTATTGAATTTATAAATCTTTCTTGTAATGCGGTTGAACCCTCTGGGATGTACGAAATTCCTTTATTCATAAAAGCTCTTAATTATTTAGGTCTCTTTGCGCCATATTGTGAACGACCTCTTCGGCGGGCGGTTACGCCTTGAGTATCGAGTAATCCTCGAATGATGTGATAGCGGACACCCGGCAAATCCTTAACTCTGCCTCCGCGAATCATAACCACTGAGTGTTCTTGTAAATTGTGTCCTTCGCCCGGAATGTATGCGACAACTTCCAGACCATTGGTGAGGCGAACTTTGGCAATCTTTCGTAAAGCCGAGTTCGGTTTCTTTGGTGTCATAGTTGTTACCTTAATGCAAACGCCCCTCTTAATCGGAGCAGGAAGCTTTGTTAGTCTCTGTTTCAGCGAGTTCCAACCAAATTGCAGAACCGGAGCTTTGGATTTTTTGTGCTGAGCCCTCCGTGGATGTTTCACTAATTGGTTTATTGTTGGCATAAGCGTGATAAGTGTAGCTAAATAATATACGGAGTCAATCTATTTGATGAGTTCCGGGTGTCTACGCCTAAAGGTTTCACCCGCGGGAATAAGTTTGCCGATAATGACATTTTCTTTTAGACCTTGCAGATGGTCAACGCGGCGAGTTGTTGAAGCTTCTACTAATACGCGGATTGTTTCTTGGAAACTTGCGGCAGAGAGCCAGCTGTCTGTATAGAGAGAAATACGAGTGAGGCCAAGCAATAAGCGCTCAAATTGAACAGGTTTCTTTTTGTGAGCAACCAATTTTTCGTTCATTCGTTCGGTGGCAATCACATTCGCGATTTCACCCGGCAAAGCTAAAGTATCGCCCGAATCAACGATGCGGCACTTGCTAAGCATTTGTCTGGCAATAATTTCGACGTGTTTATCGTTAATGTTTTGACCTTGTGAAGCATAAATGTTCTGAACTTCGCTCACTATGTAGCGTAACACGCTGTGGATGTCTGTAAGTCTCATTAGTTCGCGCAGATTCAAATGGCCGGAAGTTAACGCGTCGCCTTTCTTTACTTTTTTGCCATTTGTAACTTTTAAGGATTTCCCAAACGGAATCTTGTAGATTTTTTCAACCGCTCCGTGCGTCATTACGACGATTTTATTGTCAGAGATGTCATGAATTACGCCATTTTCTTCACAGCGAAGTATATTTTTAAATTGAGTGGATTTTGCCAATACTTCTTTTTCTTTAACTTTGTCACCGATTTTTACTTGAATCACATCGGTGCCTTCCACAAAATATGCTCTGCTAATGGGACCATCAGAAGTTACGAAAACCTCGGTCAAATGCCCCTTGCGGTGGATTTTTGCAGTGCCATCTATCTCGGCCAGAATTGCCGGAGATTTTGGAGCGCGAGCTTCAAATAATTCTTCAACACGAGTAAGACCTTGAGTAATATCCTGACCTTCGGCTACGCCACCCATGTGGAATGTTCTCATCGTGAGCTGCGTACCTGGTTCACCGATTGACTGTGCAGCTATAATGCCAACGGCGGTTCCTATTTGGGCAACACGGTGGGTGCCAAGGTCGTGGCCGTAGCATTTCTGACAAATGCCATTCTCAGCTCTGCACGTCACTATGGAGCGGATAGCCACAGCATCTATTTTTGCTTTGTTTAAAACTTCGAGCGCAGCTTTGTTTATTTCTAGTCCTTCTTTAAGATAAATTTCGCCTGTCTTTGGATCGGCGACCGGAGTGGCCAAAACGCGGCCAAAAATCTTTTTATCAAAAGCCTTATTGCCAAAAGCTTCAGCGTCTTTGCGCAAAATGGTCATGTAATCGGTGGTGCCACAATCAATTTCTTTAATAATAATATCTTGAACAGCATCAACCAAACGACGCGTGAGGTAGCCAGCTTCTGCCGTCTTTAGAGCGGTGTCAGATTTACCTTTTCGTCCGCCATGAGTTGCAATGAAGTATTCCAAAATGGTGAATCCTTCTTTTAAGTTTGATTTAATTGGAAGTTCAATCGTGCGGCCAGCAGGATTTGCAACCAAACCTTTCATACCGCAGAGCTGAGTCACTTGACCCCAGTTACCACGAGCACCGGAAGCAATCATGTAATGAATGTCGTTTTCCTCGGTAATGGCGTGAACCATGGAATCGGTGATCAACGACTTTGTGTTAGTCCAAACTTTAATTGTATGGGTATAGCGTTCGTCATCGGTTACCAAACCCTTCCAATACTGATTGTTAATTTTTCGAATGACTTCGGAAGCATCTTCTATAATCTTTTCTTTTTCTACCGGAACAACCATGTCCGTTAAACCGATAGTGAGACCCGAACTGGTGGCAAATTCAAAGCCAATCCTCTTAATTTCATCAGCCAACTGGCCGGTAACGTCTTCGCCGCAAACATTAAATGAGGTAGAAATAAGATCATTCAGCTCCTTCTTATCCATCGTCTTATTTAAAAAGCCGAGTTCACGCGGAACAACGCTATTGAAAATCAAACGGCCAACAGAAGTTTCAATAATTTGAGTACTGCCATCCACCAATTTAATGCGAGCTTTGACTGCAGCTTGCAGATGAACATGATTCATTTTGTGAGCTGCAACAGCTTCGTTCATGTCTGCAAAAATCATGCCTTCGCCTTTCTTGTTTTTCACTATCTTCGTCAAATAGAAACAGCCCAGAATCATGTCTTGAGTTGGTGTGATTGTGGGCTCGCCTGCGGACGGTTTAAGTAAGTTACGCGTTGCGGCGATCAGCTCCTTTGCTTCACGCTGAGCTTGAGTAGAAAGAGGAACGTGCACGGCCATTTGGTCTCCATCAAAGTCTGCGTTAAATGCGGCGCAAACGAGCGGATGAATTTGAATAGCTTTACCTTCTACAAGAACTGGCTGGAATGCCTGAATGCCAAGTCTGTGCAGAGTTGGAGCGCGATTCAGTAATACGTAGTGATCTTTGGTGACATCTTCCAAAATGTCCCAAACCTCCTTGCGGTTTGCGAGAATGAGTTTTTCAGCATTCTTAATATTGTGAGCAAAACCGTCGCGAATAAGTCTGCCAATCACAAATGGGCGGAAGAGTTCCAATGCCATTATCTTTGGAAGACCGCATTGATTGAGTTTTAAGCGAGGACCAACGACGATTACGGAACGACCGGAGTAGTCAACGCGCTTGCCAAGAAGATTTTGGCGGAAACGTCCTTGTTTACCCTTCAACATGTCGGAGAGTGAGCGAAGTTTTCGCTTGTCGCCAGTATTGAATACAGTTTTTCCGGCGCGTGCGCTGTTATTTAAGAGAGTATCAACGGCCTCTTGCATCATGCGCTTTTCATTTCTGCAAATTACCTCTGGTGCGCCAATAGACATGAGCTTTTTCAAGCGATTATTGCGGTTGATGACTCGGCGATATAAATCGTTGAGGTCGGATGCGGCAAAGCGTCCGCCATCAAGCTGCACCATTGGGCGAAGGTCTGGTGGAATTACCGGAAGCACAGTCATAACCATCCATTCCGACTTTATATTTGCCTTAAGAAGAGAGCCGGCAAGTTTGATTCTTTTAATTAATTTCTTTTGCTTTTGTCCGGAAGTTTTCTTTAGTTCTTCCTGCAGGTCGTCAATCATTTTTTTAAGATCTATTTTGCCAATTATTTCTCGAATAGCCTCAGCTCCGGTTCCGCCCTTAAAGACGTGGCCAAATTTCATAGACATATCTCTATACTCCAATTCCGAGAGTACGCGGCCAATATGCAAGCCTTCCAGTTCATCTTTTGCAATAGTATGCTGTTCGGTCAATTCTTCTATGCGTCGAGCCATCTCTGTCTCCATGTCAGACTTGGAAGTTCCTTCTCCTTTGGAACTTTTTTTAGCTTTCTCATGGAATTCCTCCTGAATTTTCTTCTTAAAATTCTTAAATTCAACGGAAAGCTGTTCTTTTGCTTCTTCCTTAGTTTTTTCATCAACCGTAATCACAATGTAAGCCGCAAAATATACGACTTGTTCCATTGTCTTAATCGGCAAATCTAAGAGCAGGCCAATGCGGCTCGGAGTAGATCTGAGAAACCAAATGTGAGTGACAGGAACGGCCAGTCTAATATGACCCATGCGATCGCGTCTTACGGACGAACGAGTGACTTCGACACCGCATTTTTCACAAATCACACCCTTATAACGAATGCGCTTGTATTTTCCGCAGTAACATTCCCAGTTCTTTGATGGACCGAAAATGCGCTCACAGAAAAGACCGTCGCGTTCGGGTTTTTGCGTGCGGTAATTAATGGTTTCGGGTTTGGTCACTTCCCCATGCGACCAACTGAGGATCGCTTCCGGGCTGGCCACAGCCAAGCTGATGGCGTCAAAATCTTCGTGTTTGGGGGAACCTTTT